>CAJULW010000034.1 GCA_910587515.1 uncultured Duncaniella sp.
CGGCTACCACCTTTCGGATAATTCGCTCCCATTCTTCAAGAACGCCGTCAGGCATGGCGGTGTCGTTCCACGACGGCATCTTGTCAATTTCTGGATAGACTTTCAGGAATCGAGATGAAAAGCCGTTCATCATTCGCTTGCCGCCGAACTGTTCGCCCAGACGCCCCGGCTGAGTTGAGCCGATAATAGAACAGTAGGGATTGGCGAGAAAAATATGCTCGTTGTTTGACTTACGGCTGTACTTGAAAGGCGTGCCGCTGAACAGACTGAGAAAGTAGCCCTCGTCCGAACCGTTGTAGCGGTTGAAATTGGAAAGAAGGCTGTCAATCTCATCCTTGTAAATCAGCACTCCGCGCGGATTGTCGCGCAAAGCTCCGATAAGAGCCTCTACGGTCGAGTCAACCACCACATGGCATTTTCGCTGAGGCATCTTCATTTCTTCGGGGAGAGAATGTTTCTCACGTTGCTTCGCTGACATACGTTCCCAACGACGGTAGGTTTCCATCTCCTTGCAATAGATCATGTCATACTCTCCGTCGAGTTTGAGAAGAGGTGCGACCGCCTGTTGCAATGGCGGTGTCTTGCCGCAGCTCGGCGAGCCGACAAGCACCATGTAGATTATCGGTCGGCTTACCCATCCGGTCATGAAGCGGACTGACCATGTGTTACCCATAGCAGCCGCGAATACTGTAAGGAATGAAGCCGCTGTGAAATCAACATTATAGTTCTCGTATTCTTCAAGAGCCTTGATTATGCCTCGGATAGCTTTCGGGAATATCTCTAAAGGGAAAGAATAATCTACAGCGGCATCCTTATTGACGGACTGAGATGCGCCAAATAGAGACGTATCGTCATCTTCGTAAAGTCCGCAACCGGCTTCGGCAGCTCTGCGTTGACGATTGTTGTGATTGAATGTTCTATACATTGTTGTGATTGAGTGGTTGTAATTAGACAGTTGCCGGGAGTTACACCAGTGCGTGAACGCAATGGTGCAACTCTGACAATAGGGCATGAGGATATGACACACATCCCCGATGCCGTCTTCCGGTTAATGTCTCTTGTTTGGTTTGGGTTTAGCCGAAGCGAGCTGCAGGGCAAGTTCGGCATCAATCACAATCTTGCGGCCCACCTGCGTTATGGCCTTGTCGATGCGTCCGCTTTTCTTGATACGGATAGCTGTCGGTTTACTGCATCCGAAAATCTCGCATATTCCGGCAATGCCGTAAACATATCTTTTCTCGGACGGATTCTCTTTGGTTGAGTTGGTATGGCTTTCGGTGTCGGCTGTCTGCCGGGAGAGAAATAATAGCTCTTCCCCTGTCATCTGCCACACCGGTTTGGATAATAATGGCTGTATCTCCATAAAAGTGTGTTATTATAATTATTGGGAAAAGTTCGATAAAGACAATACAGGGCAATAAAGACAATATAGGGCGATAAAGGCAATTATGGAGTATGGCCATACTCAGTGTGTCTCAATGAGACTCTGCAAAGTTATAAATGACTTTTGATACAGAACGAAATTCCGGACACTTTTCTTCAAAAAATTTATGGAGTCATTTTTTACCGATTTCTTCTATTTGGTGGTATAGTTCATCATATCAATCGATTATGATGACTATAAGAGTTGTCAGAAGTCATCAGGAGTTATCTGTAAGTATCAATAATGTCGTGGTGATATAATCCCATACAAATACACGTCCAAAAATGGAACGAGAGAAAGTTCCCAGATGAACTGAGTTATGCAAATAAATACAGAGAACCGATAATAGAGGTCGAGACATGACCTCTACAAGAAACCTTATTCACAGCCTCCACAGAAAAATGGCATTGGAAACTTTATTTTCCCTCTTGAACATCCAAGATACCGATTGCCGGAAGCGTGATTTTCTATGACACCAACACATTTGTATGGACTGAGGTTCCTCTTACAAATTGTATGGAATTTTGTATGTATATAAAAGTAAAACCGCCGTAAACTATTTATTTACAGCGGTTTTGTTTAAATGCTTGGCGGAGAGAGAGGGATTCGAACCCCCGGAGGTGTTACCCTCAACGGTTTTCAAGACCGCCGCAATCGACCACTCTGCCATCTCTCCTTGACAAATACTTAAAAGCCACACTATTGTTTCGCTAAACAATGGAATTTAAAAGTAGCTTTTCTGTTTTGACGTGTGCAAAGTTAGTTTGTTTTATTTAATTGTGCAAATATTTCAGCATATTTTTATAGCAATTTTAAATTTTAATCTGATTTTTGATCTATTTTCATTCTAAAACAACACGCGGTCTGCTGTACGATATATACGAAACAGCGGACAATTATGTCCGCTATCGGACACACCTAATTTTACTTAACATTAATAATCAACTACTTACATTTTTGGCACGGTTAATGCTATATTATGTGGCAGAACATAAACCCACAATTTATAAATGGATAGAGAACTTACAAAAACCGAACGAAACCATGCTCGCAGAAAAAAAATGATTCCTTTCGCTGTCGGAGGCATCTGCATCGTTGCCACAGGGACATTGATGATGACTGCTATGAGATCAACCATTGATCGGGATGATCTCATGATAGCGACAGTCGACTCCGGAACAATCGAAACAACAGTTACTGGCTCAGGAAATGTCACTCCGGCCTTTGAAGAAATCATCACATCACCGATCAGCACGCGTATAATCGAAATTTATTGCAAGGCCGGTGACAGTGTAGACATCGGAACCCCGATACTCCGTCTCGATCTACAGAGCACTGAAACAGAGTTAAACAAAATCAAAGACGAGATTGAGATGAAACGCTATGAGTTTGAACAGCAGAAAGTCAACAACCATACCCGGCTAAGCGATCTTGCGATGCAAGTAAAAGTAAAAGAAATGACAGTCAACAGACTCGAGGTCGAGCTCCGCAACGAGCGTTATCTCGACAGCCTTGGCTCAGGGACGGGAGACCGAGTGAGACAGGCAGAGCTTTCATACAACACCGGAAAACTCGAACTCGAGCAAATGCGCCAACAACTCGACAATGAGCACAAGGTGGCCGATGCCGGACTGAATGTTAAAAACCTTGGCATAAACATAGCCCACAAGAATCTCGGAGAGATGAACCGGACAATCAATGATGCACAGATACGCTCACCTCGTCGCGCCACACTGACATTTATCAACGACCAGATAGGCCAAAAAGTATCCGAGGGGGAAAAAATCGCCATTATATCCGACCTCAGTAACTTTAAAGTCGAAGGAGAACTCGCTGACTCATACGGTGACAGGATACGCGTAGGTTCCAAAGCGATTGTCAAAGCAGGCAATGATCGCCTGACCGGTATCGTCAGCAACGTCACCCCTCTATCGCTCAACGGAGTCATAGCTTTTTCGGTACGTCTCGACGACTCCTCCAATCCACGGCTGCGTTCTGGACTGAAAACAGATGTATACATCATGTGCGACGTAATGGAAAATGTCACAAGAATAAAAAACGGTTCTTTCTACAGCGGCCCCGGCTCATACGAACTGTTTGTAATGAGCTCTGAAAATGAGCTTGAAAAAAGAAACGTACGCCTCGGAGAAAGCAATTATGACTATGTAGAGGTTGTCAGCGGGCTAAAACCCGGTGACAAGGTAGCCATCAACGATCTAAAACGGTTCAAAGAATCAACTACGATAAAAATCAAGTAAACATATCCTCTAAAAATGATTTTAATTAAACCAGTGCAATAATGAATATATCACAATCATTCAGACAGACAATCGCTGAAGCACGCAACAATCCTGGCTTCACAGCCCTCTACATTGGAGGTGTGGCGTTTGCCGTAGCCTTTACAATGGTCTATGTAATACTATATTACATACGTATCGCTCCCATATATCCGGAATACAACCGTGACACGACATTATACATAAACAATGTTACCATCCGCAATGATGAGACATCGTCCCAATCAACCAACAATATCGGTCTTCCATTGATAGACGAGTATATTTCAAATTTAAAAAACTACGAATATATCACAGTGAACTTACCGGCCACAGGGACTTTTCTACAACCGACCGACGGCTCAGGCGATCTGAAAGCGCTAAAAAAAGGAATCGATCCAGCCTTCTTTAAACTTTACGGATATGAATTCATTAACGGACGACCGCTATCCCAAGCAGAATTCGACTCCGGAGTATCTGTGGCCATAATAACAAAAGATCTTGCCGACCGGTTGTATGGCAGTGCGGAGAATGCCGTAGGGAAACCAATCTCCATGAATTACCGTGATTTTAAGATCATCGGAGTCATAAAGCCCGGCTCATCCATTTTCGATAAATCTTTTGCACAGATACTATATCCATATACATCTGATAACTGGTACAATAAAAATCAGGGATCAGAAATGAAACGGTTCTTAGGCCAATATACACTTGGCATAAAGGTGAAAGACAACGAGCAACAACAAGCTTTTAAAGATGAACTTGATGATATGCTTAGACGTATCAACGCCTCAGACACAACCGGATGGAGAGTATGGTTTCCGTCAGTAGCCACCAATGCCGAATCCGTTTTCAGTTCCGGTACACAGACAGATGATAGCTCAAAAAAAGGAATTGCGGAAAAGATAAAACCATATCTGACATTGCTCTTTGTATTACTGATAATCCCAGCGATAAATATCAGCGGAATCATCGGTGGACAGATGGACAGACGAATGTCAGAAATGGGAATCAGACGCAGTTTCGGGGGGACGAAGTCTGCTTTGTGCCGACAGGTAATGTTTGAGAATTTATTGTTGACTATCACAGGTGGCATAGTCGGTCTTATCGCAGCATGGTCAATTCTGTATATATGCCATGGATGGATTCTCGGACTCATCGATAACAGCTGGTCTTATCTTGGCGATATGGTAGAGGCCAAAGTGTCTTTAGAAATGCTGTTCGCCCCTTCAATTTTCATAACAGCCTTGTCTATTTGTATAATCATGAATATAATATCCGCATATATTCCGGTCAGACTGGCGCTTCGCAAACAGATTGTATCATCCATAAACGAAAAAAAGTAACGCTATGCTTAAACTTATATTAAAAAGCCTGTGGGCACGTCGGAGACGCAATGTCTGGATCATATTAGAACTGATACTCATAACGATCGTCGCCTGGGTCGTTCTTGACCCCGCGATAGTCACCGGCTACAATCTATCTCTACAACCGGGCTACGACATAGACCGCCTTGTTTCAATCAGCCTTTCGGAGATCCCAGAAAAAGGTCGCGGATACAAAGCAGAAAACGCAGAGAAGTTCATGGATGATGTCAGACGTCTGTTAGATAAAGTGCGCACCTACAACGAGGTCGAAAATGCAACTATAGTCACCAACACCTCTTTTGAACAAGGCTCAATGAATGTTTCTTCATTCCCTGCCGATTCGACTGACGGATGCTATGTTGTCGTAAAATTTTTCCGAAACACAGACTTCTTCAAAACATTCGGGATCAAAGACCTTGACGGAAACAACTTCGTCGAACCTCCGCTGTCTGGCAACGATATCATCATCAGCAAAAGTGTGGCGCGAATAATGCACCCCGGTATAAACCCGGTGGGACACTATCTGAACGAATCAAGCAACACAGCAAGTCACCGTTACGAATGGGACCGCAATAAACTTATCGCTGGGGTTACGGATGACGCCATCTACCGTTCGACAATGGGCAGAAGCCCCATAGTGTATAAATATGAAAAAGACAGTAAAATACGCAGCGCAAACTCAGTATCATTGGCACTACGACTCAAGCCTGGGGTAAATCCTGACAGATTCATCGTGGAATACTCCGAGATGATCAGTAAAAGTCTCCGCAGCGGCAATATATACGCACACTCTCCAATCTCTTACACAGACATCAAAGACAATATGTCAAGGATAGAGCGAAACAAATATATTATATCACTGGCTCTTGTATCATTTTTCTTCATCAATCTTTGCCTCGGGATAATCGGAACGTTTTACCTACAGACCCGTACACGCAGCCGCGACACTGGAATCATGCGCTCATTCGGTGCCACTCCCGGCTCTATACTTCGCGAAATCATTAGCGAGGGTTGGATCATGACCACTTTATCATGCGTAATCGGCTGCGGACTTTATTATCTGTACATCCGTAAAGAGGGCTTGTTCGAACCCGATTCGATGTGGGGACATTCAGATACAATCATAACAGCAATGCCGCACTGGCATGATAGTTTTTGGATGCATTTCGGAATAATATCCGCAATAATCTATGTAGCCCTTATGATCACGGTCTCTATCGGTATATATTTTCCGGCATGGCGCATAAGCCACGCAAATCCGGTCGACGCACTAAAGGATGAATAAAAATACTATTAACAATACTACTGTCAATTAAAAAAATCAATCTATTATGGCAATAATAAAACTTGAAAATATCAACAAAGTATACCGCACGGAAGAAATCGAGACACTCGCGCTCGAAAACGTAAACATCGAAATCGAAAAAGGAGAGTTCATAAGCATCATGGGGCCGTCAGGCTGCGGCAAATCCACACTCCTCAACATAATAGGACTACTCGATACCCCTACAAGCGGAACTATTTCAATCGACGGGACCTCTATCGGCAAAACAAGCGACAGCAAATTGGCTGCATTCCGCAATGCCAAACTCGGATTCGTATTCCAAAGCTTCCATCTGATCAATTCGCTAAATGTGTTCGACAACGTCGAACTGCCATTGCTATATCGCTCCACAGGATCGTCTGAACGAAACAGACTGGTAAAGGATGCGTTGGAACGTGTCGGGTTGAGCCACCGTATGCGCCATACACCATCGCAACTTTCCGGAGGCCAATGTCAGCGCGTGGCGATAGCAAGAGCAATTGTCGGAAATCCCGAAATCATACTTGCCGACGAACCGACAGGCAACCTTGACTCCAAAATGGGTTCGGAAGTCATGAATCTCTTGCACAATCTGAACAAGGAAGATGGCCGAACCATCGTAATGGTGACCCATAACGAAGAACAAGCCAGACAGACAGACCGTATAATCCGCTTCTTTGACGGTCGCCAGGTACAATAAAGCGACACCGGCATACAGCGCAACATACTGAAAACAACCCTTTTAACAATGACCAGAATCAAAACAATTATCCTGTCAATGCTTGCGATAGTCGGAATAAACGCAGAAAATGTCCGTACCATCAGCCTTGACGAGGCCATTATAGAGGCAAGAACAAACAGCGTGGACGCAGCCGTGGCTCTGAACGAACTCCGAACAGCCTATTGGACATACAGGACATACCGTGCAGACTTGCTTCCGGAAATCAATTTCAAGGCCACTGCTCCGAGCTATCGCAAAAGCTACAGCACCTACCAATCCAACGACGGATCATATTCCTTCGTCCGAAACAATCTTTTGCAGATGAACGGTGAGCTTTCAATCGATCAAAACATTTGGCTAACGGGCGGCACACTTTCGCTAAACACATCCATCGACTTCCTCAAACAACTTGACGGGACTAAATATAACCGTTTCATGTCTATTCCCATTGCCCTGACTCTCTCTCAGCCAATTTTCGGAGTCAACCATATAAAATGGGAACGAAAGATCGAACCCGTACGTTACTCCGAAGCAAAAGCGGCATTCATGAGCGCGACCGAGCAGGTCGCAATGACGACCATACGCCTATATTTTTCACTACTCCTCTCAAAAGAGAATGTAGGTATAGCCACACAAAACCTGATAAACGCAGAAAAGCTATATGAGGTCGCAAAAGCAAAACGGGAAATGGGACAGATAAGCAAAAACGATCTTCTACAACTTGAACTGAACCTGTTGAACGCCAAATCCAAATCGACAGAATGCGAAAGCGATTACAAATCGGCAATGTTCCAACTAAGGACTTTCCTCGGCATCGAAGAAGAAGTCATCCTTGAACCAGTAGTACCTGAGGATACTCCCCATGCGTTAATAAGCTACGAAGACGTGATCGAAAAGGCCCACAGAAACAACAGCTTCGCCAAAAACATACGTCGCAGACAGCTCGAAGCCGACTACTCGGTAGCCAAGGCCAAAGGAGATCAAAGGCAGATCACATTGTTCGCCCAGATCGGATATACCGGTACGGCTGATAAATTAGGAGCCGCATACGACAGGCTCAAGGACAATCAAGTTGTCGAAGTCGGATTCAAGGTTCCCATACTTGACTGGGGTAAGCGTCGCGGCAAAGTCAAAGTGAGCGAAAGCAACCGCGATGTGGTCATGAGCCGTTTGCGAAAAGAACAGATGGATTTCGATCAGGACATATTCATGCTTGTAGAGCGTTTCAACAACCAGCAAAAACAAGTCGAAATCTCGCTTCGCGCTGACGCCATAGCCCAACGTCGCTACGAAACCAACATAGAGACATTCCTGATAGGCAAAATTTCCACCCTTGACCTGAACGACTCCCAGATTAGCAAAGACGAAAGCCGTCAAGCATACATCAATCAACTCCACCTCTATTGGAATTACTATTATCAGTTGCGTAGCGTCGCTTTATGGGATTTTTCGTCCAACAGCGGCATTGAAGCCGACATCGACGCTATTGTCAAACGGTAAAAAAATCTTATCTTTGCATTATGATCCTTATCGTAGACGATGACGCAGCCATACGACTGTCATTGAAACTGTTGTTGACACGTTCCGGTTTCGAAACAACATTGGCTTCCACTCCGAAGGAAGCCATGGCGATTGTACGCTCTCAACAATTACAACTCGTCATGCTTGACATGAATTTCACACGCTCGACAACCGGAGAAGAAGGGCTGACCCTCTTGCGCCAGATAAAAATATTCAAGCCTGACACACCTGTCATACTGATGACCGCATGGGGAAGCATCTCGCTCGCTGTCGAAGGCGTAAAGGCCGGTGCGTTCGACTTCATAACTAAACCATGGGACAACACAACGCTAATGCGTCGTATAAGCCTCGCTATAGAATTAAATGGCAGGTCCGCTCCGCAAGATGAAGAAAGTAATTTCGACCGTTCTTTTATCATCGGACAATCACCGGCCCTGCTCAATGTGTTCGACACGGTCAAACGCATAGCAGCCACTGATGCTTCGGTGCTCATCATGGGAGAAAACGGAACCGGCAAAGAACTGATCGCAGAAGCGATACACCGAAATAGCCACCGGCGCGACAAACCGATGGTAAAGGTAAATCTTGGAGGGATAGCCACATCGCTTTTCGAAAGTGAGATGTTCGGACACCGCAAAGGCGCCTTCACCGGAGCGGTGTCCGACAGAGAGGGAAGATTCGCCATGGCCGACGGTGGCACAATATTTCTTGACGAAATCGGAGAACTGGATCTCAACAGCCAAGTGAAACTTTTGCGTGTGCTTCAAGAACACACCTACGAAATACTGGGTGACAGCCGTCCAAGACACACCGACGTAAGGGTGATATGCGCGACAAACGCCAATCTTCCAGCCATGGTCAACGAGAAGACATTTCGTGAGGACCTTTTCTATCGCATAAACCTTATAACCGTGACATTGCCACCTTTACGCGAACGGCAGGAAGATATCCCTCTGCTCGTGCGGCATATAGTCAAAAGCCATTGCAGGCAAAACGGCATACGCGAACCGGAAATAACAGACGAGGCGATAGCATTTCTGTCATCCCTGCCCTATCCCGGCAATATTCGCGAACTTAAAAACCTTGTCGAACGCACATTGCTGGTAAGCTCCAAAACAACCCTCGGCTCAATGGAGTTTCAGGCCCAATACACAGGAGAGCCACCAGTCACCGGCAACGTCGCGATGTCGAGCCTCGATGCTAAAGAGCGAGCGGCCATCCTACAGAGCCTGGCACAATGCGGAGGAAATCTGAGCCGCACGGCATCGCTGCTCGGAATAAGCCGTCAGGCCCTATACAGGCGCATGGAGAAATACGACATAAAACCATGAGAATAAACTGGATATTAGCTATACTCATGCTTCTTTCAGCAATGTCGGTTGCGATATTGCTACTCTTGATGAAACACGAAGGAAATACAGCTTTATATATAGCGCAAGCGTCATCGGCCCTGTCTTTTCTTCTGCTCATTTTGTTTTACCGAAAAATAAAGAAGCCCTTGCGAAGTATCAGCAACGGTATAAATCTTCTGAGAGAACAAGATTTTGGGAGCAGGCTCGCCCATGTCAACCAACACGAGGCCGACCGCATCATTGACATGTTTAACGGCATGATGCAATCCCTGAAAGAAGAACGGCTCAAACTAAGGGAACAAAACCATTTCCTCGACCTGCTAATCGGAGTATCACCGATGGGAATACTCATATTGGACGACAAGGACACCGTCAAGACAGCAAACACAGCCGCTGCCACTTTTCTCGGATTCGAGAAGCAATCCGAACTTTCCGGCATGGCAATTGGCATGATAAACTCTCCTCTCGGGATGATAATATCGTCAATACCACTTGGAGGGACTGTCACCGAACGCTTAAACGATTCCATGATCTATCGCTGCTCTAAACTATTTTTTATGGACAAAGGATTTCCCCATCCATTCATATTGATAGAGAAACTTACCGATGAGATCATGAAAGCCGAGAAAAAAAGCTACGAAAAGGTAATACGAATGATAGCCCACGAGGTGAACAATACCATGGCAGGTGTCAATTCTATGCTCTCGACAACCGGGCAGATACTTAAAGACAGCGACGATACAACCTATTTGGAACTCGCGGAACTAATAAGCGTATGCAAATCGCGATGTTCGGACATGAGCGGATTCATCACTTCATTTGCCAATGTCGTAAAGATTCCTGACGCTGACATTAAACGAAGCGACCTTAACCTATATCTGAAAAACAGACGTATATTGTTCGAAAGCCTATGTTCGACACGAAACATATCATTAAACCTTGATTTGAGTCCGGAACCGCTGATCGCAATGATAGATCCGATACTGCTTGAGCAGGCCTTCATAAACATAATCAAGAATTCGGTCGAAAGCATCGGTGAAAACGGTTCAATCAATATATCCACTACGGCAAACCCGACAACAGTCACCGTAACCGACAACGGCTCCGGGATAACACCGGAAGTATCGCGTATGCTCTTCAGCCCCTTTTTCTCGACAAAAGCCGACGGTCAGGGCATAGGTCTATTGTTCATAAGCGACGTCTTGGCCAAGCATGACTGTAAATTCTCTCTCGCTACCGGACATGACGGATTGACAAGATTCACCGTGAGATTCCCCAAAAAACCGTCAAAGCATATCTGATAGTCTGAAAATTATCCGTTATTTTTAATGATTTTGATACGGTTGTATTGCTATTGTCAGATTGATTTTGCAAAATCCGATTAATAATTGTAATTTTGCACGTCCTATCATCACGACGCCTTGGTAGTTCAATGGATAGAATGGGAAATTCCTAATCTTCCACGCTACAAACTAAATTATTGGATTTGGTAAATCCGTATAATAGTCGTACTTTTGCACCAGAAACATTGCTGAAATATCGCAAACCTCTGTAGTTCA
>CAJULW010000035.1 GCA_910587515.1 uncultured Duncaniella sp.
ACTCTTTCCCTACACGACGCTCTTCCGATCTGTTCAAGGCGGGGCTGGAGGTTATCACCCGCCGCCCCCTCTCCGGCGCGGGCCTGGGCACCGCCGCCGTCCAGCGCTATGTGAAGCTGCTGAACTTCTACCACGCCCGAACCTTCGTCCACTCCCATAACATCTATATTCAGGTCTGGGCGGAGACAGGCTTCAGACGAATTCATACAATTTGGATTTGTCTATAAAAACTCACAACCCTCAACTTATGAACAAGACTCTATTGGCAGGGATGCTCATGATTCTTCCCTCGGCAATCATAGCCCAGACGGCTATCGACGCATATTCAATCTCTCAGAACGACCTTCGCGGAAGCGCGCGTTTCATGTCTATGGGCGGAGCGTTCACCGCTCTCGGTGGCGACATCTCAACGCTAAATCAAAACCCCGGTGGCATCGGAGTGTATCGTAGCAGCGATATCAGTGCCACACTCGACATCACAATGCACTCTTCCAAATTTATTGGCGGTGACGGCAGTAACACAATCAATAAAACGCGCGTGGCCTGCAACAATTTCGGATATATCGGAACGGTAAATTTAGGAAGCAATTCCGTGATGCCGTTTTTCAATTGGGGTGCAAGCTACTCACGCACCGCATCATTCGACCGTCGATACCGAGGTTCAATAGGCTCAATAAACACATCGCTCACCAACTATGTGGCCGACTATACCAACGGTGTCTCACCGTCCGAAATGTGGACAGACGACTATAATAAATACAATCCATACTGGGCCGACAACTACCCCGTATGGTTGAGTACTCTCATGTATACCGGTGCAGCCATAAATCCGGTGACTAAGAACGCAACAAGATACGCAGGCCTATTCAATTATGGAGAAGACCCCGCCACCGGAGCTGAAACCATAAAATCGACCGGCAATGCATATGCTGACGTAGTGGAAAAAGGATATATCGACGAATATGCCATTAACTTCGGAGGCAATGTCTCGGACATGGTCTATTGGGGTATAGGATTTGGTATCACCGACGTGGAATTCCGCCAATATGCCTATTATTCGGAGAACATACAGAACGCAAACGTCTCCGCCGGTCTACTAGGAGGAACGGTGCGAGGAGATGCCGATTACACACTTGCCAACTACAAGCGTATCTATGGAAGCGGATTCAACTTCAAAGCAGGTGTGATCATCAAACCGATCAATGAATTCCGTATCGGCTTAGCCGTACACACTCCCACTTATTACAACCTTTCATACGAAGGAAGCGGACAGATGAAGTATTATTACAACTCTCCCGACTATAACAATCCTGTCTCCGGAAATGCCTACACAGACGATGGTTATCTCCGCGAATTTGATTGGAAGAGCCGCACACCATGGCGCCTGATGGTCGGTGCCGCTGGGGTGATCGGTGGGCGCGGGATAATCAGTGCGGACTATGAATATCGCGCGACAAACGATATAAAAGTTCAGGATTATGACGGAAACAACTTTAACGACATAAACGGAGATATCAAGACTTATTATAAAGCCAGCCATATATTCCGTCTCGGAGCGGAATACCGCGTGACTCCGCAATTCAGCGTCCGTGCCGGTTATATGTACGAAACATCTCCTGTCACCACAGAAGCCATGAGAGGGCACACCATGAATGGCAACCGCCCTGAACCCACAATGGTATACACATCCGGTCCGGACGACACCGAGACCAATCCTTCATATACATTCGACAAGTCTACAAACTACATCACCTGCGGTCTCGGCTACCGATACAAGAACTTCTATGCCGACCTGGCATACGTCCACCGTCATCGCTCAAGCAAATACAGTGCTTTCACAGACTATGTAGAAAACAATCCAAACGAATACATATATGTATCCGCCCCGACAGCAAAAGTGACAGACAACAACAACTCCCTCGTGCTGACCGTCGGTGTCCGATTCTGATCATCAATCCCACAAATGGCAAAAAAGACTTCGCGGTCAATCAAGAAAAAGCCCGCGGACGACACTGAAAACATAGATCTCGACAATCCCGAGTTCATAAAAGCATGGGAATTGTTGAAACACACGAAACAGTCGATTTTCCTTACCGGCAAAGCCGGTACGGGAAAATCGACCTTTCTGCGATATATAACATCTCATACGCATAAGAAATATGTGGTTCTCGCGCCTACAGGCATAGCGGCTGTAAACGCTGGCGGAGTGACCCTTCATTCTTTCTTCCGCATACCGTTCAAACCTATTGTACCAGGCGACCCTGATTTCGCCAACGACAGGATAAAACAAAGGATGAAATATCCCGGTAATCTTGTTAAACTCATACGCGAAGTCGAATTAATCGTTATCGACGAAATTTCAATGGTGAGAGCAGATATAATCGATTTTGTCGACCTTCTCCTGCGTACATATTCCGGCAACCAGCGCGAACCATTCGGAGGGAAACAACTTCTTTTTGTCGGAGACGTGTTTCAGCTCGAACCCGTTCTGACAAGCGATATGCGCGATATCCTCAGAAAATTCTATCGTGACACCTTCTTTTTCTCAGCACGCGTATTCGAACGTATAAATCTTGTACCGATAGAACTACGTAAAGTCTATCGCCAAGCTGAAAACGATTTCGTAGAACTCCTTGACCGAATACGTATGGGCACGGTCACACGGTCCGATCTCGCTAAACTAAACTCCCGCTGTATTCACCCTACCCTTCTCAACGAAAGAAACGATGAAACCCCGACCATGACACTCGCATCACGTCGTGACATGGTCGATCACATAAATGAAGTCCGATTAAATGCCATTGATAAACCACTGTTCACTTTTACCGGACAGATCAAAGGAGATTTTCCTGAAAATTCTTTACCTACCGATCTTGAACTCTCACTCAAAGAAGGAGCACAGATTGTTTTCATCAAAAACTCCCCGGATCGCCTATGGGTCAATGGAACAATAGGAACCGTAACCGCCTTAACAAAAGATCTGCTTGAAATACAGCTCGAAAACGGAGATATCCACGAAGTCGAACCAGAAAAATGGTCGAACATAAAATACAGTTTCGACGCAAAGACAAACAAAATAACAGAAGAGGAGCTTGGAAGTTTCACCCAATATCCCGTAAAACTTGCCTGGGCGTTAACCATACACAAAAGCCAGGGGCTTACATTCAACAACGTGATCATCGACCTCGGTCGCGGAGCCTTTACCGGAGGCCAAACTTACGTCGCACTGTCAAGATGTCGCAGTTTCGAAGGACTGACACTCAGATCGACCGTCGCAGACCGCGATATATTCGTGAATCCAGCCATTATCAATTTCAGCCACTCGTTCAACGATCCCATACTCATTGACGACGCCATGCGAAAGGCACATGCCGATGAATGCTTCCTGAACGCCCTCAAAAAAGCCGACGAAGGAAAAATGGCAGAAGCTTTCGATCTGTTCATCGAAGGCAACCGGTCATACAGTCTCCTTGACAACACCTCTGCCATGAGGCTTGCGCGTCGCCGGCTCGGATTGATCAAAAAACTTGAGAAACGCATCGAGCAACTCGAACACCAGATCAAAGCCGACTCCGAACGATTTCGCGATATGGCGGCCGAATACACATCTCTCGGAGATGACTGCCGGCTTGACGACATGCCATTGCCGGCCATATCCAACTATGACAAAGCACTGACCCTGCTACCGAACCATCGTCCGGCTATCTATGGCCGGGCACTCGCATATATCAGCCTTGAGGATTATCCTTCGGCAATCAGCGACCTCGCACATTCCCTCAAACTCGATCCTTTCGACTTTGATTCGCTTTTGCAAATGGGGATGGCGTATTACCGGAACGGAGATGCCCATAACGCAATGGACCGCTGCCTTGTGGCACTATCTTTAATCGAAGAGAATGAATATCCACGCCATGCACTCCACTCACTTCATTCGCTCCTTGCAGACATATTTGACGATATCGGTGACAAGCCAAACGCGTCACATCATCGAAAAATCGCAAACCGTCTTAAAAAATAGAGAGAATCGGCAATCACGGGCAATACAAACCGGCATACCCGGATGCATACCCGGATTTAACATACCCACAAGGTTTTCGGACTAGCACAGACAACCTCTCTTCTATCATCGACACAATCGACACATCCAAACATTAAAGAAACCCGCAACCTAAAAATAGATTGCGGGTTTATTACATACTGCGGCTTGATACCGCTGTTGTTTTACCAATGCTTATTCAGCCGCGGGAGCTTCTTCCGCTGCAACTTCCTCTGCAGGAGCTGCTGCTGCTTCAGCCTCGGCCGCTGCGGCTGCCGCCTCAGCTTTCTTCTTGGCTACTTCCTCGGCCTTTGCCTGGTTTTTAGCGACTTCCGCTTCCATGCGAGCCTTGGCGTCAAGTTCTTTCTTATCAGCCATAGAAGCACGTAATTTATCGATTGACTGTTGCTTCTGTGCTTTCCAGGCGTCAAAACGACGCTGAGCCTCAGCCTCATCGAATGCACCTTTCTTCACACCACCCTGAAGGTGTTTCATGAGAAGCACGCCCTCGTTCGAGAGGATTGTACGAACAGTGTCGGTAGGCTGTGCGCCAACATTTACCCAATACAAAGCACGCTCGAAGTTCAAAGTTACTGTAGCAGGATTAGTGTTCGGATTATAAGAACCTATCCTTTCAATAAATCTACCATCTCGTGGTGCCCTGCTGTCGGCGATAACAATGGGATAGAACGCATAGTTCTTACGACCATGACGTTGCAGTCTGATTTTTGTTGCCATTAATTAAAGTGATTTGTATTGATAATTCGGGCGCAAAGTTACCGATTTTTTGCTATATAACCAAAGCCTTGATCAGCACCTTTCAAGCCACCGCTATATTTTAACTTATTTTAAGCCTATTCATTTTGTAAGATCCGTAACACGCCTTACAAAACAAGCGTCACTCATGTTCAATTTGCGTCCCACTCCAGGCTGAAAAACATTTTCCTCCCTCATCCTAAGCACGATATTAGTACCATATGACTCAAATCCATAAGTAAAATAATTCATATCAAATCCATAATGGTATACTGGATAGGGATAAAGCCCGCTCTCAAACCGTCCTGAATCCCATCGCTCACCGTACCAGTATACAGCTCCAGGTTCCCGATAAAGATTATACAACATCGGGTTATTGGCAGCTGTAGTCCAAGGCATCTTGGCGGTTCTGTTTGCATACTTCAATGCATGCCTGTATTGCTTTTTCTCTCCATGGACACTTTCGTTCCAATTTGCATCGTAAACGAAATCGTTATACTGTCTTCGGCCATGACCCTGGTTACCTATCGGAAAAAACAAACTTTTGCCTGTCGACTTTTCATAGATGAAAGTCCCTCTCATACCTTTTTTGTCACCCACATTCGTATAGGTGTTGGATTCATCCGGATCCATTAATGTCTCATCACATTCATCGCCATACATAACCCCATAATAACGATTGAATCGTTCCGGATCTGTCAAACCGATGTAATCCTTATGCGAAGCGACTCGGACCTTACCTTTGACATCAAAACCGGTTGTATCGCACAAGACATCATCAAATTTCAATGATTCCGTTGACCCGTCCGGCTTCAAGATATCAAACATCCTGCCACTACAGTCCTTCTGAAATCCATAATTCTTATCCAAATTTTGCTTTGCCTGAAAGCCCTGATCCGAATTACCGAATTTGAACATACAACCTTCCAACAACGGATTGGCCGTGTCTTTGTCTCCTATCTCAAGATTTGACATGTGCCACGCTGTATTATCGATAACCACAGGCGCCATACCTTGGCTGACCAATATCACATGGTAACAGTTGTTGTCATGATATCGAACCTCTATCATACCGAAACGCGACTCACTCTCCGCGATAGTTCCCGACGGTTTATAATCAAACTCCACATTCGATCCCGTACCTCCGGTCACAGCATCCGCACTCCACGTATCGGATTGGCAGTCTTTTATCCTCACCCAATCCTCGCCTTTTACGATCTTAGCCGTCCAAGGCCCTTGAGATTCAATTTTATCAAACCCCAACGGTGTCGTGGCTTCGTCATCCGTCAGAGCGTTCGTCAATGAGACTTTGAACTTTTTATCCGAATTATAGGAACGCCATACTCCGCATGGATTGACCAAACGAGGCACTTGTATAACTTCTACATCCTGCGAAAGAGAGCCTCCTAATTCAAAATTGACTGTAATGCGAACTTTCGCGCGACGAGTAGCTCCTACAAAGAAATTGTTGCCAGACATTACAGGCGAAGATGAAAAGGCCATAGGCCGTGTGTACACAGGCAAAGAATACCTGTATTTTTCGTCATCGTAATAATCAGGCTCAGTAAACGTGGCCGAGGCAGTATATGTCGGGTCATTGTTCGTCGTAGATAACGACATATTCAAAAAGCCATACCTATCTTCTGGAAACCTAGTGTTATATAGATGTTTATCAAAAAACCAATTGTTATCTACAATGCTCATATTTACGGAACTAACCGCTCCTGATATTTCTTTATCATAGAAAATCGTGACCGGAATATTCAGTTCTCTGTTCTGAAGATATGATATATACAGCGGAGAGTTCACAAGCACCTCCGGTGGCTTCGGGATGTAGTTATACTCTATATGCCAGTCGGGGTCATTCGCATTATTGCGAAATTTCAACGTCACCTTATAATGGGCATTGCGCTCAGCGTTAAAGTCGTCAATGGTATTCTTTCCAAGCATAAAACGATATTTGATAGCCCCGTATGAGGGATTATCATGCGAACGGTTATAATAGTACCCTTCGATTTCAAGATATGTGCCATTTGCCACACCGTCCTTGTGCCAGGGCGAATCAGGATTTTCGACAGCGCCATAGTCATCATGATATTTATGCTTGTCTTTGTGCACACCCTGCATATTCTCAAAGAAGAAAAGCGATTTGGCGACATGACTGTGGCTTCCGATTTTGTTAGCCCCACGTCCGCACGTCAGAAGCGTCCACTTTTTATGGTCACTCTCCGATCCGTTCGCAAATGAAATAGTGTCGCTGTCAAGCCTATCGTCTTCATCCGTCATTTTATTGTCATCGATCAGCTTACAGCTCACCGGAATATCTTTCAGTTGAGCGGACTTAATGTAAATGTAGATATTTTCATTCATCTCCGACGCATCGATGGCCACTGTAACCTTCGAAGCCAGCCGTCTCAACCAACAATGGATTGAACCGCTATTTTTAATTTCTACGATCGGTGCATCACCGCCATAATACGGTCCTTCTGTCGCGGACCCGGTAAAATAGCCCGACATCTGGCTGTTGGAGACGACATTGTCTGGATTCCAAGCAAAAGAGATAGACTTCATGGTCTTCTCGTCCGCGATATCATTGGAGTGTACCTTGGAAAGATCGCCCACATTCGCCACGGCATAAATCTTATAACGCCCGTTAGCCAATGTCATCTTCACATCGACATGCTGCGTGGAGCTTTCTTCCGGCTTCGGTTTCGAACCGTCAGTATCATCCGGATACGACGGCCTTTCATTCTCCACCGGTTTAGGATCGGATATATAGCGGTGCTCCATCAAATGTCCCTTGGGAGAATATACAAGAATATTTATATTATCGATATCACGTATCGCGTCTCCAGAAGTCGAACGGCTGACATCGACACTTTGCTCCGGACGGAATACCATCCGGAATGTCACCTCCGAATTACCTTCTGGAATACCTTCGTCGTAAAGTCTGTCTTCCTCGCAGGCCGAAACCAGAGAAAGCAAAAAAATTGACAACGATATACCTACGCAAGTCCTAAGTAGCCTTTTTTTCATCAACTGTGCATCCATGAACATTCTGATTCATTGTCACTGCCCGAATCCGGGAGAAAGATCATAAATTTTATAGGGAAAAAGGTCCAACGACACATCCAGTTCCGATGTGGGTGGATTTACGGCTTTGATAGTAAAACGATAGAGATTGTTTCGCTCCAGATCCATATACGGCTCACCTTCGCGATCATACATCTTAGCCTCAAACCGATACTCCTTATCGATATACTCATTGAGTTTAACACCTATGCTCACATGTGGCGACACACCTGTCGTATTGTCATACTCGGGAAGATAGGCTATAAAATTTCTGTCATCCACCCGTCTCATTACGACTGACGCGCCCGGGAGAGCATTCCCGTCCTCGACAAGATGCAATCTATGCACATAGTCATCCGGATAGTTCCAATGGATATAATCGCTTTCCTCATATACACCTTCAGGCGCGCAATAGCCGGTATGATTGTAATTATAGACCACCGCACTCTTTATCGTGTAGCGCGAATCAGCGGGAACATTGACATGTATCTTGGCCACAGCGCGCAACAAATGCACGGTGCCAAGCGAAGTCACCGAGAAATTTACCATCTCCACCCCCGTACAACGTTTCACTCCATACAAAGGTATCGGATTGTCCACCGACACGGGAAAATCATTTCCGTCACTAAGACCAAACAGCGAGTACGCATCATTGACAATATCGTCAATTGTGGTTACCCCCGGCTTTACAGCAGGATAGGACGGCCAGTTTGCAAGCACCACAACCCGAAAATCACGATAACGCGACAATCCGTCCACAGAACCCTTGACACTGTAATGTTTGGAATGGCCTCCACCTTCCACTATATCGGTAACTGTCACCTTAGGTAGGGTCAATTCCTGAATTAACCGGAGATTATCATCATCGAAAAAATAAATTCTATAACCGTCAGCGCTTTCCACATCGATAAAATTTTCGAAAGGCGTGCCTGTTCCGGGATCATAATTGTCTTTGTCATAGCCGTCAACATCATACGCGGAAGCAGCAAGCGACGACATACGGAAATCCACGCGCACCTGATCAGGAACACGCGCATCGGATTCGGCAGTGTCAAGTCCCGACGAACATGAAGCCAAAGCCAAAACCACGGTGAACAACAGCAATCTGTATATATGATATGATGGACTCATTTATACAAACTTGTCTCAAAATTATCAATCAAAATCAACATCATCAAGAACAACCCGCCATGAATTGATATAAATATGGGTATCAATCCACTTTGAATCACCGTCCACAAAGAAAGTGAAATCATATTCATCCTTACGGTCGAGATAATCCTGATCGGTCATAGGTCTGTGATACTCGCCTTTGACAAGCAACGCGCAATCGACAAGCGGAAGCGTCAAAATATTTTTACCATCCTTGGTATTGACAATCATCAAAGGACGGTGGCTTTTCATCAGGCGCGAGACGGTAAACTCAGTGATCACCGCGCTCATAGTAGACACAGCCTTCCCACCCACATGTTCCACCGGTTCATCCCCAGGTTGGAACGAAGCCATTCCGGAACGTATGGACCAGGGATGATACATTATTTCAGTGTCATCAAGAGGTATATTATCGTGTCCGAGGTGACCATTGTCATCCGTGATTATGAATTCGTAATCATCCTTTTCCATTGGTGCGCCGGATATGTTCTGGAGCACTATGCGTATCACATTGGTGTCTTTGGTCAATGCTACGGTATAGTCATAGGTACCCTCATCAGGTGTAAGATCGACATCCGTAAGAGTCCCGTGATAAAGACGTCCTATATCCTCTCGTATATGCGACAATCCGTCGTCGCCTGTCGAACGCTTGACATAGCAACTGTGTTCCTCACGAAGGACAGCGGAAGCGACTGACGGAGCCACTACAAAGTGCGGATTATCCTTGACTCCACACCATGCGAGAAGATCATAGCGACCTGGGGCTATTCCGGCAAGATCTATTGTAAAATTTTCCGCGTTTTCAGTTTGCACATCCTCCGATCTTGTTGCGACGAGATGCCCCTGCTTATCAAATACATAAAGGGTCACAGATGACACCTCGGCCGGAAAAGCATCGGCCCACTTCAAGTTTTTATCATACTTGAAATGCACGATAAAATGCGGATCGCAATCTCCCTCAGGCTCATATATGACTGATTTGCACCCTCCTGCGACCAATGCGACAAGCACACTGGCCGCAAGACCGGCAAATCTACGAGAAAATCTCTTACTATTCATTTAAAAATATGAATCAGCACATTGTTTACCATTCGAAATTCACATCCTGGGCAACTATACGCCAACGAAGGATGTTGATGTCAGCTTCAATGAAAAAGAGTTCATCTGACGGTTTCTCCGGATCTATCTCATCATCAGGATCGAACACCGGTGTTCCAAGTCCTTTCATAGAGTTGAGTTTCATTTTATAAACGTGGTTGCGAACCACTCCGTGGAGATCTTCCGTCTGACCTTCAAATCCTTTATGAAGAATTTCAGCGTAGTAATATGACATGCCGTTCTTCCACATCCAGGCATGTTCTATGGTAGATATCGCTTCGTCAACCGGTTTGTCTGTATTGTCAGTGATTCCAGCCATTGCATCGTCCTTCACCTTAAAAGACACTTCATATGCTTTTACTTTATCACCAGTTGCCTTGATTATTTCAAGCATATCAGCGGTATATTTCTTGACAACCGTCTGTCCCTCTTCCGTAACCGAGTAGGAACATCCCAAATCGTCCAAAGCTTTAGCCGCAAGCATGAGATAGCCTTCAGCGTCATACATTCCGTTCTTGAATTTTACCAACTCAACAGCCTTTCCGTTTTCATCTTGAAGTTCCGCCACAAGCAACAATTTCGAAGCTGTGTTTGGAGCAACTTCTTTGACGTTCGGTGAAGAAGTATTCGGATGAGTGTAAAACACCTGACTGGTTTGATCGGCATCTAATAAATTTTTACCAACAGCATCGTTATAAGTATAGTGCGTATATTTGACGTTATTAGAAGCGTCATCAGGAGTCACAGCCCAATATGAACGATGGTTGTCAGGGTCGTTCCACTTCCAACTGTAGTTTATTCCGTTTATATATTTAAATGCGTTTGCCTTCTGAGGAGTGCATGAAAGAACCATGCCTTTGATAACCGGTGTCAACTTTATTTTTGTTCCATCAAAGCTACCGTCAGGATCGGTTATTTCTACATCCGAGGAATTGATGTCCATACCTCCCATCTTTTCCTCGACATATACTTTTGCCAATACACGTTCGACATACACATTGACCGCTTTATAACCTTCAGGCTTTTCACCACGTTTATAGATCGCATCCGGAGTCAGTTTGGTTTCACATACAACGACATCGGATTTGTCCTGATATACCGAATTGGTCATTACAAAGCCATTGCCTTCCTCTATAACCGAATAATCGCCTATAGCCTTTTTCAAATGTTCAAGACTTTTAGCGTTTGAATAAATGTTGGCTCTTATGGAATTATTGTAGTTTAGGACAACGACCAGACTCGTCGGAGCGATAAGCGAACCTTTCAATTCAATGGTGGTAGCAGCCACTTTTTCGATAGAACCAGAGGTGTTTGAAGTTGTCGTGAATTCATTCACGTCAACAATCTCCGAAAGAGCCCCACTTTCGCCAAAAAATATAAACAAGGCTCTTTTGATTACGCTTTCCTCTCCTTCTCCGTCCTCAAATTCACCCGCGCGGCTTCCTCTTTCGGTCGGAACCATGATATTGATATCTACATTGCCACCGTTGATAGATCCATCACCGTCAGTTTTACCTTTCGGTTCGTCACTTGAACACGAGCTGACAGCCATAGCAGCTACGATAGTCGTAAAGAGACTTTTAAATTTCATCAGTAATTAAATTATTTTGGTTTATTATGTGTGTGTGTTAAAAAAGGATTATTTATCCCTATCGGCCAAAAATGGTTTGATCGATTCAAGCGCAGTGACCGCCTTGCCAATACCAATTTTTTCCGCCTGTATAAAATATTTCTCCGCAGCGGCCCAGTCTTTGCCGATCGCAGCGAGAACACCGCGGGCATAAACCGCTTCCGGCATACCTCCGGTTTTATCAAGATATCGGGAAGCGGCAGCAAGGTCACCACGTACCATAGCCGTATTGGCCGCATTCAGATTGGCTGTGGCATCCGATGGATACATTCTGACAGCCATCTCAAACACCTCATTAAATTCCTGAGAGCCCTGCTGATATGACGAAGCGAGAAGATAGAACTCGTCCTGTGAAAGTTTCTGGGGTGCGGTATGCATTATACGCCGGATATCGGCCGTATCACTGAATGTGCGTATATTATATGATATGGTATAATCGCTATGACGCAAAGCCGGATATACATCCTTAAGTAAAAATTGATATTCCTTAGGGAAACCTCGACGAAGGCGGGCATCTTTTGTATCAGGTTCAAGGGAACTGTCAATCACAGCGAGTATTTCATCTTTGTGAACCATGTCGGATGACTCAACATATTCACGCAGGCCATCCCAATCCTCCGGCTGATATGCCGTGTCAATAAAGCCCTGCGGGAAATGATAAAGCTCCTGTACGTAGTCTTTCAATGCTTCAGTACGTCCTTTTGCCAACCGTTCGTTATTTTTCCACGAACCTTCCGGAGAAGCATAACCTTTTACTGACAGAGATGTCACGGTTATGTCCGCATCATTACGCACCGAATCGATCGTAGCTCGAATCATCGCGAGTTCTCTTTTGTTGCCACGATAATCAGGATGGATCTCTGTACGGTTGACGGGAAAATCTATAAACGCGCGTCCGGAAAGCGAACGAGTCTTTACACCTTCAGCTTTAGGCGTCACATAAAGGAAATCAGGAACGAAAACGGGAGACAGGCGTACGGTACTCCATCGGTATACGTGTCACATCCGTAGCCAATAAAGACCGGCAACAACCATATTCACATGAACGCAATTCGAGCGTGGCTCCTTCCATCCATTCTTCATAGGGAAAATCGGCATGATAGTCCACTTCCTCCGGACGCGACGAGGCCCGATAGACAATCTCATCAGTCCCCGCAATCAAAGTTCCATCGGCACTATTGCGCCTATATTGAAAATAGCGTGTACGTCCGTACACACCGACTGGTTTCAAAGAAACTGAATCAGAGCCGGCACGAAATATGGGAACAATAAGAACCGCCCGGTTGGCGGGCACATCAAGATTTTGCAACAACATGTCAAAATCCACGCTCATTGTCGCACCATCGCGCGAAAACATAAGCGAGTCCACTCCAATCTTGTCAGCCAAAGAAGCGGAAAAACACTCGGTGACTGCGACCAATGACAGTAATATCGTTATAATACGATGTTTCATGACGTAAATATCAAAGCGTTTAAGAATGGACATCACTTAAAAAAGATATACTATATTTACAGCGACCTTGGTCGGCCCCCAATAATTGAGATGTTTGTTTGCTCCGACCTTTTTGCCGCATCCGGCACAGCGATACTTGTCATACCGGGTAAAAGCGTAGCCAAACCCAAGCTCGCCTTCAATGTTCCAATTGTGCCCAAGAATCCATGCATACCCGTAGCCGATACCGGCACCTGCAAACCATCCTTGATATCTATGTTTGCCAAGAGACGACATATCGTGTCCCAAGAAAGTGATGTCATTTTTCAATCCTCCGACATTATAGATGCCTCCGTGAAGATGGACACCGAAAAAATGGCCAGCGAAACGGTCGCACAACCAATAGCGCGCTTCCGGCTGTAAAAG
Source organism: uncultured Duncaniella sp. (assembly GCA_910587515.1). Taxonomy (GTDB): domain Bacteria; phylum Bacteroidota; class Bacteroidia; order Bacteroidales; family Muribaculaceae; genus Duncaniella. The sequence goes on from CAJULW010000035.1 coordinate 13,603, forward strand.
CAAATGCTTCCATCGTCGGGAATGCGACAGCGACCATCCATTGAAGTCACCGGACACATCAATAGTCCATTTCGGGGCTAATCCGATCTCCGCTCCAAGATTGACATTGAGGAGTGCGTCATAAAGCAGATTGGTCTTTACCGCGGCTGTCTGTGAAAAAGCCACCTGACACAGCCCAAAAGCCAACAACAATGTTAAGATCTTTCTCATTTATAATATTATCATAATGTTTTTATTCGCTATTGCCCAACAACCAAGCCGAACGACTTCGATTTCAAAAAACGCAGATTGAAAACACAACGTCCTACCCCGGTTTTCAAAAGCAGGTATAAGAACTCAACCACGACATCCTGTAACATGGACACGAGGTTAAGATGACGTGGAGACACAATAGTCCACCACGAGATAAATGGCAGTGTAATCTGGTGATTTATAAGGGTTTGCAGCCGGATGTTGGGGGGGGGTAAAATCAACCCTCTCGTCATTCTTCATAAAAAATCGCTGTATGATAGCAGAATTTTTCATCTCAGACATCCAAACTACTTTATCCTAACAAGAAATTAACATTTGATCAGCATGGTATTTTACCACTACATACAAGCCGACTAATCAAATGAGTTAAATATACGATGCAAAATTAATTAATCTCATCAAACCGACAAAAAACAATCTAAATTTTAACACAAAAAATATATAGAACAGGTATTTATCCTAATATAAAATATTCCGCAAATCCAATGGACCGAAATCCGAATCAACGGACCAACACGGAGAACAGGCGGTAAAAGGGATGACCCGGAGGTTCTGATTGATGACGACTATTTACAATTTAGAGCTAACATTTATCCGGCTTCGATTATCTTGAGCAATCGAATCGCCCGGCTCTAACCTCCGAGCCATCCCCAGCGAGAACATCTATCACAGATGTCACTAAAGTGTGTCAATTATAATGCGGGTTACGAGGATGATAAAGCCATCCTTTATATTTCCGGCCCATCGCACGGACCGCTCGATGCCAATAAGCATCTTCTTCACCAGTCAAGACATCCCCTACAGAAATAATATCCTTCACCGCCCACACGTTCTTCAAAAGTTCCTCGTCAAGTTGTCCCACTCCCCATCCGCTATACCCAAGAAAAAAACGTAAATGTCCGTCAGCGGCATAACCGTCATTGACAATAGAAAGCATAGAATCAAAGTTTCCTCCTATATACATCCCCCGACATATTTCACGCGAGTCAGGGATCAAATCACCGAGAGTGTGCATGAAATACAACCTGTCACACGACATCGGGCCTCCGCAATAGACCGCCAACGGAGATGCGACAGTGACAGAAGGCAACAAATCCTGAAGAGTGTAGTTTGTCCTCATGTTCATTACTATCCCCATGGCAGAACCACGCGGCTCATAATCAACGAGACAAATGACAGCGTGATGAAAATAACGCTCACGAAGAAAAGGCTCAGCCACCAATAGCGACCCCGCGCCCGGCATACACCGCGTGCCGATATCGATATTAAACAATAATGATTCAAAATCTATCATGGCTCAACGTCCTCTCCACTTCTTCTATGGCAAGAAGCAATGCGCTTTTTCTTAATCATCTAAGGTACGCTTATTCAAAAGGAGAATCCAAGAAAAATATGTTAAAAAACCGCTTCTGTCCCCGCATCTGAGACAGGAGCGGATATTTCACTATTCCTTATATGCTTCAATACGATTAATCAAGTATGATCATTACAGTCAACCATCATATATCACTCGTCCACAAGTTCCCCGATAAGAGTCGCAGAGGAAAATTCCGTCACACGCACCCTGACAATATCACCAACGCGATATGTACCACGGGGGAAAACAAGCGTTTTGTTTTGAGAAGAACGGCCTACAAACTGCTCACGCGAACGTTTGGACACCCCCTCGACAAGCACATCGAATATCCTGCCGACATCACGGGCATTGCTTTCACGCGACAGTTCGTTCTGCAACGCTATCATACGGTTGAGCCGGTCGATCTTCACTTGCTCGGGAATATTATCCGGCATTGTACGCGCCGCAAGGGTTCCGGGACGTTCGGAATATTTGAACATAAACGCAGAATCAAAACCCACCTCACGCATGAGAGATAATGTTTCAGCAAAATCCTCCTCGCTCTCGTCGTGAAATCCGGTGAAAAGGTCCGTGGAAATACCGCAATCCGGCATAGCCTTGCGTATGGCATCGATTCTTCCGAGATACCATTCACGGGTGTATTTTCGGTTCATTGACTTCAAAACCTTATCGGATCCGGATTGCACCGGCAAGTGTATGTGACGACATATATTCCCGCGCGAAGCGATGACCGCGATCGTGTCGTCATCCATATCCTTCGGATGCGATGTCGTAAACCGTATCCGCATGTCGGGAGCCGCGTCGGCTACCATAGCCAACAGTTCCGCGAAACCGATCACCTTGCCATCCGCAGTCTCATATCTATAGCTGTTGACATTCTGACCAAGAAGAGTGGCCTCTCGAAATCCCCGCGATCTCAAGTCCGCCAACTCCGCCAGGATGCTATCCGCACTCCTCGAACGTTCGCGCCCACGTGTATACGGAACAATGCAATAGGAACAGAAGTTATTGCATCCGCGCATAATGCTTATAAAACCGGACACCACGTTGCCGCTTATACGCGCAGGTATTATATCTCGGTATGTCTCCGTAGTGCTCAACTCCACATTGACAGCCTTTTCCCCTGCCTCCACCGAAGCGAAAAGATTGGGAAGATCAAGATAAGAATCAGGCCCGGCCACAAGATCAACCCCATGATTTGTCACCAGTTCCTCTTTGACTCTTTCAGCCATACATCCTATAACCCCGACTATAAGCCTTGGAAGATTTTTAGGGCGCCGACGCCTCAGAGACGCCAGCCAAGCCAACCGCGAGACAATCTTTTGCTCCGCGTTATCTCGTATGGAACATGTGTTGATCAAGACAGCATCGGCCTCTTCCACATCTTGAACAATTGAATATCCAACCGTCTCCATGACAGAAGCGACCACCTCGCTGTCGGCCACATTCATCTGGCAACCATAGGTCTCTATATATAATTTATGTGAGTGTGTCATAATTTGAAAGGAAAACTTTGGCTATAAGCGCAAGAATCTGTAATTTTGCTACAAAATTACGAAAAAACCGCACAACGAGCAATGGAGAAAATCATATTATTCTTGATTGTATTTGGCATCGGTTCACTCTACGAGTACCTCAAACAAATGAAGGAAAAGAAAGAGAGAGCCGGAAGTGCGACATCCGCCAAAACCGACATCAAAAACGCGATGGCAAGACAAAAGGCGGAAATTCAAAAAATGTTTAACAATTTAGGCGGCATAACACCCGTCATCGCTCCAATCGAAGCTACGGGCGCAGAAACAGCGACCACACAGAAAACGAAAACACATGTAACAAATAAAAAAGAAAACAAGAAAGATATCATCGGGAAAACGGCCAAACCCCGTAAATCATTCCTTCCTGGAGAGTTACTTTCAGCATCTCCGATAACGGAAGGGACAGAAAACACAAACTCAAAAGAATCATCAATCACAGATAATGCAGCTGAAGAAAAAAGCCGCTCCGATCATTACGAACGGTGGCGCAGAGCAATAATCGACAGCGAGATATTACAAAGAAAATTTTAAACACGCTCTAATAATAAAGTTATGAAATTTCCCATCCTGACTCCTGAAGAGGCAGCAGATTTGTTTTTCAACGAAGCCAAATGCGGATTTTCCGGCTTTACAGCTCCAGGCTCCCCGAAAGTCATTACACTGGCTATCGCAGCCAAAGCCGAGAGACTTCATGCTCAAGGCGAACCATTCAAGATCAACATTATCACCGGAGCATCCACCAGTGATAATTGCGATGGTATCCTCGCACGCGCAAACGCTATCGGCAAGCGTACACCTTACCAGAACCACCCCGATCTCCGCAAACGTATCAATACTCACGACGCCCACTATTTCGACCTGCATCTGTCGGAGGCGGCACAAAAATTGCGCTACGGATTTTTCGGAGAACTCGACTTGGCCATAATCGAAGTTTCGGACATCAAGGACGACGGAACCGCTGTTGTCGGAACCGGTGTGGGCAACGTTCCAACCATAGCACGTATGGCCAAGAAAATCGTAATCGAACTTAACGAGAAACTACGCCACGCCCTCTATGGACTCCACGACATATATCTACCTCTCGATCCTCCCAACCGTTGTGAAATACCCATTTTCAAATCAAGCGACCGCATAGGTTCTCCAGTGCTTAAAATAGATCCTGAAAAGATTGTCGGAGTCGTAATGAGCGACAATTACGAGGGAGTCAAGGCGTTTACCCCGCTTGACGATACAACCAAAATGATCGGAGCCAACGTATGCAGTTTCCTCATCGAGGAACTACGTCGCGGAGGCATTCCTAAAAACTTCCTGCCTTTACAGTCAGGCGTAGGCAACGTTGCAAACGCTGTGTTATACGGGCTTGCCGACGCCAAAGAAATCCCTCCTTTTGAAATGTACACCGAGGTTATACAGGACGCTGTGATAGACCTCATGAAACAAGGTCGTTGTAAATTCGGCTCCACTTGTTCTCTGACCGTATCTAACGAGGTGGAAGACGAGATTATCGACAATATCGAATTTTTCAAAGAACATGTGGTTCTCCGTCCGTCAGAAATATCTAATAATCCTGAAGTAATACGCAGGCTTGGTGTCATCTCAATGAATACAGCTCTTGAAGCAGATATATTCGGGAACATCAATTCGACCCATGTTACCGGCACCAAAATGATGAACGGCATAGGTGGCTCCGGAGACTTCACCCGCAACGCATATATCTCGATCTTCTCATGCCCTTCAATCACAAAAGAAGGAAAAATCTCAAACATTGTCCCGATGGTATCGCACGTCGACCATACAGAACACTCTGTAGACATCATCGTGACAGACCAAGGTATCGCTGATCTACGCGGTCTCGACCCGGTTGAACGCGCACATGAAATCATCAACAACTGCGCCCATCCCATCTATCGCGAACTTCTGCGTGACTATCTTAAACTAAGCACTCTTGGAGGACAAACACCACATACCCTCCACGCAGCCCTCGCATTCCATGCAGAATTCCTGTCTTCAGGAGACATGCGGAATGTAGACTGGGCTAAATTCGCATAAGCGGCCGGGCTTGTTGACAATACTTTACAAAGCCGGTTTCGTTCTTTGACAAAGGATGAAACCGGCTTTGTTTTTCACATTTGGCAACAACACCGTAAGTCTAGTGATAACGCGACAATGAGAGGGTATTATCGCCTTCATAAAAAGCAGGCGAAAGCAACACCTCTAAAGAAACATCATTGTTCGACAAATAAGACAACACTATGCGATGGCCGATATAACGACCGGCATATCCAGGGCAATCAGTGTGGATCACAGTCGTCACCGGTGAAATATTCACAAGCATAGCTGCAAGTTGACTGTCGGAGCTGAACAAATATTTTCGGCCTACAATAGCATTCCATATTTCATGTTCGTTGTCTTCAAGCCATTCTGCCTGTTGGCCATCATACGCAAGAACAGCATGTTCGTCAAGTCCGGTAAGACGGATCACGGCTTCCACTACCGCCCCTTCATATAAAAGACGAGAAAGCACCGTCGGATATTGGCTGCGGGGTGAGTAGGGAAACTCTCGTCTGACAAGCGCCTCCGCTATATCCGGAGCTACCCTTAAAGGAATCTTTCGTTTACGAATATAGTCCGGGAAATAACTATACGGAACATAATCAACACCTAAATAATGATTTAATCCCACAAACAAGATTGAATCAAGCGTAAAAACCGATTGATTAAATGGCGAAACCACAGCATAGATTCCGGGAAAACGCCTATCCGGGAATAAATCCGCGAAGTTAGCCTTAACCGTCCCGACCGCATTCTGAAGCTCAGACATATCACGCCAAACCGAATCAACAGCATGGCCATGTAACGCTATAGCCGGAGATTTGGCATAGACCGCCACAGATGAGTCCGTCAGCTCTCCATAGCCAGACAATCCGAAAAGGACAGACGCAGCATACCGCATAGATGAATCAGAGGGCAACTTCCCTTCCCGCAATTCAAGATCGAGGCGATTTATTTCTATCGAAGCCCACGTATTCCCGCGATCATTATACGTACAAGACAACAGCGACAATACACTCACACATATCTCGACAAGAAAAAGACCATGAGTTTTCACATTCGGTTTCATTGTCCAAAAATAGGCATTTTTTGGCATTTTTGCATAAAATCAAACCCGATAAATAGCTATTTGGGATAGTTTTACTAACTTTGCACATATTTTAATAAAGTAATCCGCACTCTAACGACAATGTCATTACCACACATCGTCAAATTAATTATACCACTATTTTTCATTCTTCCCTTGAACTGTATTTCAGCATCCGGAAAGGATTTTGTCGTAGTAATCGATGCGGGCCATGGAGGAAAAGACGCAGGAGCGTTGGGAAGACGCACGAACGAAAAAACGGTCAATCTCGGGGTGGCAAAACATCTGCGTGACCTACTCAACTCCAATATGAAAGATTCAAAAGTGGTCATGACTCGCGATAAGGACTATTTTGTAAAACTACAAAGCCGGGCCGATATCGCCAACCGCAACCATGCGGACATCTTCATTTCGATCCACGCAAATTCCGTTGACAAAAAATCACCCGTACACAACACTATACACGGAGCATCTGTATATACCCTCGGGTTGAAACGCAGCGACACAAATCTTAGCGTTGCCATGAGAGAGAACTCCGTCATGAAACTCGAACCGGATTACACTACCACATACGAAGGCTTCGATCCATCATCCGCGGAAAGCTATATCGCATTTGAAATGATGCAACACTCAAACCTTGATCAAAGCATCGAACTCGCTGAAGCCGTACAGAACCAACTTGTAAGGACAGCCGGAAGAAAAAACAACGGTGTACGCCAAGCTCCGTTCTGGGTACTCGTGCGCACAAGCATGCCTGCTATACTCGTCGAACTCGACTACATCTGCAACTCTGCCATGGAAAAGTTTCTAATGTCAGATAATGGACAGCAAAAACTCGCTTTGGCTATATATCGTGGCATAGAAAAATATCGTGGTAACACCTTAAAAGCCTCTAAAAATGGAAAAGTCATGGCAGATTCACGGCCAAAAGAACTTCAATCCGCGAAAGAAGAATCCGAAAAAGAAGTGGCTCCAAAGCCCGTCGAAAACAAAAACGTCGGCAACAACGAGATTATATATAAGATACAATTTCTTACATCATCCGCTACTATACATAAAGGAAGCTCGAAATTTAAAGGTCTCGCCCCTACAGATCATTACACCGAAGGCAAAATCATTAAATATACATACGGATCGTTCCGTTCGCAAAGCGATGCCTCAACAGAATTACGGCGAATAAGAAAGCTGTTTCCTGACGCATTTATCATAAAGACTCGTGGAGGAGTCAGAATAAAATAACATCAAACTCCCATTGAACAAGACACTAACATATAGTTATGAAAAAATTCTTCTCTAAGGAAATAATCATAGGGACAAGCGTGCTTCTATCGCTTCTCATTCTATTTTTCGGGATAAACTACCTAAAAGGAATCAATGTATTCAAATCGGCCAATTATTATTATGCCTCCTATACGAATGTAGCCGGACTCGCTCAATCAGCACCAGTGACGCTCAACGGTTACAAAATCGGCCTTGTACGCGAAATCAGCTATGAATACGACAACCCCGGACACGTACTTGTTGAACTAAGCCTTGACAAGAATCTCAAGGTTCCGACAGGCACTAAAGCCGCTCTTGTAACCGACATGTTGGGCACTTCAAGCATAGAACTCCAAATGGCGTCAGGAACAGACTATTGCAAAATCGGCTCTCGCCTTGAAGGAGTTATGGCAGGAGGCATGATGGATAAAATCGGCAACGAACTAATGCCGACAATCGTATCTATCGCACCCCACATCGACTCCCTCGTCGTGGCACTGACAGCAATAACCACCGATCCGGCATTGATCAACTCTATTAAAAGACTCGACAACATAATGGCCAACCTTGAAACTTCCACCAACTATCTTAATTCGGCCATGAAAGGGGTTCCCGCTCTCGTAAACACAGCCAACGGCACGATGGTCAACGTAAAAGAAATATCCTCAAATCTCACTCAGATTTCAGAGGCACTCGCTGTTCTCTCCGATGATCTCAAAGAAATGCCTATCGACTCGACCATGCGCAACATCAACAACATCACAACCAATCTTGACCGCGCGACCCAACAACTCAACTCGACAAACTCCTCTCTCGGCCTTCTGCTCAACGACCCATCGCTCTATAACAATATAAATAACAGCGCAGCCCACATTGACAGCATATTGATTGATCTCAAACGCCAACCCAAACGATACATTCCATCAATAAAAGTATTCTAAACGCATATCTATAACCATCAAAAAAACGGGAGAAAGGCGATAAACCTTTTTCCCGTTTTCGTATAGAACCTGCGATAAATTATGTTTATTCCGCATATAATTTTTCGCGGGCAGCAATAACTTTCTCGTCAGTGATATAATCATCGTAGTCCATCAGTTTGTCAATCGTGCCGTTAGGAGTAAGCTCGATTATACGGTTACATACGGTCTGAATGAATTCATGGTCGTGACTTGAAAGAAGCAAGTTACCCTTAAACGCCTGCAATGTATTATTAAAAGCCTGAATCGATTCAAGGTCAAGATGATTGGTAGGAGAATCAAGCACCAATGTATTGGCATCCGTCATCATCATCCGCGCTATCATGCATCGCATTTTTTCCCCTCCGGATAGAACCGAAGCTTTCTTCAAAACTTCTTCTCCAGAGAAAAGCATTTTGCCGAGGAATCCCTTGAGATATATCTCCGAACTGTCGTTTGAATATTGCGAAAGCCAATCGACCAATGTAAGATCGGTATTAAAGAAGGCGGAGTTATCAAGAGGAAGATAAGCGGTGGTAATTGTCTGTCCCCATTCGAACGTACCCTCGTCAGCTTTACGATTTCCGGTGATTATCTCAAAAAGAGCTGTCATGGCACGTGGATCATGACTTAAAAAAGCGATCTTGTCACCCTTTTCGACCTGAAAATTAATATCCTTGAAAAGTATCTCACCATCGACAGATGCCGTCAGGCCTTTCACTTCCAAAATCTTATTACCAGGTTCGCGCTGGGGAGTGAAAATGATCCCCGGATAACGACGAGATGAAGGCTGAATCTCCTCGACATTAAGTTTCTCAAGCATTTTTTTGCGCGAAGTGGTCTGCTTGGATTTTGCGACGTTCGCACTGAAGCGCTGTATGAATTCCAAAAGTTCTTTCCGTTTCTCCTCGGCTTTCTTATTAGCCTGTTGCTGCTGGCGGAGAGCAAGCTGCGATGATTCATACCAGAAACTATAGTTCCCTGCAAACAATGTAAGCTTATTATAATCTATGTCAAGTGTATGTGTACATACCGAATCCAAGAAGTGACGGTCGTGGCTGACAACGAGAACAGTATTTTCAAATTTCGACAAATAGTCCTCAAGCCATGCAACAGTCTCAAGATCAAGATCATTGGTCGGTTCGTCAAGCAACAGGTTGTCTGGATTCCCAAACAAGGCTTTAGCCAAAAGGACACGCACCTTTTCATTACCGCTCATATCCCCCATCAATGAGTAGTGCCGCTCTTCCTTTATGCCAAGGCCGCTCAGAAGCGCTGCAGCATCGCTTTCAGCATTCCACCCTTCAAGTTCCGCAAACTTTTCCTCCAGTTCGGAAGCCCGTATGCCATCCTCGTCACTAAAATTCTCTTTAGCATAAAGAGTATCCTTTTCCTGCATGATGTCCCAAAGGACAGTATGGCCGCGAAGCACCGTCTCCATTACGGTACAGTCATCGAATTTAAAGTGATCCTGCTCCAAAACACTCATACGCTCCCCCGGACCTTGGCTCACTGTACCATGGGTCGGTGAAAGCTGGTCGCTTAGTATGCGCATCAATGTCGATTTTCCAGCTCCGTTGGCTCCGATTATACCATAACAGTTGCCAGGAGTAAATTTCAGGTTCACATCCTGAAAAAGCACCCGCTTACCGAACTGTATTCCTAAATTATTAACAGTTATCATCTTAAAACTTATCTATAAATTCTTTTCGGGTTGCAAAGGTACAAAAATTTATTGACTTTCCGCCAAACATATCGCACTTACAAACCGTCAACGACAAGGCGATGTGTCAAATCCGAAAAATCTTTAACCGTATGTCAATTTAACAAAAAGCAAACAGGTCAAAGAATGTTTACAATAAAGGTATGTTTAAGGTTTTTAACCGGATCAAGGTTGCGTGATACTTACACTTTAGCTATATTTGCAGTACACTAAGTCACAATATCAGGTTCATCAATTCAAAACCACAATGAGAATACAAACCGAAGTCTTCCAATCTGAAATAGGAGAAATCGCGCTATACACTATCATCAATTCATCAGGCGCATCCGTGACACTCTCAAGTCTCGGTGCCGGAATCATATCCGTTATGGTCCCCGATGCAAACGGCAGTCTTTCCAATGTCGCACTTGGATATAAAAATCCTGTTTCATATATCGCAGACGGCCCGTGCATGGGTAAAATCCCCGGGCGATTCGCCAATCGCATAGCCAACGGACGTTTTTCTCTCAACGGCATTGAATACAATCTCGCTATCAACAACGGACCTAACGCCCTACACGGAGGCCCGACAGGATTCATGAACCGCCTTTGGGATAGTTGCGTGGAAGAAAACCGTGTTATATTCTCTTATAATTCAAAAGACGGAGAAGAAGGCTATCCCGGCAATCTCAAAGTCACAGCCGAATACACCTGGAGCGATGACAACAGCCTTGCACTGACCATCATCGGAGCCACAGACAAAGCCACAGTCATAAACCTTACAAATCACGCTTATTTCAACCTTGACGGTGAAAACTCAGGCTCCGTGCTTGACCATGAATTGCGCCTCGCTGCGTCCAACTATCTCCCAACAGACGGCACACAGATACCCACCGGAGAAATAGCACCGGTAATCGGGACCCCCATGGACTTCACCGGATTCAAAACCATCGGCAAAGACATAGACTCTGATTTCCATCCTTTGAAGGTAGGGAAAGGCTATGACCACTGCTGGGTAATCGACGGATACAAAAAAGGCGATCTAAAAGAGGTAGCGGAACTGCGGTCGAAAAAATCAGGACGCTCACTCGTCATATACACTACACAGCCAGGAATGCAGGTCTATACCGGTAATTGGCTTTCCGGATGCCCCGAAAGCATATCAGGCAAATATTATAACGATTACGACGGTGTCGCCATCGAATGTCAAGGATTTCCTGATTCTCCTAATCATCCGGCATTCCCGTCCTCAGTATTAAATCCAGGAGACGAATATAAAGAAACTATAATTTTTAAATTCAATACACTCTGAACTCAAAGCAACAATATTTGCATGAAACCTACCCTTTTTGTGCTCGCTGCCGGCATGGGCAGCCGTTATGGAGGTCTAAAACAGCTTGATCCTTTAGGCCCTCAGGGACAAACAATAATGGATTATTCCATTTATGACGCGATACAAGCCGGATTCGGTAAAGTTGTATTCGTCATACGCAAAGATTTCGAAAATGATTTCCGCGAAAAAATACTTTCAAAATATGAAGGCCATATCCCTATGGAAGTTGTCTTTCAAGCCACCGACAAACTTCCGGAAGGCTACACTTGCCCCGCTGACCGTACCAAGCCATGGGGAACAAATCATGCTGTAATGATGGGTAGCGAAGTGATAAATGAACCGTTTGCCGTCATCAACGCTGATGACTTTTATGGTCGGGATGCGTTTCGTGTCATGGCAGAAGATCTGATGCGCCCCCGCGACCGTAAAGGAGATTATTCGATGGTCGGATTCCGCGTTGGAAACACCATGACAGAAAACGGCTCCGTATCGCGAGGCGTATGTTCCAAAGGCACAAACGGAAATCTTACAGGCGTCGTGGAAAGAACAGCCATTTCTTATAACTCTAATGGTGATATCATATTTACCGATGAAAACGGTGTAGAACAGACCCTTGATCCAACGACCCCTGTGTCAATGAACCTTTGGGGATTTACCCCGGATTACTTTGACTATTCCGAGCGTGAATTCAAAACTTTCCTTGACAAGGATCTCGATACACCCAAATCGGAATTTTTCATACCGCTCGTGATAGACACATTGATCCATTCAGGGGAAGCTACGGTAAAAGTACTTGACACAGATTCTCGTTGGTTCGGAGTCACTTATGCGGCCGACCGCCCCGGAGTCGTTGAAAAATTCGCGCAGTTACATGCCGAAGGCGTTTATCCAGAAAAAATGTTTTAAACAAAAAACAAACCTTTTTATCAAAAATACACCATGGAACTAAAAAATAAAATCATCGAAGCTTTCGCCTCGAAATTCGGTGGCGACGGTACGCTCTATGCTTCCGCCGGCCGTATCAACCTTATCGGTGAGCACACGGACTACAACGGAGGTTTCGTGTTTCCGGGTGCCATCGACAAAATGATAATGGCCGAAATACGCCCAAACAATACCGATAAAGTCAATATCCACTCTATTGACCTCGACGACAACTCAACATTCGGATTCAATGAAACAGACGCCCCGCAACAGCAATGGGCACGCTATGTGTTCGGTGTATGCCGTGAAATCATAAAGAGAGGGGGTAAAGTCGAAGGCTTCGATGCTGTCTTTGCCGGCAATGTGCCGCTCGGAGCAGGACTTTCATCCTCAGCTGCGCTCGAATCATGCTTTGCATTCGCGTTAAACGACCTTTTTAACAACAATTCCATTGATAAATTCGAACTTGCAAAGATAGGACAATCGACCGAACATAATTACTGCGGAGTCAACTGTGGCATAATGGACCAATTCGCATCCGTATTCGGCAAAAAGGACTGTCTTATACGCCTCGACTGTCGCTCACTCGAATATGAATATTTCCCGTTCAATATTGATGGCTACAGCCTTGTGCTCGTCGACTCAGTGGTCAAACACGAACTCGTTGATTCGCCATACAACAAACGTCGCCAATCCTGCGAAAATGTGGCAAAGCGTCTCGGCATAGACACATTACGCGATGCCGACATGGACATGCTTGAAGAAATAAAAAGCGACATTTCAACGGAAGATTATATGCGCGCCAAATTTGTCATTGAAGAAAAAGAGCGTGTGCTTGATGTCTGTGAGGCTCTTAACAGAGGGGACATCGAAACGGTCGGCCGTCTCATGTATGAAACCCACCGTGGTCTGTCAAAAGACTACGAGGTGTCATGCGAAGAGCTCGACTACCTTAACGACATAGCCAAGGAGTGCGGAGTCACAGGCTCCAGGATTATGGGCGGTGGTTTCGGTGGTTGCACCATCAATCTCGTCCCGGATACGATTCATGACAAATTTCTGAAAACTGTAACCGAAAAATTCAGTGCCCGCTACGGACATAGCCCGAAAATCTATGACGTGGTGATTTCAGACGGGGCAAGACGCATCAGCTAACACCCGTTCTCCACTCTACAGACACATATATATAAATGAAAAACATACACACAAATCTTTATTATATCATCTTTTGCGCGATTCTCTTGGCAACCTTCACCGGCTGTCAAGAGAATAACGCACAAGATCAGACATTCACATCAGAACTACAATCAGTACGGAAACTTGTCCTTGCCCGAATGACAGTATCCAAAATGGCTGCCATCGATGACATCAGCCTCAGCGAAGCCAAAGGCTTGCGACAAACCGCATCAGCCATACTTGCTTCTATTAAGCCTGGAACCCGACGGGCGGCATACTCCTACGATACATATCTAAGAGCATACATAAACCTTGATCAATTGAGCGATGCCGACATCCAGGTTTCAAACAACGGCAAGAACACAGATATATATCTGCCTCCAATAACCATCGAATACGTAGGTCGTGATATCGGAATCCGGGAAGACCATTATAGAGTCACCGGATTGCGTTCAGAAATAGACGCTGCCGAAAGAGCCCGTCTTAAAGAAGATATGAACAGCGTTCTCAAAGAAGAGGTGAGACACAACCCGATGTTCGCAGAACGCCTCAAAGAAGAAGCACAGAGAAAAGCCCGGGTATACTTTAAAGCATGGGGTGAAAAACATGGTACAGACATACGGATCCATTTCAAAAATTGAGCAATCCACATCTTTGACACGCACCAGACCTACCGATTCCGTCAATTTACCATCGCGGATTCTCTTTCCGGTATCATTTTTTGAAGTTATCCAAACACATCCACAACAAGACTAAGGAATGTTAAAAATATTCAGTTCAATCAAATGGCTGGCCCTACTTGCGATAACGGTTCTGGCCATTATAATCATATTAACGTTAAAAAACTCCCCGAAAGCACCGGACGCAAAAATGAGCCGCACACTGATATCCGAGCTCATACCGGTCATTGAGCTGTGCAATCTCGAAATAGTTGAGGATATACCGATCAAAGGCCACATAGGAAGCAAACACATATTTGCCCGCGTCACTCTCAACGGCAACATATCATTCGATCTCGACAATCTGGAGACACACATGTCATGCGACACATTGGTCATTATGCTCCCCCGCGAGAAAGTAGAGGTCAAAGAATCAACAGCACCCGGTTCATACGAAGTCATTGACACATGGAATGAAAAACTGTTCGGAAGCGATACATTCTCCACGCTTGAAGAAAACGAAATAAAACGGCTTGTGGCACAAAATTTCAAAAAACGCATCTATGCAAAAGGATATGTAAAACGAGCTCGCGCGGAAGCAGTCGAATCCATACGCGATATGATGTCATATATGCTTAAAACTCCGGTCAAAGTCATTGATCCTTCACCGTCCGGCAACATAAAAGGATAAGACAAGAAATTTTATCACCAACTTTTATCAGACATAAGTGTATCCAATAGATATAACCTATAGGGAATTTTTATAATTCAGCGAATTATTGTAATTTTGCGGGCAAATATCATCACCAAATGACAAGTAACACACTCTGTATCATTCGGTGAAAACATAAATACATCAAAAAGTCCAATTTATATTTTCTCATAATGAATATCGCAATCGTAGGGACAGGATATGTCGGGCTCGTATCCGGTGCATGTTTTGCTGAAATGGGCATAGACGTGACTTGTGTTGACATTGACAGCCGTAAAATAGAATCTCTCATCAACGGAGAAATCCCCATCTACGAACCGGGACTCGACGCCCTTGTAAAACGCAACGTCGAAGCCGGGCGTCTGCATTTCACCACCGATCTCACCTCATGCCTCGACAACGTAGAGGTTGTTTTCTCAGCGGTAGGAACGCCACCTGACGAAGACGGTTCAGCCGACCTCAGCTATGTGCTCGAAGTCGCACGAACTTTTGGGCGCAATATAAATAAATACACCATACTTGTAACTAAATCAACCGTACCGGTAGGCACTGCAAAGAAAGTAAAAGCCGCCATTCAGGAAGAGCTCGACAAACGTGGCGAAAAAATTGATTTTGAAGTAGCGTCAAACCCTGAGTTCCTTAAAGAAGGTGCCGCGATAAAAGACTTTATGTCACCCGACAGAGTCGTAGTCGGAATAGAAAGCGAACGGGCAAAAAAGGTTATGACCAAACTGTATCGTCCGTTCCTGACCAATAATTTCAGAGTATATTTCATGGACATACCGTCGGCTGAAATGACCAAATATGCCGCGAATGCAATGCTTGCGACACGCATATCGTTCATGAATGACATCGCCAATCTCTGCGATCTCGTAGGAGCCAACGTAGACCATGTCCGTAAAGGCATAGGCACAGATATACGTATCGGTTCGAAATTCCTATATTCAGGCTGCGGTTACGGAGGCTCATGCTTCCCCAAAGACGTCAAGGCGTTGGCTCATACCGGAAGAGAATACGGATATGAAATGGGAGTCATCGAAGCCGTCGAAGCTGTCAATGAACGCCAAAAATCGATTGTGTTCACAAAACTCCAGCAATTGCTCGGAGACCTGAACGGTAAAACAATAGCTCTTTGGGGACTTGCCTTCAAACCGGAAACAGACGATATGCGCGAAGCTCCGGCATTGGTTATAATCAAGAAACTAATTGAAGCCGGAGCTAAAGTCAAAGTCTATGATCCGGTCGCAATGACTGAATGTCACCGTCGAATCGGAGATGTCGTAACATATTCCAAAGACATGTACGACGCTCTTGTCGATGCCGACGCTCTCGCTCTCATTACGGAATGGAAAGTGTTCCGCATGCCATCGTGGGATGTGATGCGTCGCTTGATGAAACAGCACGTAATCGTTGACGGACGAAACATCTACGACCGCGAGGAAGTGTCCGCTGAAAATTTCGCATACACAGCCATAGGTAAATAACTGAATAATTTCGCCATAAAATTCTCTTCCCGCACTTCGAATACAAATGCAACAGACCGAACCGACCACACCCTCCCAACATCCACGGACCACGAGCGAACCGCTTAAGAAAAAATCTCGTAGTCACCGCGGACTTATAGCCACTATGTGGATTATATTTGGTCTTGCCATAGCTGGGGTATTTTTGTTCTTATTTTTGGTCTACAACGGAGTAATAGGATATATGCCTCCTGTAGAAGAACTTAAAAATCCTACCGACCGTTTCGCATCCGTATTGTATTCATCCGACGGAAAAGAAATAGGACGCTACTTCACAGGAACAGGCAACCGCGTTTACGCTGACTTTGACGAAGTGTCGCCCCACGTCATCGACGCACTCATCTCGACAGAGGACATTCGATTCGAAGAGCATTCGGGCATTGACATGCGTGGGCTTGGGCGTGTGCTGTTCAAAACAGTGCTGATGGGAAACAAAAATGCCGGAGGAGGTTCGACACTTACTCAACAGCTTGCCAAGCAGCTATATTCTCCTACAAGTTCAGGCTTGCTATCACGCGCAATGCAAAAACCCATCGAATGGATGATAGCCGTAAAACTTGAACGTTATTATTCGAAGGAAGAGATCATCAAAATGTATCTCAACCAATTCGATTTCCTTTATAATGCGGTAGGTATCAAATCAGCCGCCCATGTTTACTTCGGGAAAGCACCGAAAGATCTTTCTATCGAAGAAGCTGCGACACTTGTAGGAATGGTGAAAAATCCGGCCTACTACAACCCCGTACGCCAGAACGAACGGACACGCCAGCGACGCAACATAGTTCTCGCACAGATGGAAAAGGCCGGCAAGATCACACAGTCCGAACTTGACTCCCTGTCCGCCCTGCCTCTTAAACTGAACTTTCATCGCGTTGACGCAAAAGACGGCATAGCTCCATATTTCCGTGACGAATTGCGACGTATGTTACGCGCCCACAAACCGGAAAAACAGAACTATCGCGGATGGGAAACACAAAAATATATTGACGACTCTATCGCATGGGAGACAAATCCGTTATTCGGATGGATCGAAAAAAATCCCAAACCTGACGGATCAAAATACGACATTTATTCTGACGGGCTGAAAATATACACTACGATAGACTCCCGCATGCAGAAATATGCGGAAGAAGCTGTTGCAGAACACTTAGGAGAATACCTCCAGCCGGCATTCTTCCGCGAGAAGCGAGGCACTCGCGGGGCTCCTTACACATCCGACCGTGCCGAACTCTCTGAAATACGTCGCAACCATCTTGTGCGTAACGCGATGAAAAACACCGACCGCTATCGTGTGATGGTAAAGGCAGGTGAATCACGTGAAGAAATCGACCGAATCTTCAACACGCCACGCGAGATGAAAGTGTTCTCCTATTCCGGTTCAATTGACACTGTGATGACACCGCTCGACTCGGTTCTTTACCATAAACATTTTCTGCGCACCGGCTTTATGGCAATGGATCCGCTCAACGGTCATATCAAAGCCTATATCGGAGGCCCTAATTTCGGATATTTCCAATATGACATGGTTTCGACCGGACGTCGTCAGATAGGTTCTACCGTAAAACCATTCCTCTACACATACGCGATGGAAGAAGGTTTTACCCCCTGTGACGAATTTGAAAACAGCCAACCGGTTATAACAGACGAAAGCGGGCGCGTATGGGCTCCACGAAACGCAGGGTCTGCACGTGTAGGCGAAATGGTCGATCTAAAATGGGCATTGACAAACTCAAACAACTGGATTTCAGCCCGACTTATCTCACAGCTCTCACCACATTCGCTCGTACGGACAATGCACAACTTCGGAATAACAGCGGAACTTCCTCCGGTCATGTCCCTATGTCTCGGTCCGGCAGATGTCTCTGTCAAAGAAATGGTAACAGCTTACTCTGCATTCGCCAACAACGGAATGAGAGTAGATCCAATGTTCGTTACGGCTATCGCTGACAACAATGGCAATATAATCTCTGAATTTTCACCGCGCCACACAGAAGTAATAAGCGAGAAAGCCTACTACCGCATTCTTTCAATGCTGCTCAATGTGGTCAATGAAGGTACGGCCCACAGGGTCCGTTCACGTTTCGGCCTTACAGCTCAAATGGGTGGTAAAACCGGTACAACAAACTATAATGCAGACGGATGGTTCATGGGATTCACACCAAATCTCGTTGCAGGCACTTGGGTCGGAGGAGACGAACGTTTCATCCACTTCAATACCATGGCCTACGGTCAGGGAGCGTCCATGGCACTCCCAATCTACGGCCGCTTCATGAAAAAAGTATATGCCGACAAAGCATTGGGCTATTCACAAAGTGCCAGATTCGACTTCCCTTCCGGAGTAGACCTCTGCGAAAAGGAATTTTACGGATATTACGACGAAGAGGTTGATGCCGACAATAATGCAGAAGACACATCAATGGAAGGGGTCTTCGACTAAACTGAAATATAGCTTACAATCAAGGCACGTGTAAAATAAACACTTAGTTAATCTGTTCTAACTTTACATTTAGAAGAGTTATTTGACAGTATCGCAACTCAAAACGCGAAAATTCACACGGTTGCCAAATTGTTAACCATATTTTCACCCCCCCCATTAAAAGCCTTATCTTCAATTAGTTAAGCCAGATCAATAAAAATACCCAATAAACATAACAAAGTTCTTGGATTATTGACAAAATAATTTATAACTTTGCCGATGAAATGGTTTCCCTGCCTGGAAGAGTCTCGGCACAAACGGGAAATAATAGGGAACGGGGTGTAAATCCCCGACAGTACCCGCTGCTGTAATTCCCCATGACAGCCGTAAAACGCTGCATGGACGCAAACAATTGCGTACTGATTTCGCAAACATGCCATTGCCCAAAGGCGAGAAGGCGCGATAATTAGGGATAAGTCAGAAGACCTGCCATTTCCGACATATGATTTTGCATCTGCGGGAAATACAGATACCAATTCACGTCTCATACATAAAATATGGAGGATTGATAGTCACACCATCCGAATAGAGTCCGTGTCTTTCCCGCAGATGCAAAACGCAATGCAGAAAAGACGCGGATTTTCTTTTCATGTACATTTTAAATAACCTATTCAGATGGACAAAAAAACACTGAAACTGGGATTAGCATTTGTAATGGCACTCTCAATCCCAACAATCACCTCGTGCAAATATGACGATGACGACCTTTGGAAAAACGTCGATGACCTCAACAATCGGGTAGAAGCACTCGAGCAAAAGGTAAAAACTATAAATTCCGACGTAGAAGCCTTACGCCTTATAGTCTCGTCGCTTGAATCAAATGTCACCATCATCTCCGTGACAGAAAAAAACAATGGTTACGAAATCGAGTTTTCCGATGGAAAAACAGCTTTGATATCAGACGGCAAAGATGGTATCGACGCTCCGGAGATATCGATCCGACAAGAAGACGGCATTTATTATTGGACTCTCGGTGGAGAATTATTGCAAGTTGACGGCCAGCCTCTCCCGACAACAGGCCCACAAGGCAAGCCAGGAGAAAACGCTGTAGCTCCACAGCTACAAATAAACCCTGATACAAAATTATGGGAAATATCGACTGACGGAGGGTCAACATGGACATCGACAGGTGTCAAAGCGCAAGGCGAGCCAGGAAATTCGATATTCAGTGAGGTAGACAACTCAAATCCAGACTTTGTAACATTCACTCTTTCAGACGGAAGCGAATTCACTCTCACGCGCCACGACGAAACAGCCCCGATATTTGCTATTGATAAATCTGAAGGCATCCAAGAATTTCTGAGAGGAGAAAGTTTGACATACAATGTAACCGCAAAAAATATCTCCGACTATTCGATTTCGAAACCCGACGGATGGAAAGTGACATATTCAGAAGGACTCCTCAATATCACAGCTCCGATAGATGGCAACCACTATGCCGAGACCGAAGGGACAATCGCGATCAATCTCGTATCGGCAACCGGACGGGGACTTATCGCCAAAATCACCGTCAAAACCGTTCCATTCAAACTCCGCATTCTTACATTTGAAGATGAAGACGCAAAATTCGGACAATACAAACTACCATATTGCGACAAAATTATTTCGACATGGAGCGATCTTATAGACAACAAACAATATGGAGGCCAAATGCTTTACGGAAATGGAGGAATGGGGATGGATGAGCCATACCAATGGCATGACGCCAACAATACGGAATTGAGACACGTAATGCCTGAAAGCTATGGTTCATATTGCTACTGGAGTGGAGGACACGCCATATCCAACTATGCCGACACGGACTTGAAAAACGGAGATTTCTCACATCAGTTATCCGTATACGGCAACGGAGGCCACAACAGCTCCAAGAACTTTGCCATGCACTTCGGATATATCGATAATTCTTCATTCGGCATGACCGAACACCTTCCCGCACTTGAATTCGCAGACGGAACCGCCCGTACAATAGACCACATCTGGGTGATGAATACAACATACGCCATGAACAGTTATATGTCCGGCAATGGACTTACTCCCCAGATAGGCCCCGACGATTGGGTTCAACTTATAGCTACAGGTTATAACGCATCCGGGACAAAAACAGGAGAAGTTAAAATCTATATGTGCAACGGACCGGACAATATCGTACGCGACTGGACCAAATGGGATCTTTCGCCTCTCGGAAACATTGTTAAGGTCGAATTCAACATAACCGGTTCAAGCGATAACGGGTACGGATTCAGCCAGCCTGGATATTTCGCATACGACGACGTAGCAGTACGTTTTACCGAATAGGCGGTTTTTGATATGAAAATCAAACAATTCTTTTCATTCTTTGTCATTGTTCCCGCGATAATCGCGGGGGCAATGGCTTCGTCCTGCAATAAGGACGATATAATAAACGACGACACACTCAAGCCAGCGATAGCGCTTGACAACGAAAACAGGTTGTATACTGTAAAGGTCGGGAAAGAACTGACCATAAGCCCTGTCTACAGCAACGTATCTGACGCAGATTATCAATGGGCCATTGATGGGGTCTCATCATGTTCATCACCTGTCTTCAGATACACATGGTCTGAAACAGGTAAACATTACGTAACCATAAATGTTTCCACCATAGCAGGAGAAGTCTCGGAAGAATTAAAAGTCGAAGTCGTTGACCTCGCACCTCCTGCAATTTCCTTGCCTATCGAAAACAACACCCTGACACTTATGACCGGGTCGGACTATGTGTTACGGCCGGAGATAGCCAATTCCGACATCGACGACTTCAAAATCGAATGGAAACTTGATGGAAAATCAGTCGGTAACAGTGCGGAATTTTCATTTCACGCAGAATCATGCGGAGAATACCATCTATCAATAACCGCATCCAACACCGATGGCAGTGATATGCGCGAGATAAATATAATCGTGGTCGAGACCCTCCCGTTCTCCCTCTCCTTCCCTACCCCTTCTCTCTTTCAAACCTCCACAGACCGTTACACTTTTGTCGGACGTCCTGTCTATCTGACCCCGATCACTAAAAATCTGACCGCATCATCCTTCAATTGGAGCGTCAACGGAACCAGGACCGATTGTGAATCAAAAACATTTCCGTTCACTCCGTCCAAGCCAGGAGAATACACAATAAATGTGACAATCGACAATCTGGCAACCACATCCGTAAAAGTCATCTGTGTGGATGCGACCGAACAGCAACGTTATCGCAGATCAACCGCATCGAGTTCACCGCAAAGTACAAAAGTATTCGAATGGGTCCCGGCCCCCGGTCAATACATCGGAGAAACACAAACCGGAGGTATGACCGGTGACGAAACTACTCTTCAACAAGCCAACCTATGGGCCGAACAGCGACTTAAAGCCAATGAATATGTATCGTTAGGAGGATTCGGAGGTTACATCATAGTCGGGTTTGACCATAGCATCGCAAAAAATGACGGAAAATTCGATTTCGCTGTGATGGCCAACGCTTTTCTCAACGCTACAACCGGATCAGGAGGCTCAAGCGAACCAGGAATCGTCTACGTAATGCAGGATGTAAACGGCAACGGGCTTCCAGATGACGAATGGTACGAACTGCGAGGAAGCGAAACCGGCAACCAGTCAACCCGCCAAGACTACGCTGTCACATATTTCCGGCCGACCGGACCTTGCATGAATGTACAATGGACTGACAATTATGGTGGGGCCGGATTCGTTGACTATCTCGGTACGTACCATCGCCAACCGTCCTATTATCCCGCATGGATCACGTCTGACTCATACACGCTAAGCGGCACGTGTCTTAAAGCACGCACCGTCCAGAATCCGGCCTCCGGCATGTGGGATAACAACGCTTTCGGCTGGGGTTATGCCGACAATATGGGATCCGACAATATCCAACAGGAAGACAGCAATGGACAACGCAACGGATTTCTGATAGAAAATGCGATATTCCCCGACCTATCGCCTATAAGCCTCCAATACATCGATTTCATAAAAGTCCAGACAGGTGTCAACTCCAAAGCAGGATGGCTTGGAGAGGTATCTACGGAAGTACTAAACGTCCAAGACTTGTCACTTATGAATTGAATCGTAAAGACATACTATGAAATTACACAAATATTTCTTTATTTCTGCCGTCTTATTCCATGCAGCCTTTCTAACAGGCTGCATGGAATGGGACTATGGCGATACCGAGGATTTCAACGCACCGGCCACAGGGCTGTTCATCACAAACGAAGGTAATTTTCAATACGGCAACGCAACACTAAGTTACTATGATCCAGACAGCCGTCAAGTGCAGAACGAGATATTCTTCAGAGCCAACGGCATGAAACTCGGTGACGTCGCTCAGTCAATGTCTATTTATGACGATAAAGGATGGATCGTGGTCAACAACAGCCATGTCATATTCGCAATAGACATAAACACCTTCAAGGAAACAGGCCGGATAGAGAATCTCACATCTCCACGTTATATTCATTTCTTGAATGACGAGAAAGCATACGTCACACAGCTTTGGGACAACCGTATTTTCATAGTCAACCCCAAGACCTATTCCATCACAGGATATATCCACGTCCCCGACATGACAATGGAAAGCGGATCGACAGAACAGATGGTACAATACGGCAAATACGTCTATTGTAACTGCTGGAGCTATCAGAACCGCATCATCAAAATTGACACAGAGACCGACAAAGTCATCGATGAATTAAAAGTCGGCATACAGCCCACCTCGCTGGTATTAGACAAATATAACAAATTGTGGACCATCACAGACGGAGGGTACGAAGGAAGCCCGTACGGGCATGAAGCACCATCGCTCTACCGTATCGATGCGGAAAGTTTCCGTGTGGAAAGACAATTCAAATTCAGGTTCGGAGATTGCCCGTCGGAAGTTCAACTCAATGGCACACGCGACACACTCTATTGGATCAACAACGATATATGGAACATGGACGTGACGGACGAAAGGATGCCTATCCGCCCGTTTATCGAATATCGCGATACAAAATTCTACGGACTCACCGTCAATCCGACAAACGGAGAAGTATACGTCGCTGACGCAATAGACTATCAACAACAAGGGATTATATATCGATTCAACCCGAACGGAGAACCTATTGATGAGTTTTATGTAGGTATCACTCCCGGATCTTTTTGTTGGAAATAATCCTATCTTCTAAATTTTTCGATTCCAACTTCCATAGCCCATGGCAATGACAAAAATTATGAATAATTTTGCAATTCCGCAAATGCCGATCAAATTTCATATATCAAGATATTATTATTTACAGACACTGTGGCTATTGTGTCTCTCTGTCACTATGCCCAATATTTTGTCAGCGCAAAGTTCATACCGATTGGGAGAGGTAATCGTAAAAGCGAATCGGCCGATGAAAGAAATCGGAGTGACGAAAACCACGTTCGACTCAACCATGCTCAAAGAGAACATCGCCCTGTCAATGGCCGATGTACTCGCTTTCAATTCTTCGATATTCGTAAAGAGCCATGGTCGCGCGACGCTTTCGACCGTAGCATTCCGCGGCACATCTCCAAGCCATACACAGGTAACCTGGAACGGGATGCGGATCAACAATCCGATGCTCGGCATGACAGACTTCTCAAGCATCCCTTCATATTTTATTGACAAAGCCACACTGCTACACGGGACATCGTCAGTCAATGAAACCGGAGGCGGACTCGGAGGCCTTGTCAAACTTGGCACGGCTCCCGACGCACATGAAGGACTTGGACTACAGTACGTGCAAGGCATCGGATCGTTCAACACATTCGACGAATTCGCTCGCGTCACATACGGAAACGACAAATGGCAGACATCAACCCGTTTTGTCTATTCGTCTTCTCCCAATGACTATAAATACATAAATCATGATAAAAAAATAAATATCTATGATGACAACTATAACATCATAGGCCAATATCATCCGACAGAACGTAACCGCAGTGGGTCGTACAGGGATATACATGCACTGCAGGAACTATATTACAATACCCTCAAAGGAGACCGTTTCGGGCTCAACGCATGGTATATCGATTCAAACCGGGAACTCCCAATGCTGACAACCGACTATGGTGACGCCACCGATTTCGAAAACCGACAACACGAACATACGTTCCGTGGTGTGCTGTCATGGGATCACACGCGAAGCTCATGGAAAACAGGAATAAAAGGCGGATATATCCATACTTGGATGGCATACGACTACCGGCGAGAGGTCACCGACGGAATAATGGCCTCGATGACACGGTCGCGAAGTAAAGTAAACACTATCTATGGCCAGGCCGACGGTGAATATACTCCAACCCGAAAATGGTTTTTCACCGCCAATATATCCGCCCATCAGCATTTCGTCCGTAGCGAAGACAAAAACATTATTCTACAAGACGGAGATAAAGCCATAGTCGGCTACGACAAAGGGCGCATCGAACTATCGGCCTCGGCCTCGGCCAAATGGCAGCCAATCGAACGTCTCGGTCTTTCAATGATTATCCGCGAAGAAATGTCGGGAGACAAATGGGCTCCTATAATACCGGCTTTTTTCATTGACGGTCTGATTTCAAAAAAAGGGAATCTAATGTTCAAATCATCGATATCCCGCAACCATCGTTTCCCTACCCTAAACGATCTTTATTTTCTACCTGGAGGAAATCCAGATCTTAAGAATGAAAACGGATTCAGCTATGACGCAGGATTCAGTTTTAATATCGGCAAAAACAATATATATAACATTAGCGGTAACTTGACATGGTTTGACTCATACATCGACGATTGGATAATCTGGCTTCCGACAACAAAAGGATTCTTCTCTCCTCGCAATATCAAAAAAGTACATGCCTACGGTGTAGAATTGTCTGCCAATCTCGGACTACAACCGTTTAAAGGTTGGTTTCTGGATCTGAACGGGTCATATTCATGGACACCGTCAATAAACGAGGGTGAAAAAATTTCACCTGCCGACATGTCGACAGGCAAGCAATTGCCATACGTCCCCAAACATTCGGCATCCATTACCGGTCGCATCGGATGGCGTGACTGGGGTTTTCTTTACAAATGGTGTTGGTATTCGGAACGATTCACCATGTCAAGCAACGACTATACAATAACCGGTCATCTTCCGCAATATTTCATGAGCAACATATCTCTTGAAAAGAGCATGAGATTTAAACCTATCGACATACAGTTGAAACTTGCCATCAACAATCTTTTCAATGAAGATTATCTATCAGTTCTTTCCCGCCCCATGCCAGGAATCAATTTTGAATTCTTCATAGGCATCACACCTGAATTCCATAAAAAGAAAAAGGAACCGGCTGTTTAGCCGATTCCTTTCTTATAATTTCCGCATTGCTTTATTATCAAAAGAAATAGCTTACTCTTACGTCCCATGTTCGGTTCTTGGCACTATAGTCCGTAAGGACTTTTGCTTTCAATGCGTATGTCATACCCCATGTATATGATGCGGATACCTGCCAACGTTTGAAAATCTCCGCTCCGACTCCTGCGGTAAGCCCCAAATCTCCACCGGAAAATTTCATAGCGTCACATTTTCCGTGACCAACCTGAATATTGAATGTCGGACCACCATAAACAAACGGAGCCAAATAGTCTTCAAATCCCTGAAAACGGGTATATTTGAATTTCAGATGAAAAGGGATCTGTATATTGTGTATATATATCCTCTCGTTTCCATATCCTTGAGATTCCCACATCTCAAAATCACCGAGATTGAATGTCGCACCGAGCTGTTCATAACGCAATCCCAAATCAAGACCAAAACCTATACCGGGAAACATCATTTCACCATGAACACCCGCTGATTCACCAAAACCTTTATCAACGGTAAGTATACCGTCCTGTTTAAATTTGAAATCATTAAAATTGATTCCCAAAGAAGCTCCCCAACGAAACTGGGCATTCGCGACAGAGGCTCCACAAATCGAAACAATGGCTATGATGAATGTGATTATTTTTTTATTCATATTCAGTAATAAGGTGAATGGTTTTAATGAGACACGCAAAGGTACAACTTTTTCATTAAAATACTTGAATTGACACAAATTTATCATACCTTTGCAATATTGTAAAAAATACCTTAAAAGATTAATGTAAAGCATAAACCATAAATTAATACCAACCGATCACAGATGAAAAGATACATTTTAGGGGGGGTAGCGCTATCAATGGCTATCGGTCTACTACATGCTGATGACAAAAAAGTCGCAAACGACAGCACAGGAGGGTTCAAATTCACGGATGTAAAAAATGTAAAGACAACGTCCGTAAAGGATCAAAACAAAACAGGAACCTGTTGGAGTTTTTCCGGCATATCGTTTCTCGAAGACGAGATATTACGGAAAACAGGCAAAGAAGTCGACCTAAGCGAGATGTTCATTGTACGCCATTGTTATAATGACAAGGCTGATAAATACATCCGTATGAACGGAACCATTAATTTCGCACAGGGCGGCAGCACTTTGGATGTCCCCTATGTGATGGACAACTACGGTCTTGTGCCCGAAGGGGCTTATCGTGGTCTTGAATATGGAGAAGAAAAGCATGATCACAGCGAACTCGAAGGTGCGTTTACCTCTTTTATCAGCTCAATAAACAGAACAAAGAAAAAATCTCCCGCATGGAAAAAAGCATTCAATGGAATGCTGGACGCTTATCTCGGAGTATTGCCTGAAACCTTTGAATATGACGGCAAGACTTATACGCCTAAATCTTTTGCTGAATCTCTCGGTCTCAAGGCAACGGACTATATACCTGTAACATCATTCACACATCATCCTTTCTATGACTCTTTCGCTCTCGAAGTCGCAGACAATTGGCTTTGGGCGAAATATCACAATATCCCCTTGGAAGAGATGAAAGCTATTGTCGATAATGCGCTTGACAACGGATATTCCGTCGCTTGGGCGGCTGATGTCAGTGAGCCGGGATTCAAATGGATCAAAGGCTACGCGTTGATGCCAAAGAAAAAAGATCAAAAAGACATGAGCGGAACCGAACTCGCGCGTTGGGTGAAACTCAGTGATAAAGAGCGCGAAAACGAGAACAATGAGATCAAAGGCCCTCGCGAAGAAATAACCGTCACTCAGGAACTTCGTCAGCAGATGTTTGACGCACAAGAAACGACCGACGATCACGGTATGGTTATTGTAGGAAAAGCTGTCGATCAAAACGGCAACAAATACTATAAGGTTAAAAACTCATGGGACACTAACCATGTATACGGTGGATTTTTCTATGTATCAGAACCGTATTTCCTTGCTAAAACCCTTGATATCGTAGTCAACCGCGAAGCGATTCCTAAGGATATCGCAAAGAAAATGAAAATATGATCACATTTTGATAAATCCTCAAAAAGACGCAGTCCTATCAGGGTCTACAATAAACAGGATTAACCAATTTTTCAAAAGTGAGAACACCACAATGGTGATTCTCACTTTTTTAATTCATCCCTATCTATACTCCATGACACTTACTTTATAATAGATTTCTATAACGCACTAACGGTTCTTTCTGTTTCACCATATATTACGTAACTTTGCAGACCGAATAATTTCAAATGAACATACACCTCTTTAATCCTGAAAACGACCTTGCACTGGCGGCCGGTTGTAGACAATACACTCCACCACCGAATGCGAGAGCCATCCACAAGGCCGGAGCGCTACTCCCAATGTGGTGGGCAGAGGAAGATGACATAATTCTCGCCCCAACCGAGATGTCGGACGAGGCAAGGAACTTGTCAGAAAGATTCGGTCTGAAAGGATGTATCAGCGATATTACACATAATATTTCGGATGCCCACCCATGGGGTTGGAGTCTTGACGCCAAACGGCAATTTATCAATTTCGGTGTCGATGAATCAATTCTGCCGACAGATTGCCATATCGAACGTATGCGTCAACTCGGACACCGACGTATCTCGATCGAAATACTCAAACGCATCGATACCGTTGACCATCTACCGGTCGAGACAACAAATGCCATCGATATTGTCAGAATAGAACGACAATATCCGGGATGCTATGTAAAATCACCCTGGTCCGGAAGCGGACGAGGGGTATTTTGTGCCGGTTCGCTTAACGAGGACGCTCTTTTGCGTCGTGCCGAAGGAATAATCCATCGTCAAGGCAGCGTAATAATAGAGCGTGGTCTTGATAAAATACTTGATTTCGCAGCATTGTTCCATAGTGACGGTAAAGAAGTGTCATTCCGCGGACTGTCTATATTTTCCACTGAAGCAAGAGGCATGTATAACGGAAATATCGTCTCCCATCAAAAAGATCTTGAAAAAAGGTTGTCAGACTTCATAGATCTTCGTAATCTACGCTCTATCGTAGAACAGGAAACAGATGTGTTGACCGAACTTGTCGCTTCGACATACAACGGATGGCTCGGAATAGACATGATGATACACCGGGAAAACGGAAAATTCAAAATAATGCCTTGCGTGGAAATGAATCTACGCATGACAATGGGCGTAGTGGCAATGAAGATCCAAGAACGTCTCGGATTAAAGACACCTCACTTCATGTCTTGGAGACACAATGACCCACATACCACAACTATTTCCTTACTGCCACCGGTCGCTGGTTTCAGACTGACGCTTTCGCCTACAATGCTTTAACAAAAACCATTACAGTTGACAACAACAGCATTATGGCTAAAAGTCCAATCCAATCGTATCAAATGGATTTAAGCAATGAATACAAGCGCTGCACAGGCAGCCCCATTACATTATAGAAGCTCCCGTTTATACTCTTGATACCCGCCGCACCTATCCATTCCTGTATGCCATAGGCGCCAGCTTTGTCAAGCGGCCTGTAATGTTCCACATAATAACATATTTCTTCATCCGAAAGCGTAGCGAATTCTACTATAGACTCCGCGCTAAACGTAGCGGTACTGTCTGAGGTGCGGACCGTCACCCCTGTGATAACTTTTTGCGAACGGCCTTGAAGCAGACCGAGCATGCGGCACGCGTCGTCATCATCGACAGGTTTGCCGAGAACTGTCCCGTCTATTATAACAACCGTATCAGCCGCGATAACGAGTTTCTTTTCACTAATGTCTATCGGATATGCATCCGCTTTCAATTTTGAGAGGTATGGCGCGGTATCCTCGGCAGAGATGCCGGGAGGCACAGATTCGTCTACCGAATGGGATGTATCCACACGGAAATCCAAATCAAGCATTGAAAGCAGCTCCCTACGTCGTGGAGAACCGCTTGCGAGTACAATATCATAGCCTCGCAGATTGGCAAGCGGATGAAACATAGCTTTATTATTTTAATGCAAATTTAAAAATTATCCATCTAATAGAAAAATGAAGCCGTTATTGGATTACCCGCTTCATAATAATATACGGGATGGCGCCAACTATCCGGCACCATCCCGTATCGATCGGAATAACTATTGGATTTCTTTACGAAATCTTTTACATTATTATTTTAACGCCATTAACGATATAGAATCCTGCCGGAAGTTCCACGTCGTTGCGACCAGCTGTAAGGCCAATCGATTTGACAAGGCGCCCGTTAAGATCGTATATATCTACACGACGGTCTGAATCCGCCATTATAACCATGACTGAACCTTCACGATAAATTCCGAGGCCATCTGTAATAAATCCTTCTACATCGCATATACCGGAACTTTCCCCACGGCTTATGGCAAATGAATCAGGCGCGCCAAGGGTATTGGCTTTCAGATAAACCGAGAATGACGGCACTGATACAGTCTCGTCCGAATCAAGCAGACGTACAAAGTTAGCTCCTATCTCGTCAAGCACATAATCACCGGCTAAAGCTTCACGGCTTGAGAAAGAACCATAAAGAGTGAAGTCCTTGCCTGCACATCTGATATCGCTTTCTTCCGGAGTAGTCTGCACGTCAAAAGCATCTGGTGTCAACTCGCTACCTACAACAGGTGTAATATTTTTACCGACAGCGGAGAATACCACTGGCGACAGGCCATCACCACTTTCGTTCAAACGCGCAAGATAGGGAACGTTTGGCTTGATCAATTGCTGATTGCTGAGCTCTTCATCTTCCGAATCACCGAAAGAATATACACTGATCGTATTCTTTCCGTTTTCCGCTATCGAATAGTCCACTCCTTCAACTGATATCAACGACGGTGAGAACGGCAACACTATACCAGACCAATTGCCACTCTTACCCTGCTGCCTATGTCCTAAAGGAATCTCGAAAGAGACGGTCTTGTCCCCAAGATTAAAGCTACCGGGTGTATTAAACGCATATCCGGATTTAAGGACTATATCCGTCAACGCATGACGGTTACTGTTTCCGCTATCACCGGTATAAACCACGTTAACATTTGACAGAGAAGCTGCAATCGCTGCATCGGATACGAATATCAGACAGTTCGGATTTACTCCCGCGAATGAAGCGTCGTTGATACCGGCTGTACGAGGCGCACGGCTTACAGAAGATGTATTGGTGCGCGTATTTATGGTGATACTTGTAAGGCCTTCACATCCATCAAATGCGTTTGCTCCGATAGACTCAACCGAATTAAGGGTAATTGTCTCAAGATTCGGGCATTTGCTGAACGCCTTATCACCGATAGCGATTACATTTTCAGAGACCACAACGCTATTGAGTTTTTCCATACCCTCAAAAGCATTATCGGGGATAATTTCATTGTTCATCGCGGACAAATCAACCGTCTCCACAGAATTGAATTTGTCGCGGAATACTTCGAAAGTCTCATCTGAAATATCGCCCGTGAGACCGATCGCTTTTATATCAGATGCTTCATCCTTATCGACATTCGCAACTTCGGAAGATTCGAGCACCGCACCATCCGACGGAACCATAGTGACATCCACAGTCATTTCACCCTGAAGATCCTTTATGGTGTAGACACCGTTTTCGTCAGGAGCAAGAACCGTCTCAGTCTTTGAATAGACAGGTTCGTCACCTGGAGTAATGATGATATTGCCTGTCACTTTGACTTTCGGAGTCATGTTGGCTACAGATGAAAGCCTAAAGCTATAGTCACCTCTTTCTTTATACAGAGTGGGGCGTTCTGTAGAGCCTTCTTCAAATAGAGCCATGTTCACGTCTTTCCAGACATCAGCCTCGTCAAGACCGACATATTCAGCGGTCACACCTGAAGGAGTGTTAAACTTAATAGGATAATAGAACACCACTTCTATCAAGTGATTCTGAGGACATTTAAGAGATACCGCGGGATCCTTATAGTATGTGTCAAATAATATCATGTACTGTCCGACTTTTGTATATTCAAACGGATCATTTTTGTCTATGACAACAAAACTGTTGGTCTGCTCACGATTATTATCATAAAGCCTGAACGCTACATTCGGACGATAGACGGGATTTTTCTTATATGTTTTAGGCGGGAAATTCGGCAATCCTAATGATACGGAATATTCCTTAACAGGATGTTCAATTTTGGTAAGGACATATCGTTCGTTATAGTTGAACACACGTGTAGGATCAATCTGAATATTGTAATATATCTTCGATATTTCCAATTTCAGATCCTTCCAATAAGATGCATTGGCATAATCGTTCTCTGCTCCATTGGGCACTTCAAGCGTAATATCAGCAGAATTGGACGGGAAAGGATTCATCCCGAGCACGGCCGGAGTGTTTCTCTGTACAATTATTTTATTCAATTTAATACATGACGAGAATGCTCCTGCACCTATAGACTCAACCGACGCAGGAATAGTGATCTCAGACAGATTAATGCACCTTGCAAATGCGCTGGCGTCGATCTTTTCTAACGTCTGCGGAAGAATTATTGATGACAAGGCGGAATATACTCCGACAGAGGATGACGCAAATGCGTTGGAAGGAATTGTGTTGGCAAGATCACCGTTACCTTTTATGGTTACGTCCGCAAGGTCAAGCGCTGCAATCTTAGCTGCATTTTTACGGAAAGCCTCAAAATCAGATGGGAGAATTTCTCCGACAACTTTCAATCGCGAAGGACAAGTCTGTATCTTAGAAGCAAGTTCACCTTCCCGGACGTTAACAACCGTGTATGCGCCAGTTCCTTTGGGGTTAACCTGGATAGCGATATCAAGATCCTCTTTTACAGCAGGAACGGAAATATTCGCAATTGAAACATCAGCGGCTTTTAATTCATTATTTACAGATACCGTTATCACGTCATCGACAGAAACGGGAGTCACTTTTATCGAGAACGGCATACCATGCACAACCTGATCTACCGCGCCTACGATAGTCGCTCCTTGTACTAATTTAGGCATCGTCACAGTGTGATACACAACTTCATTGCCCACAGCCTTGATGCTGTCGCTTACATTCGGATTTGCCGCACGAACTATATGCCATGTTTTCTTATTATAAGAGGTGGCTATGCGAATAAGATTTCCCTCGCGCACTGTCGCCTCTTTGACCTGACAGGTAAAATTGGATGGAACCGCTCCATATAAAGTGTAGCTATTGGTCACAACCGGAGATATTATCTCCTTTATCCCACCTTTGCCGTCTGTAAGTACCGCTGCATAAAACATCGTGGCGTCGTCTTTCGGTATCAGCATCGCGTTCGCTCTTATAGTAAACGCTTTTCCAGGGATAACATTGACTATATCCGTAACGAGACCGACTCCGTCCTTCTCATCTGTTATTTTCCATGAGGAGTCAGAAGTTGTCTTTTCAGGATATTTGAAATTAATATGAATCAATGTGTTGTCATTCACATTGAATGTATATTTCCCCTGGGAATCAGCATAGAGGCGCGTGTTATTTGCATACACTTCCATTGTGGCATCACCAAATGAGTCATCAGTCTCTACGGCAAACTGATAAGGCTCTCCAGGAGCGACCGTAGTTCCCTCTACAAATGATGTGATCTTTACGCCACGAATATCTTGTATTGAAACCGTATATTCGGTAGCCTGAACAGGATCCTCTTCCACTTTGTTTTTGAAATCCTGCCAATTTTCCTTTGACGAGTATGCGGCAGAAGCTCCAACCGGAACAACCAGTTTTGATTTTGGAGTACCGGTGAAAACACACCAGTTTATCCATGCCGGAGATTTACGACGAACTATAACCTCGCTAAGATCACTACAGTTGAGGAAGATATTATATTCGTATGTAGCGACAGAAGCCGGAATTTCTATTGAACGAAGGCCGCAACCATTAAAGCAACCGCTTTTAAAAGTTGACAAGTTCTTAGGAAGAATAATGTTTTTGAGAGAATAACAGCCCCTGAAGGCCTTTGCCGGTATAGCGTTGGCAGGATTCGTGCCATTAGCCACGATGTTGACACCTGAGATATCAAGACGTGTAAGCTTCATCCGCTCGCGAATGAATGTAAAATCATTTACGTCAATCGAGCCAAAAAGAGTAAGGTCTTTTATCGTTCCGGCATCCGTATCATTTATAATCGATGACAAATTTCCTGCCGTAACCCATAAATTACGTTTTGCCACTACATCTGCCGCATCCTGCACAATTATCGATATTTCCTGTTCTGAATTAACGTTGGCTATCCGATATTTTCCATTTGCGTCAGGTGTCAAAATAAAACCATTAGCTTTTACAGTCACAACTTTCTCAGGAGAAGAAGCAACAACCTTAAAGGAGAAATCTCTACCTTTTATGACTTTTGCAGACTCACATTCTATTTCCACGCCAGCTACATTCACAGGCATTTTGATATTGAAATAGGGAATCTCATTGCCCTTGGCAGGTATACGTCCGATCACAAGCAGGTCTGCAGCAACCGGCAACCAATTATCAGCACCATTGGCTTTTGTCACAAGGCAAAGTTCATCGCCCTGCTCCACCAAAGTACCTTCAGGCACGGAGCAAGAAAAATCCATATAACGCGATCCAAGCACCTGTAATGATGGAATACCAAGTCCCTTTCCTTCATGAAGAAGCGTTTTCATCACACCGTTTTCATTGAAAAGAGCCACCGCTATGGTTCCGGAAAAATTATCATTGGATATGTTCTTCAGCGCACCGGCACGAACAGTAAATCGTGTTCCCGCATCAAGATCATTAACATCCATTGTCATACCGATCTGACGCTCGTCACTTGTAAGATGTAAAGGAGACCATACAACAACCGATGAGGATGGTTTTATATTATAGACGATAGTTGTCTGGTCGTTAAAATTATAATTATGGCTTGCCTTAGGGTTAAGGGCATCGGACGCATAATAACCATTGGCAAGTCCACCCCACCCCCAGTTTATACGAAAATATGGAGTAGAACCACGCATCTCATAACCATCGCAAACAAAAGCATGGCCTGCGGACACATCCTGACCGCTGTAAAGAACCGGTCGGCCAGCTTCTATCTCGGCAACGAGAAGCGCATCCCACGCCTCCTTATCCATTTCAGAACGTTTTTTATATGAAACGCCCGCATCATATCCAAAATAGTTAATCAACGCATTTGGCACTCTGACTTCAAACGCGCTTGAACTTGACATACCGAAATTGGTCTGTATCGACTGCGCGGCATGCGAAACAAGCGTAGCGACAGCATTTGCTTCCGTATCATTATAGCCTGAACGATAATTGTCGTTTCGCATTGAAGCCCAATCATATTCCACTCCAAAATCAACACCACCAAGGCTACCGTTGCCTTTCGGAGGGAAATTGTGATGTTTCATTATCGCTGCCATCGCGACACCGACACATCCGGTCAACCGACGATTAGGTATGGAATTATTGAATGGAGCTTCCTGACTCCAAGGCGCTGTGTTCAGTTCTTTCTTTTCTCCGACAGTCGCACGAGAAAAGGTTTTACGTAGAGGCTTTTTTGATGATTTCGATATAACCGTGGCCACATTGGCAAGCATTGTCGTAGCAGCGTCAGGCATGTCGTCAGACAGATACGCATTCTCATAAGAATAACCTATGACAGGATCCACACAGTCATCGGCCGCTATAATTATAAAACCTCTACCATCATGAGGCCCGAACACATAATATACGGGTGCTTCCGCACTATTTTTTGCCGTATGTAAAAGTTTGAGCATAGACGGATCCGCAAGTCGCGAATTATCTCCATCCGTAAAGAAATCAGAGGCAAGCCCTCGCGCTTCTTCCACCGAAAGCACTTTTGCACTCATATTCCCGAATGTAAAAAGCGTAAACAGTGAAAAAATAAGCACCCTTAAGAAATGTACAGACATAGCTTAATTGTTTACTTTTGAAAAAATTGAATAAAACGTTAATATTGTGATTTTTATATCCTAACTCTACATCAAAAATACATCATGATCGCAATGCGGCTATAATTCGAACCTATACAACAACCGATCAGAGCGTTAACCGTAAGTCCATTTGGTTAAAAAAACGGACTGCAAAGTTAGTTACAAATTAATAATTTTCTCAATTTTTCCCCAATAAATTTAACGGCAATAAAAAAGTACATTACTTTTGCATTGTATTAGCCACATACAACACCCATCCAAACCATAGTCCATCATCCAAACATTGACACAATGAAAAAAATACTCATCACATTCTTCGTCATGACAACCACTGTTTTATGTTGCAATGCTCAACTTCTGTGGAAAATCACCGGTGACAACCTAAAAAAACCTTCATATATTTTCGGGACACACCATATAGCACCAATGTCTGTTACGGACAGTATCACCGGATTCAACAAGGCTCTATCTTCTGTCGACAAAGTATATGGAGAGGTCACCATGACTGAAATAAATTCTCCCCAATCACAAAAGATTATGCTTACCTATGCGATGGCTCCAAACGACAGTTTGCTCACCACACTCCTAAGCAAGCCACAACTCGACTCTCTCGACAAAGTTTTGAAACGCTATATGGGGCCTATGGCTTCCGCCTCCCAGTTTTCATCAGTAAAACCCGCAATGGTCAGTACATTGCTTTCGATGATGCAAAGCCAAAGCGTATTTCCGACATTCAATCCATCAGAGCAGATTGATTGCGAGATACAGAAAAGGGCCACCGCCATGGGAAAAGAAATCGGGTCGTTCGAAACCATAGAAGACCAATGCCAGGCTCTTTTCGTCACATCTATCCAAACTCAAACAGAAGACCTGATGAATATGGTCAGGCACGATGATATCGCAGGTGACTTAGCACTGAGACTCGCAAAAGCATATCTTTCAGGAGATCTCGACTTAATGCTCTCAATAATGAACGATCCCGCGACAGGAGGATACGATAAGTGGGCAGACCGAATGATCAACAAGCGTAACGCCAATTGGTTACATATTATTTACGATGTGATCCCATCAAAATCTATATTCATAGTTGTCGGAGCCGGACATCTTCCAGGTGAGAAAGGACTCATCAACTTGCTACGCGAAGACGGCTTTTCTGTAGAACCTATAGAATAAACCAATCCGGCCTGAACCATTAAGATTCAGACCGGATCGGCTTATTTGGCGTCTGTCAGACGGGAGAGTTTATTCAATATATTTGTTCTGATTTTTTTTACGATTTATCAATAATTCCATTGGCAAGCAACCATACGGAGATTATTACAAGCAATCGTACGGAAATCTGTAATAGTGTTGTAGCGGCAATTCACATAGGTAAGGGCCTGGTCAAACGAGACATCAAGCATCGTGAGCTGATTATTGTTGCAGAGCAGACGCTGGAGGAATGTCTGATTTGAAAGATCGAGGGAGGTAAGATCATTGTACGAACAATCCACGTACTGAAGATTAGGACATCCTTCAACCGAAAGAGTGGTCAGGTCATTGTAAGAGCATACGAGGTCAAGAAGCGCGTTGCAATTACGGACACCAAGAGTGGTCATATTATTGTCAGAGCAGATGAGAGTGGCGATGGACGGTAAACCGGAAACAATAAAATTAGTAATCTCATTGTCATCGACATTCAAATTCTGAAGGCTCTCAACTCCAGCGAGACTAAGCTGGCTCAATTTATTATAGCCGCAATACAGATTTTTGAGAGCTGAGCAACCTGACACATTCAACGATTCGAGATGACAGCCTTGACAGTTAAGGGTCTTGAGATTGAAATTGTCAGAAACATTTAATTCTACAAACAAATTGTTTGATACATTGAGATTCTGAAGCAAAGGAGTGTTCTCAAGAGTGATATCAGTCAGGCGATTCTTATATACCGATACTGTAACCAATTTAGGGCAGCCAGCGAAATCAATTTGTGTAAGTTTATTACGCCCGGCGTTAAGATCTGTCAATTGCGGGCAGTTAGCCACACTCATTGACGAAAGTCCGTTGCGAGATACATCTACCTTCTTAAGGGCTTTGAAATTGGAGAGATTGAGAGTTCCGCCCAACTTCTTGTCCTTCCATTCTATCGCTGTCACATGACCGTTTTCGACTGTAACACCTTCAATCGATGCGATTGCGCTAAGGTCGGAAACCTTAAGGGCCGATGCATTAGTTCCCTCTTTTGATGGCTCAGAGAGGAATGCCTTTAACTGCTTAGCTTCATTTTTGTCGAGGCTCTGAGCGACTGCACCCATGCTACCCAGCATGATTGCAATGATTAATAACGCTTTTTTCATAAAACAATAGTTGGTTTTGTTAATTTTATCATTCTAACAAACCTGCTTTAAGAAAAGTTTTATGTTAGTTAAAAATCATTATCTCACAATGCCAGAACCCATTATTTTTGATTTTATTAAAATCAGAACGGAGCAATGTCATCGGCCGTGGCTCCAAGT
Organism: uncultured Duncaniella sp.; assembly: GCA_910587515.1. Classification (GTDB taxonomy): domain Bacteria; phylum Bacteroidota; class Bacteroidia; order Bacteroidales; family Muribaculaceae; genus Duncaniella. The sequence continues at coordinate 52,332 of CAJULW010000035.1, forward strand.
ATGTCCGCTGAACCGCCACTGAAAGGTCCGGATGTCATGAAATCGCCTCCGCCATCGGAATTGTCACCGGCATTCAACCGCGACACTTTCGAGCCACTTGTCATCTCAACTTCACCGTCCCAATTTTCAAAACGTGCATAGCGAGACTTGAATCTCATTTTCACATCGTCGACTCGACCGCTTCTATGTTTCGCAACTATAAATTCTGCCAGGCCGCGTATATCATTGCCTGCGGCATCAACTCCTGAACGCAAATAATATTCCGGACGGTGTATGAAGCAAACAATGTCAGCATCCTGTTCGATCGCACCACTCTCGCGAAGGTCGCTAAGCTGAGGCCGTTTTCCATCTTTGCTGTCGGCCCCTCGTGATTCCACGCTTCGGTTTAGCTGAGAAAGCGCTACTATCGGTATGTTAAGTTCTTTGGCAAGCTGTTTCAGCGAACGCGAAATCATTGACACCTCTTGCTCACGCGAACCGAATTTCATACCGGATGCGTTCATAAGCTGTAGATAGTCGATTATTATAAACGAGACATTGTGTTCCCTTACGAGACGACGTGCTTTTGTGCGCAATTCGAAAATTGAAAGCGAAGCTGTATCATCTATATATAACGGAGCACTGTAAAGGTTCTTTACCCTTGACATCAACTGGTCCCATTCCATCTGCGTCAACTGCCCACTCTTTATTTTTTCACCTTCGATCTCACATGTATTCTGAATCAAACGGTTTACCAACTGCAAATTCGACATTTCAAGCGAAAATATCGCAACCGGTATATTATAGTTCACAGCCATGTTTTTTGCCATAGACAATACAAAAGCTGTCTTACCCATAGCCGGACGTGCCGCTATGATAATAAGGTCGCTGCGCTGCCAACCTGATGTTAATTTATCGAGTTCGTGATAGCCTGATTCAAGACCGGAAAGTCCCGAAGCACGGTTGGCCGCGGTCTGAATCTGTTCAATCGCTGAATTGATCACAGGATCGATCTGCGTGACATCCTTTTTGACATTGCGCTGAGAAATCTCAAACAGCTTTCCTTCCGCTTCTTGCAAAAGATCGTCAACATCATAACTTTCATCAAAAGCCTGTGCCTCGATCTGCGATGCGAATTTAATAAGTTCACGCGCAAGATACTTTTGAGCCACTATGCGGGCATGAAATTCCACGTGCGCGCCGGAAGCAACCCTTGACGTCAACTCAGATATGCGCAATGGGCCTCCCGCGCCCTCAAGTTCTCCCATCAGTCGCAGTTTCTCGGTGACAGTAAGCATGTCAATGCTTTGCTGTGCAGCGCCCAAACTTTGGATAGCGGCATATATCTTCTGGTTTGACGGTTCATAGAACGATTCCGGTTTCAGAATATCACACACCACCGTATAGGCATCCTTTTCAAGCATCAATGCACCAAGTACTGCTTCTTCAAGATCATTGTCACGGGGTGGAATACGCCCTCCATGGTCAAATACAGAAACATGCTGTGGCTTTTGTCGACGAAATTGAGAAGATCTGTTGTTCGGTTCCTGTGGCATAGGACTGTTGTTGGAAAATATTGGGAAGATATAATAACCGAGAAGACTTTGTCACCACAAAGGTAAGTATTTTTTACCGCCTCATTGATGCGATAATACAAAAAGTGAGTATTTTTGCACCTAAAAATTCCACGACGTAATAAAAATGATCCTGTTCCCCAACGCGAAAATAAATCTCGGCCTTGACATCATCCACAAACGTCACGACGGATATCACGATCTTGAAACCGTCATGATACCCGTCGGATGGACCGACATTCTTGAAATCGTACCGGCCAAAGGCGTTGAAACCACTCTCACGACTTCAGGCAGGTATATAGAGTGTCCTCCGGAGAAAAATCTGGTTATAAAAGCCTACAACGCATTAAACGATATATTTTCTCTCCCAAAGGTAGATATCTATCTCAGAAAAATCATTCCCGACGGAGCAGGTCTGGGTGGAGGCTCTTCAGACGCTGCTTTCACCTTACGCGGGCTAAACGAACTTTTCTCACTTGGCATGGATGATGAGAAACTTGCCGATATAGCGGCATCCATAGGGGCGGACTGTCCTTTTTTCATATACAACCGACCGATGCTATGCACAGGTACAGGCACAGACCTCTCTCCTATAGACATCGATCTTCGCGATATGAGAATAGTGATTGTTAAGCCACCGACAAGTGTACCTACCGCAGAAGCCTACCGCAATGTCACTCCGTCCATCCCGCCCGTATCTATATGTTCCATAATTTCGCAACCGGTCGAAACTTGGAACGGAAAACTTAAAAATGATTTTGAACCTTCGGTATTTAAAGCCTGTAAAGATGCTGAAAACATAAAGACAAAATTGATTGACATGGGCGCAGTCTACTCTTCTATGTCCGGATCAGGCTCCGCAGTGTACGCCTTTTTCAAAAATGACATTTTGTCAGATGCACTGACAGAAAGTTTCAGTGGATGCGATGTGTTTTTATCACACATCTGATCCGATATGTTTCTAACGTTTTTTATTGTAACATTGAACGTTATAGAAACGAGGTTGTTGTATTTTTAGACATTGACATGCTACATAGTAGCTCGCGCCATTTGCATGAATGTTATTTTGGCAACCTTTTTGATTATTGAATTTAATTAAGCTAACAATTGCTTTAGAATATAAATTATGAGCCATAACAACAATAAAGCATCACGTGATATGAACGAAAACAAGCCTCAGGAAGGTGCTGAAACACTTGCCGACGCACAGGAAATTTCTGACGATTGCAATTCTGTGGAAAATGAGGAGAATGAAATAATTGACAAACAGCTTTCCGATATCGACGCACTAAACCAACAACTTCAAGACGCAGAAGCCAAACTTGAAAAGGAGAAAAAGGAATATCTTTTTCTTATGGCTGAGTTTGACAATTTCCGCAAACGCACTGTCAAGGAAAAATCAGATATAATAAAAAACGCGGCCGAAAGCGTACTAAAAGGCTTGTTGCCGATAGTCGATGACTTCGAACGCGGACTTGATGCAAGCGCAAGCATGGACGACCCTGCGTCTATACGCCAAGGCATGGAACTTATATATCAAAAACTGATCAAATTCCTTGCGTCAAACGGGGTAAAGCCTATAGAAAGTAACGGTAAGCCATTCGACTCTGAATTGCATGAGGCGATCGCAATGGTCCCTGTCACAGACGACAGCCAAAAAGGAATCGTGATCGACACCCTGACAAAAGGTTATACAATAAACGATAAAGTGCTCCGCCATGCCAAAGTGGCTGTGGGCCAATAAGCAGCTCAAACATACACTATGGCATCCAAAAGAGATTACTATGAAGTACTTGGTGTCGACAAAAACGCCGACGAAAAAACCATAAAAAGCGCCTATAGAAAAAAAGCCATCCAATATCACCCCGACAAAAATCCTGGTGACAAAGATGCGGAAGAAAAGTTTAAAGAGGCGGCCGAAGCATACGACGTACTGTCAAATCCGGAAAAACGCGCGAAATATGACCAATTCGGCCATAACATGGGGCCACAAGGATTTCCAGGCGGAGGAGGATTCCATGCTGGTGGATTCTCAATGGAAGATATCTTTTCTCAGTTCGGTGACATATTCGGTGGTGGATTCGGAAATATGGGAGGGTTCGAGACCGCTGGAGGACGGACAAGAAGACGCCAACGACGCGGCTCGGATCTACGCATAAAAGTAAAAATGACCTTGGCGGAAATCGCGACAGGAGTCACAAAAACACTAAAAATACCGACTCTCGTAAAAGACACCAACTGCAACGGGACCGGAGCGAAAGATGGAACGGCCTTCAACACATGTCCCACATGTGGCGGTTCAGGTACAATCATACGCCAGCAACAGACCCTTTTCGGTATTTCTCAATCCGCAGTGGAATGTCCTCAATGCAAAGGTGAAGGCAAAATCATTACCGACAGGTGCACGCATTGCCATGGCGAAGGTGTCATACGTGAAGAACGTACCGTATCGTTCACGATTCCGGCCGGTGTGGCAGATGGCCAGACTCTTACCATAAAAGGAGAAGGCAATGCGGCTATACATGGAGGAATCAACGGAGACCTTCTTGTCGTCATAGAGGAGATAAAGGATCCTGAACTTATTAGAGACGGGAATGACGTTATTTACAATCTTATGCTTGACATTCCGACAGCCGCCCTCGGTGGTTCGGTGGAAGTCCCGACAATCTCCGGACGGGCACGAATGAAAATACCGGCAGGAACACAACCAGGCAAAGTGCTACGTCTGCGTGGTAAGGGCCTTCCTTCCACTGAAGGCTATGGCACTGGCGACGAACTTGTAAATGTAATGGTATATATTCCGGAAACTCTTACCGACGACGAAAGAAACACGATCGAATCATTACGTGGTAAAGCCAACATGACTCCAAATGAGTCAACGAAAAACCGAATTTTCAGTAAACTGAAACATATTTTCGAATAAAATCGACATATCACTAAAAGAATGGAGCCAACGTTACTATGGTTGGCTCCATTCTTTTTGCTATAGAAATGTGGATTTCGTATCTTTGCACAAATAAACAATCCAACGAAATGCATACCCGCGATGAAAAAATAGAAGCCCTGGGACGTGTTATCGACATTCTTGACACACTGCGCGTCAAATGTCCCTGGGACGCAAAACAGACCAATGAAACTCTGCGCCCAAACACCATAGAAGAAGTCTACGAATTATGTGACGCACTCATCAACGAAGATGACACAAACATCTGCAAAGAACTTGGTGACGTTCTTCTTCATGTGCTTTTCTATGCCAAAATCGGAGAAGAAAAGAACAGTTTCGACATCGTTAACGTCTGCGACGCGCTTAATTCCAAACTTATATTCCGCCATCCTCACGTGTTCGGTAATGTCAACGTAAACTCGACAGACGATGTCCTGAAAAACTGGGAAGAACTGAAACTTAAAGAAAAGGGAGGAAACAAAACAGTCCTTTCGGGAGTTCCTTCCGCTCTTCCAGCAATGATAAAAGCCGACCGTATTCAGGAAAAAGCCGCAAACGTCGGCTTCGATTGGGAAAAGCCAGAACAGGTATGGGACAAAGTACGGGAAGAATTGGCTGAGTTCGAACAGACATTGTCTGAGGACGATCCCAAACACCGTGAAGAAGAAATGGGCGACTTGTTATTCAGCGTGATCAACGCGGCCCGCCTCTATAATATAAATCCGGAAAACGCGCTTGAAAAAACCAATAAAAAATTCATCAAGCGATTCAACTATCTTGAAAGACGCGCACGCGAAACGGGAAAGGCTCTTAAAGACATGACGCTATCCGAAATGAACAATATATGGGAGGAAGCGAAAAAACTTTGACAGAACAAAAAATATGCGTATCGGACCGATATAATGAGCGAAACTCTCACCCGCGAGACAGATATCTGAACTTTGACGCAGACACACACACTTACACCTTAGGGTCAAAGACTCTAAGATCCGTCACAACAATAGTCGAATCATGCTTCCCAAAATTCGATGCAGACTACTGGGCCATCCGAAAAGCCCCTGCTCTCGGAATCACGCCCGAAGAGCTGAAACACCAATGGGAAGAAAACGCAAACCGCGCGAGACAACTTGGAACCGATATGCACGAACGCATCGAACAATATTATCTCGGTCATGACTATGGCGACGACGGAGATTCCTACTCAATGTTCAGACATTTCGCCAATGCAGAACGCCTCTACCCTTACCGGACTGAATGGAGAATATACCTTGAAGAATATGGAGTAGCCGGCACTCTTGATTTTCTTGAAAGACGCCCCGACGGAAGATTCAACATATATGACTGGAAGCGTTCAAAGAAACTCATTGACACAAACGGTCATATAATATGCTCTAATCAGTATGGCAAACGTGGCTATCATCCAGTAGGGCATCTTGATGACTGCGCCTACCAACATTATGCGCTCCAAGTGAGTATCTATCGGTTCATTCTTGAAAGACGCTACGGCATAACCATCAGCGAAATGAAACTTGGAGTTTTCCATCCGGACTATCCCATGGCCTATATAGTCCCCTTGCCCTATATGAGAAAGGAAGCCGAAGACGTACTTATCCTACATGCGAAAAATCACGATATGCAGACAGCTAAACATGCGTTTTTATATTAAAAAACATTAAATCGCATATTTATTTCGTCACTAATTAATAACTTTCGCACCTATATCTTAAAAATCAATCATTTTTTATATTTCACATTTCACATACATCATGATGAAAGCTAAATTTCGGTTAATGTCGGCTATGATGCTGCTTCTCGCAACAATCTTGCCAGGCATAATCAAGGCTCAGCCTCAAAATCCGATGCTACAGCCTCTGCCAGTGGATACTGCTGTCCGCATCGGCAAACTCCCTAACGGTTTGACATATTACATCCGCCACAATGAATATCCCAAAGGACAAGCGGATTTCTATATCACACAAAACGTAGGCTCAATTCTTGAAGAAGACAACCAACGAGGCCTCGCACACTTCCTTGAACACATGTGCTTCAACGGCACGACTAATTTTCCCGGCACTCAACTTCGCGATTGGCTCGAATCAATCGGAGTAAAATTCGGAGTAAACCTTAACGCATACACGGCTGTAGACGAAACGGTATATAACATCAGCAATGTACCCATTGCCCGTGAAAGCGTACAAGACTCTTGTCTGCTGATCCTACATGACTGGGCTAACGATCTGACGCTTGCTCCCGAAGAAATCGACAAAGAGCGTGGAGTGATCCATGAGGAATGGCGACGCTCGATGCAAGGACAAATGCGCATTCTTGAGAAAATTCTCCCTGAGATATATCCGACTTCCAAATATGGACATCGTTTGCCGATCGGTACAATGGAAGTTGTCGACAATTTCCCATATCAGGCACTACGCGACTATTACGAAAAATGGTATCGTCCTGATCAGCAAGCTATCGTCGTTGTAGGTGATATAAATGTCGATCGGATCGAAGGCAAGATCAAAGAGCTTTTTTCTTCTATAGAAATGCCGGAAAACCCAGTCGAACGTAAATACGAATCGGTCCCAGATCATAAAGGAACGCTATACGGAATCGGAAGCGACCCTGAACAGAAAAACCTTATCGGTCAGATAATGTTTATTTCTGATCCCATGCCTGCCGATATGAAAAATACACCCATGTATTTTGCTAAAAACTATATTGAGACTATGATCTCGTCAATGCTTGGGAACCGAATCAACGAGATTGCCTCAAAACCAGACTCTCCTTTTGCTGGGGCAGGAGTAGACTTTGGTGGTTTCTTCTTTTCATCTAAAGCCAAAGATGCGATGACAGCTTATACAGCGGCCAAAGGCAATGACATAATCGTGCCTCTTCAAGCTGTGTATCGTGAAATTCTTCGTGCCCAACGAGGCGGATTTACACAAAGTGAGTACGAACGTGCACGCAACGAGTACATATCATCTTTCGAACGCGTATACAACAACCGTGCGACTCGTGAAAACGGCTCTTTCGTAAATGAATACGTCAATAACTTTAAAGACCATGAGCCTATTCCAGGGATTGAAACCGAATGGCAGCTTATGCAGCAAATCGCCATGAACATACCTATACAGGCCATAAACCAAGCCATGGCAAAAGCAGTCACTCCAGACAACCGAGTGGTAATGGTTCTTGCTCCGGAAGCAGAAGGGATCACACTCCCCACCAAAGAAAGCTTAAACGCTGCTTTTGTTGCCGTTGACAACGAAAACATAGAGCCATTTATCGACGAAGTAAAATCCGAACCGCTTATCCCCAACCAACCAAAAGCCGGATCCATAACCTCAACAAAAACCAACCCCACTTGGGGCACAACAGAATGGACTCTATCAAACGGGGCCAAAGTCATCGTGAAACAAACCAAATATAAAGAGGACGAAATACTTTTCACTGCATACGCCAAAGGCGGATATGCCGACTATCCCGATGAATACAACAATACCATCAAGTTCCTCCCGATCGCACTCGGATCTTATGGACTCGGCACATACACCAACACGGATCTGAACAAATATCTTGCTGGGAAACAAGCGGGAGTAAGTCCTTCATTCAGTGACTACAGCCGTCGTTTGTCAGGCTCGTCCACACCTAAAGATCTTCCAACTCTTATGGAACTGATCTACATGAACTTCATGGATATCCAACTGACAGAGGATGAATTTGCAGCACTTCAGAAGGCATACAGCGGGCTTCTCGCAAATCAGGAGAAAAGCCCGGAATATATATTCCAAAAAAATATCCTCAGCACTCTCTATGATTCTCCACGTAATCAGTCACTAAACCCGGATGCTATAAACGGAGCGTCACGTGAACAAGCGATCAAGATTGCTCATGCTATGACCGACAATGCCGCTGACTGGACTTTTGTATTCGTCGGCAATATCAATCCTGACACGCTCAAGCCACTCGTCGAAACCTACATTGCCTCTCTCCCGGGTGATACGAAAAAAGCTATAAAAGACATCAAGTCATATAATCCGGCTCTATTCATGAAAGGCGGAAATAAAACAGATACTTTCACGACCCAGATGTCGACACCCCAGACCCATGTAGCAATTCTGGCAAGTGGAGATATGGACTTTACACCCCAGAATGCAATGTTGGCGTCAATTGCAGGTCAGATACTCACAAACCGTCTGATAAAGACCGTACGCGAAGAAATGGGGGCCGTATACTCCATATCCGCTTCCGGACAGGCAAACCGCGCAGGACTCAGACCATTTGCCATAATATCGAATTTCCCCATGAAACCTGAAATGAAAGAAGAAGTACTCGATTTCATAAAAGGACAGTTCAAAGCGATGGAATCTGATGTCACCGCAGAAGAACTCAATCCCATCAAGGAATTTATGGTGAAATCTTTCACTGAAAATAAAGAGAAAAACGGTGCATGGCTCAATGCCATCCTTGGAACCCTAATCAATGGTGTTGACACTTTCAACGGCAATGTTGATACAATGAATAAAATCACCATAAATGATGTCATGAACTTCATGAAGGCCATGAACAGCCAGGGTAACTATAGAGTTCTCATCCTTGATCCTTCAAAATAAACAACTCCAAATAACTTTTAAACAACGGCCATACTGTCATTACAGTATGGCCGTTTATTTTTTATATATCTTGACCGGTTTATCGATTATATATATGTTTTACGGCATGTCTGGATATGTTTATACAGAAAATATCGTATTTTTGCGGAAATAATTCAAATAACAATTTTACATCCGGAGCACTGAGAACTCACATTTGAAAAATTATATCATATATCATACTTACTTATGAAACTTACATTTAATGTAAATTACCGCACCGAGTGGGGCGAATCGTTGTTTTTGACCGGATCAGCTCTCACACTCGGTGAAAATGACCTGGCCCGCGCAGTTCCAATGAAGCTTGTTGGATCCGAAACATGGACAGTACATATAGAGATCCCGGATACCGTAAAAAATTTCAGCTACAGTTATATTGTACGTCACGACAATGGCTCTGTCAAACGCGAGTGGGGTAAACCTCGCTTATTTTTACACAATGCCGACACTCATATTTTCAATGTATTCGATCGTTGGCAGGATCAACCTTGGGACAAACCATATTATAGCAGTGCTTTCGTCGAATGTATCTGTCACCGCGGAGAAAGGGAGCCAAAAATACTTCCGACAGCAGGAATGCTGACACTAAGCGTTGATGCCCCGCTGATCGCTCCGGATGAAATTGTCGCGATCAGCGGAGAAGCAGCTTCCTTAGGCTCATGGAATCCCGAGAAGGCATTGCGCATGAGCGACGCGGATTATCCGACATGGACCGCGAATATTCCAATAACATCCCTCGGAAATGGATGTGACTATAAATTTATTATACTGAAAAAAGCAAACGGAGCGGTGGTTGCCTGGGAAGGTTGCGACAATCGACATATCTCTATCAAAACATCTCGACCCAACGAATCTATCATTGATAGAGGACAACGGCTCGTCAATCCTCTCGCACCATGGAGAGGCGCAGGGGTGGCGATCCCGGTTTTTTCCCTACGCAGCGAAGATGATTTTGGCGTAGGTGACTTTCTCGACCTGAAACTTATGATAGATTGGGCGGCAAAAACCCGACAAAGTTTTGTGCAAATTCTACCCATAAACGATACGACGATGACAGGGACATGGACTGATTCATATCCCTACAACGCTAATTCGACATTCGCGCTTCATCCAATGTTCCTGCGTCTGTCATCTATGGGACGCCTTAAAGACGTGAACAGACAGAAATATTTCGACGAACTTGGCCGCGAACTTAACAACCTTGCCCAGATAGACTATGAACGTGTCAATAACGGAAAAAAAGAATTTACACGCGAACTGTTTGCACAAGACGGACAACGCGTGCTCTCCTCCGATGACTACAATACTTTTTTTCAGAAAAATTCCTCATGGCTGACACCATACGCGGCATGGTGTGTATTGCGTGACCAAAACAATACCCCAGATATGACACAATGGGGAGAATATGCCGTCTATGATGAAAAAATTATAGCCGACTTCATCTCTGTCAACAGATATGACATCGAATATGTATATTATATCCAATACTTTCTTGACAAGCAGATGCGAGAAGTGCGTGACTACGCCCACACTAAAGGCGTGGCAATCAAAGGAGATATCCCTATCGGAATCTCACGCACAAGCGCTGACGCTTGGATTTCACCAAGATTATTCAATCTCGACTGTCAGGCGGGTGCACCACCTGACGACTTTTCCGTGCTCGGGCAAAACTGGGGATTGCCTACATATAATTGGGAAGAAATGTCAAAAGACGGGTTCGGATGGTGGAAATCCCGATTCCGTAAAATGGCGGAATATTTTGACGCTTACCGCATAGACCACGTGCTCGGATTTTTCCGTATATGGGAAATACCGATGGACGCCATACATGGATTACTTGGTGTATTCAACCGCGCGCTGCCATTTTCGCCCGACGAGCTGCGCAACTCCTACGATTTTTGGCTTGACATAGAACGACAGACCAAACCATACATCATGGAATATATGCTCGGTGACTTTTTTGGAGAATACACAGATGAATGCCGCGAACGTTTTCTGATCGACGAAGGGTACGGAAAATACCATCTACGCGAAAGATTTGACACCCAACGTAAAATAGCGGATTATTTTTCAACCGAGGAAAAAAACGATAAAAATAATAAGATCTGCAATGCACTGTTAGGGCTTACCGATGAGGTTCTATTCATTGAAGATCCATACGAAAAAGGCAAATTCCATCCAAGAATTTCAGCGCAATTCACATACGCATACCGTTCGCTTAATGATTATGAACGCTGGTGTTTCGACCGGTTATATAATGATTTCTTTTATCGTCGAAACAATGATTTTTGGTATGAAAAGGCGATGTGGAAACTCCCGCCACTGATCGATGCCACCGATATGCTTGTATGTGCGGAAGATCTCGGAATGATACCGGCATGCGTACCAGCTGTAATGAACAATCTCCAGATACTTGTGCTCGAAATACAGCGTATGCCCAAAGATCCGAATGCAACATTCGGCAATACATGGTCTTATCCGTACCATTCTGTATGCACCACCTCATCTCACGACATGGATGGCATACGCCGTTGGTGGGAAACAGACCGCGCCACGACACAACGCTTCTATAATGAAGTGCTCGGCGAGCCAGGTGAGGCTCCTGTATTTGCCGAACCCTGGATATGCGACAGGATAATACGCCTCCATCTACAGTCACCGTCTATGTTATGCATATTGCCATTGCAGGACTGGCTATCAATCGACGGTGTGTTGCGTCGTCAGGATCCGCGCGAAGAGTTAATAAATATCCCTTCCAATCCACGTCACTATTGGCGTTACAGAATGCACCTAACAATAGAAAATCTTAATTCTCAAGACGAATTCAACAACCGTTTACGTGAAGAGATACTATCTTCAGGCCGATAACCCTAAGAAAAGGCGCATACGAATTTTAGCTCGTATGCGCCTTTATTATTTATTGATATTTAAATTCAAAGATTCATCCCGATTCCGAATAATGCAAAATCATATATTGTCGGATCATCAGGATTGAACCTGCGCAGACAAGATGTCACTTCATCAACCGAACGACGGTCATTGGCCTTTCTGCTCAGAATACCAAGTTCACGTGAAATATCACCGACATGCACATCAAGAGGAATATAAAGCTGCGATGGCTTAATGACGTCCCATACACCTAAATCCACGATACCGTCATTTCTGACCAACCATCGCAAAGCCATATTCACCCGTTTCAGTGCCGTAGTCTGTAAATTCTGCGGCAGACAACGTGACGCACAGACATTATTCTCAGGATCAACATCCTGAAGCACTTGATTTATTCCCGCGACAAGTTTCCATGCGGGAGCCTCGTTTGACGAGATTTCCACGGCACGCGCAAAGTCCTGCAATGAACCATAATTGTCATATATATACCTCAACCCTCGTAAATAATGCTTTAGATGCTGTGTAAAAAAAGTTCTATGTATATTCATCCCGTCAGGAAGATGTTCATAAGCCTCATCCATCGTATAATTATACGGTTGATTACCCATCAAAGACATCAAACGGTCACAATCACGGCAGATCATTTTACGATTGCCCCAAGCGATTCCAGACGTAAGCAAAGCACTTATCTCTACATCGCGCACATCAGAAAAACGTCGCGGAAACTGAACTGGATCATCATTAATGAAAGACGGCGAGTTTATTCTCGCCGCCTCTGTATCAAGAAGATCCTTAAGATCTCGTTCTGTCATATCCTGTCTTTTAAAATATCAGAGTTGTATCGGCCATCGCAGTATCCTTTTCTGCTGAAACGGCAGACTGTGCCACCGCATTGTAAGAAGCCATAGCGCTGTCAACTATATTCACAAGTTCCTCACCCATCTTATCGCGTGATACGATTATGCCCTCCGGGTTGATCAAGATAATACAAGGTATACCCGATATACCATAAAGATCGGTCGGAACAGTCTGCGCATTAATCATGCACGGCCACTCAAGCCCATGGCTCTTGATCGCTTTCAGTGTATTGTCTGGCTCATCCCAAACCGCCACTCCGACAACATCAAGACCTTTGTCCTTATATTTAGCATAAAGATCTTTTATATACTTGGTCTGACGGATACATGGGCCACACCAGCTTGCCCAAAAATCCACAAGAGTATATTTGCCAGGCTTCACATAGTCGCTGAGCTTTTCATCCTTGCCGTTATAGTTGATTGTAAAATCCTTATAGTGCTTGCCTTCAGATGTCTCGGATTTGGCAAGGAGAGAAGTACGTATCGACTGTACGCGTTTTGATTCGCCAAGAGAGGCGTCTTTCGCTATTGCCGCATCAAGCTGTGCGAGATCCATCTCATAAGCGTTTTGAAGGAACCAGTAAAGCCCGACTGGATTGCCCATATTTTCAGTATATGCCTTAGACGAAATGGAATTATATTCTTTTTCCAACGCCACAGCCTTTACCATCTGCACGGAGTCATTCTGGTCAAGAGTGCGGAATTCAGATGCTATTTCCTGCATACGCTTAATATAACCTTCGTTTTTCACATTAAGCGGTGTTCCAGAAGCCATGCCTTTATCGGATACGACAATATCACCTGGCTCAACTACAAATATGGGTCCGCGTCCACCGTCAAAAGAAACTGTTCCCATAAACGGAGTCTTGACATTTCCGCTAAACTTGGCCACACCGTCAGTCACTACAGCCGAGTCAAGTTTTTGGCTTGCGTCCCAATTGAGGAAATAGGCCATAGTATTATTTTTTTCAGCGGGAACCGGTATGGTCACCGTATAATTGGGCTGCGCGTCAATCGCACATGCGCTGACCGCGAGCATTCCAGCCGACAGTAGCAAAACTGATTTCTTATTCATAATCGTTAATTTGATATATTTTTATTTTACTATATATTTAGGCAAATGTACAAATTATCCTACAAACAGCCAAAACATAAAAAGCCCCCGTCCATAAATGGATGAACGGAGGCACATAAAATAGAATTTTTTAGAACTTATCTAACCACGGTCTTTGATGTGCGGGTCGCACCTGACGAAAGTGTCTCCACCTTTATCAACACTCCGGGAGTGTTGGCACTAACCTGAATTCCCTGGATATTGTAATATAAAGTTGACACCACTTCCGAATCAGATTCAATATCCGAGATGCCTGATTGCTCGCTTGCAACTACAGCCTCTCCAAGTCCGCCCATTTCATTGGCTGCACGGACAGAGTAGACAACCGACTCACGGACATCCGATGCAGAGACCGTATATGAAGGTTCAATCGTAAATGCGATCACCTTACCGTCCTTGCAGATCGCCCAGCAAGAGGCATAGTCGCTATCGTCCCAAGAAAGGAGGTTTCCATCAATGACAACATTTGTCGGAGCCGGAGCCTGTTCGGCATGGCTTGCCGGATCCAAATCGTCATCGCCTCCCATCACAACAGTATAACCGACAGCATCGGCTTCCGCTTTTGTCAGCACCGGGTTATTTGCATGTGAGTCAGCAAATATTTTTTTACGGTCCTTAAGGTCGATAACAGTACCGGCAGCAGTGGTAGAGTTATACTCCGCAAAACGCGCAGGCCAGCCACCGCTCATTTCATTCCAACCCACAGCAGAAGGCTTAACTGTCATTTTAGTGTCTATGAAGAGAGCAATCGGAGTGCCGCTACCCCAAGGACGACCAAGGGTATAATTTCCGTCAATTCCGTCTTTTTCACCGACAATTTCACAGTCTTTAAATATATAACCATATTTTGTAGGCTTGGAAGGCACAGCAAGATATCCGCCTTTATCACACATCTGCAAAGTTACCGCATTGTAATATACGTCACCCTTGCCGCAAAGGAAATCGGTGCGACCGCGAAGAACTCCTCCTTCAAAATAGAAACGTGCTCTCTCATTGTTAGACACATAGGTATCCTGATAAGCCCATAGGCATACATTCTTGGCGATAGTCTTATTAGACTTGTCATTCAAAACGATGTCACGTCCGCGGTTGTCACCCATAGAGCTCTTCATTGTGAGATCCTGGAAATAAGTACCGGTAGCATCTGAGTTAAGATCCATCACATCACCATTGCCGATTCCTTCAAGAACATTGGCTGCACCGAAACCATTATCACCTTCAACTTTGGGGACTGTGTTAGTGATCACTACACCATCCATGCTCTCACCGATGAACGATATGTTAGGAACATTGATATAAGTTGTCGGATCCGGATATGTCTTACCGTCGCTTCCGTTCTTTGTCGCAGTCTCACTCGCTGGGAGTTTATATTCACCGTCATGGATAAAGATTCTGAAACGCTTGCTCTTGTCAGCTCTCGTTCCTGCGTTCTTGATAGCCTCGACAAGCTCATCAACCGTGCTTACCTCTGCGTCATAAAGAGCTTTCGCTACCACCGGACGAGTCTTGGTGGTAAAGCTGAAAGTTATCGGATCGCTTATAGCATTGTCGGTAAGGTCCATAATACTGTTGGCAGGAAGCGAGAACGTATACTTCGTTCCATATACAAGATTCTTATATTGGAAGAGGACTGTCTTGCCTGTCACTGACGGTTCAAGAGAAAGGTTGCCCAATGATGCTTTTACACCTTCTTTGACTTTTACTTTCTCATCGAATGTAAGCACGATCTTACCGTTGATCGATGCGGTTTCGGAATTTTCGGCCGGAACGCTTGACAAAAGAACCGGGGGAACCCCATCGTCAACAAGTTTTGCTTTACCGACAATAAATGAAGCTCCAAGACATGCACCGTCGTTGCTTGACTGTGTACCCATTATATCAGAGTTCTTGTCAGCGATCCAACGGATGTGCACAGCTGGTTGATTGTTTGCTTCAGCGGGGAGTGAAAATTCACCATCGGTCCAACTCTTAGGTCCTTCCATGGCAATGACACCCACAGGCTTCCAAACTTCACCATCAAGTGAGTATTCAACATTGTATTTTGTGTAGGCATTGAAGTTAAACACCATCGATGTTATAACTTTCAGATCGGTAAAGGCTGCGGCATTGACCATTGTCTGCCAATAATATTCGCCAAGGCCGGTTGTGCGCCAGTTGACCGCGCCAGGACGGCCTTCATAGCCGTTCTTATCAGAATCAAGGCTCTTGTCAAGCCATCCCGAAGTGGATCCGTCGGCATTACGGAGGACGAGGGCTACAGCATCATTGTCTGCGGCATAGAAATCCGCGATACGGCCGTCATTACCCGCTTTAACAAAATCCCAGCCGGCCAAATAATCTACAGACGAATACACAGCTGTAAGGTCTTTGTCACCGTCCATTATCACTGATATTTCGCTTGAACTTTGTCCGTCACTCCAATTGGTAAACGTAAATACCTTGTTTGACGCTGCGCTAAGAGTAACTGAAGTTCCTTCTTCATACATCAGAAGTCCGTCCACAAGAGTGCCGGCCGGAATGGCAGTCACCATGTAGTCATTCGCGCCGTCAACGGCAATATCGAGAGAATAAGTGGTAAGTTTCTGATAGTTAGCCGTCAGGACAGCATTAGCTTCAACCGTATATTTAAAGTTTTCTTCGCTAGAAACCACATTGCCTGATTCGTCAGTCCAATTCACGAACTTATATCCGAAATTACGTGTGGACGAAACGCTCACTTCCGAACCGGCATCATACTTTTCAGCAGTAGGATATACCGACACAACACCTGCTTCAGCAGGGCTTGCCGCCAATGAAAGCGAGTAACGTTCCACTTCTTCGAGTGTGCCATCGATCAAGCCTTCGATATGCACATCAGAATAACCAGCCTGTTTTCCAGCATTGACACCGTGCGTACAACACAAATAAAATCCTTCAGACGATGCCAATTTAGCCTGCTGTTCAGCAGTCAAGGATATTTCAAATTTATCAGCATAGTCCGGTTCCGCACCGAATTTGTCTTCCGCCTGTGTTTTGTTCACGCGGTGAGCAGTGAACACACCTATAGGCAATATCGTTCCGTCTTCAAGCTCTGCGGTAACTGTCATACCACTTTTAGCGTCCGTTCCAGCACGGGCTATATTCGCACGTACTTTTGTCGGAGTAAATACAAGTCCTTTCGCCGGTTTCACGAACCATTTTATTTTATCGGACGCACCGTTCGTCGGACCGACTTTGACGTATGCAAGACCATTATGCTTACTAACTTCCACACCAGTAACCGAACCACCAAGATCTACAGATGTGATACTAAAGGCATTAGGGGGGGTCACGGTTGATGTTTCAGCGTATGTCCCGGTATTATCAAATGGCCATACAACTTCTGCTTTTGCACTTGTGAAACTTTCACCTCCGGTCTTTACGACTGGAAGTACCACCTGCACATAGCGGAAATAGCTGCCATCGCCTATTACGATCTCAGCATTCTCAATATCCCCTGCACATGTGAACGATGGCGTATTGGATCCCTGATTGATCACCTGACCGTCGATGGTTGTGGTCGTAGTCTGGTTGTATGATTCAAATGATATCACAGCATCCTTACATGCTGGCACGGTGAGACGCGTTCCTTCATTGATCTGGGCCCAATCATTGTTACTACCACTGTTAAATTTACCTGGAGATGTGGCTATGTCAAGTTTCACGTCAATTACCTCCGTGCCTATTTGAGCTTTAGCGACAAGGAAACCGTCAGAACCTTCCCAGGAAACTTTCGGACATCCCTGATCCTGACGGAAGTTCCATTTGACAGTCACCGGTTCCGTACGGTCAGCGAGCGAGACAGTGTTGTCAACAAACACAGGTGTAAGACTGAGCGGAGCTTCAACAGTCACAACTTCACCAAGCTCATAATTTTTAGCCCCGTCTGTCCAAGAGACAAGAGTCTTGCCGGATACAAACATAGTATAATTGGCGGGGATGGTAAAAGTCTTGCCAATTTCTATTTTTGCTTCTTGAGGAAGGATACCTGAATCGGCATAATCTCCAAATCCGAAAGAGACCGCGACTTCTTCGACAATCTCAGAAGGATCAGCCTTTTCAACGGAAATATAAGGTGTATAATTCTTCGGCTCTAATGTTAGAGTCGTCGCTTCACCTTTGTAGAATCCGTAAACAACGTTTTTAACACGATCGCCATGGAAACAGGCTCCGTTATTGCTGTTCAATGTCGCTACCACCTCACCGGCTGTATTTTTAGCGGTGGCATCTCCAGTGCCAAACACGCATGTACCGAGTCCGATTTTTACAGGCCCATCTACCGCAAAAACGAGTTTTGCGCCAGTACATCCATGTTCACTGTGATAAGTACCAGAAAAAATAGCGTCAGCAGAGGCGTCATTATCAGCCACGCGGCTGAGCGTCCCGTCTGCATTTACAACAATTCCGAAAGATACGGTCGAATTACCACTGACTTCGTCAGCCGTAAGCAGCCCCACTCCTTCGAGATTCAATTTAAAGTCCTTGAATTCCGCACGTGCCGACTGAATCCCAAGCAGACACGCAAGAACAAGAACCAAATTCCAAATTCTTTTAGTCATAAAATGTAATTGATTGGTATTAAAATTTAAAATAAGTGTTTTAATGTTAAATAATTCGTACAAAGATAGGCATATAATTAATAACGCACAAATCTGCAAGAGGTAAAATTTGTTATATTTTAGCTTAACAATTTATCACAACTATATCCAATTGCCAAATATCTTAATGCGATAAAAAACAAAAACCGCAATAGGGGTTTATGCCTATCGCGGTTATATCGATAAATTTAAATTGCGGTTCTAAAAGCGTAAGACGATATTACATCATGCCGCCCATGCCACCCATACCAGGAGCCGGCATCGCAGGTGCGGGATTATCCTCTTTCTTATCCGCGATCACACAAGAAGTGGTAAGGAACATACCTGCGATCGACGCTGCATTTTCCAAAGCGACACGGGTAACTTTCGCAGGGTCTATCACACCGGCAGCCATAAGATTTTCATACTTATCGGTACGGGCATTGTAGCCGTAATCCGCATCTCCATCTTTGACTTTCTGAACAACCACCGCACCTTCTTGTCCGGCATTAGCCACAATCTGGCGCAGAGGTTCCTCGATAGCACGGAGAACTATGTTTATACCGGTGGTTTCGTCGTCATTAGCTCCTTTCAGATTTTCAAGCGATTTAACGCAACGTATATAAGCGACACCTCCACCGGGGACAATTCCCTCCGCTATAGCCGCACGGGTAGCCGAAAGAGCGTCGTCAACACGATCTTTTTTCTCCTTCATCTCAACCTCGCTCGGAGCACCGATATGGAGTACGGCAACGCCTCCGGCTAGTTTCGCAAGACGTTCCTGAAGTTTCTCACGGTCGTAATCGCTTGTAGTCTGCCCGATCTGAGCCTTGATCTGAGAAACGCGAGCAGCGATAGCATCTTTATCACCCGCGCCATTCACAATTGTAGTATTTTCCTTATTGATCGTCACTTTCTCGGCACGTCCCAACTGATCCACAGTAGCCGTGGCAAGCTGCATACCTTTTTCTTCGGATATGACGACACCTCCGGTCAGGACAGCGATGTCCTCAAGCATCTCTTTACGACGGTCACCAAAACCTGGAGCCTTAACAGCACAAACCTTCAAAGACCCACGCAGACGGTTGACGACAAGAGTGGCAAGAGCCTCCTGATCGACGTCCTCTGAAATAATCAGAAGACCGCGTCCAGACTGTGCGGTGGACTCGAGCACGGGAAGAATATCCTTGATATTAGAGATCTTTTTGTCATGAATAAGTATATAAGGGCTTTCCATCACACACTCCATCTTCTCTGTATTGGTGACGAAATATGGCGAGATATAGCCACGGTCGAATTGCATACCTTCAACAATGTCAACTGTGGTTTCCGTTCCCTTGGCTTCGTCAACGGTGATAACCCCCTCTTTCTTTACTTTTTTCATGGCCTCGGCTATAAGTCGTCCTATAGCCTCATCGTTGTTGGCAGAAATACGGGCCACGTCCTCGATCTTCTTGAAATCATCGCCCACTTCCTCGCTCTGAGCCTTGATGCCTTCGACAACAACTGCGACCGCACGGTCTATACCACGTTTTAGATCCATCGGATTGGCTCCGGCAGCCACATTCTTAAGACCGACATTAACGATAGCCTGAGCAAGAACAGTCGCGGTGGTAGTACCATCGCCAGCGTCATCTCCGGTTTTGGATGCGACCTCTTTTACAAGCTGAGCGCCCATGTTCTGGAACGGATCCTCGAGCTCTACTTCGCGAGCCACGCTGACTCCGTCCTTGGTGATATGCGGAGCTCCGAACTTCTTCTCAATGATAACATTGCGGCCTTTCGGACCGAGTGTTACCTTGACTGCGTCAGCAAGAGCGTCGACACCTTTCTTGAGCTCTTCACGAGCCTTTATATCAAATTTTATTTCTTTTGCCATGATTTTTTACTTAATAATTTTCGGAGACTAAACTCTCCGTATTAAACTTATTAAAATATCTTCAACCGATTTTTATTTTTCTAAAACCGCAAGGACGTCGCTCTGACGCATTATAAGATATTTTTTGCCTTCCAGCTCAACTTCAGTACCGGCATATTTTCCGTAAAGCACTTCATCACCGGATTTTACGATCATTTCCTCATCTTTAGTTCCGTTCCCGGCAGCGATAACCGTACCTTTCAGGGGCTTTTCCTTTGCAGTCTCAGGTATTATGATACCTGCCGCAGTAACCTCTTCCACCGGAGTGGGGCAAATAAGCACTCTGTCAGCTAATGGCTTAATATTCATTGTTAATTAAAATATTAGTTTGATTAATTATATTGATGATTTTGTATTCTTCGATACATCTATTCAATCTTTACACACGGCATAAACCGTGCCATAGGCCAATAATGTCAGTCGACACTGACAAAATGACAATCAGCATCAAGGCACGTCTGGCCACAAAAATAGCACCGACATAAATCCCGGCCGCCAAAATCAAAACGTACGGACACTTCAATTGGTTCATCCATAAAGCCTAAAAATTTATCAGCGCAAACCGGAAGCGATCGCATCACGTGACTCCGACATCAAACGCGAAAAATCATGCCCGTCAGCCCCTGGAAAAACAGGCTTATGTATTGTCAAATATATATGTCCCGGAACCGGCAACAGTTTAAAACGAGGAAGCACGTCGAAAGCCCCGTCAATCGTAAGCGGAACAACCGGCAAGCCAAATTCTACGGCAAGACGGTAAGCGCCCCGCTTAAATGTACCCATCTCTCCAGTCCAAGAACGGGCGCCCTCAGGAAAAACCACAAGCGACATGCCTCCGCTAAGCTGGCGTTCAGCCTGACGCATCGTCCTGCGCGTAGCCGACGCCGATGAGTTGTCGACAAAAATATGGCCGGCCCATTTACAAGCCCATCCAACAAATGGTATTTTACGCAGACCCTGCTTCATCATCCAACGAAAATTATGCCCGAGATATCCATACACAGTAAAAATATCGTACGCACCTTGGTGATTAGCGACAAAAACATAGCTGACATCAGGATCTATATTCTCACGCCCGCTCACAGAGACTTTGACAAAGGCAAGCCAACAAAAAAGCCTCGCCCACAAAATCTCCGGATAATAGCCCCACCACCGACCAAAACCGAGCGCCGATCCAAAAGCGGTAAAAACCGCTGCTATAACAGTGACCGACACAAGGAGCGGGCACATTATAAAAATCTGATAGATACGATAGAATAACATCATCATAATCAACAGGAGAAAGAACATATCATAAACTAAATACAAAAATAGCGAATATTCCATACAAATTCAAAACGACACCATAATTATATTAAAATAAAATCTCGAAGCCGAACCACACAGACCTTAGCCATGGCATCATATAATATAATTAATGTATACGGTCCCGAAAGAAATGTCAAAAATCCTTTCGCTCAGTTAAAGAAATTTTTCTTTAATTCTTGTAAAGACCAATGTTTTACCTTAACTTTGCAAAAAGTTAAATTCAATAGAATCAAATTTATAAACATTTTAAATAACTTAATCCATTTCCAAACTACTATGTGGTTAACTTGCTCATCTATAGGGAGGAAGTTCGTGATGGCACTCACGGGCTTATGCCTTGTCCTATTCGTCACGTTTCACTGTCTGATGAACGGCATCGCTCTGTTTTGGCCGTCAGGCTACAACGCGGTATGTGAATTCCTTGGCGCAAACTGGTATGCCCTCGTAGCCTCTATCGGCCTGGCAGCCCTTTTCATCGTCCACATCGTCTATGCTTTGTGGCTGACCCTACAAAACCGTAAAGCCCGTGGCAACGACAGATACTATGTTGTCAGAAAACCCGCTCAAGTCGAATGGGCCTCACAAAACATGCTTGTACTCGGAATTGTCGTTCTGGCTTTCCTCGGAATTCATCTCATCCAGTTCTGGGCCAGAATGCAGTTCGCTGAAATCCTTCATTGCGACTACGTACACGAAGGCTTGGAAGTTCCTCCGGCGGCCGGCACTCTATTCATCCACATAGCATTCAGCCAAATATGGACTCCGATTGTGTATATCATCGGTTTTATCGCCCTTTGGTTCCATATCAACCACGGCTTCTGGTCAATGTTCCAAAGCTGCGGTTGGGACAATGACACTTGGTTACCTCGTCTGAAAACCATAGGCTGTTGGTGGACATCAATTGTGATCGCCCTATTCATCGCTCAAGCCATAGTATTTACCGTACGCGCAAATACAACCGATTTCAAGGAAGAGGCGGTGAAATATGTCGTATCTCAAACCTCGGCTGAAGCTCTCGACACCAACGCAAACGCTTTTTCAGCCGGCTGTCCCGACGCTTCCACTACAATAATCGTAGCTGAATAACCCCGGGGAATAATAAGCATTAAAGAATTAAAAATACCAATCATAAAGATATGGCAGACAATAAAACCTCGAGGGTATGATCGATTCTACCCCCATAATGAAGGATTACGCTGACATCGAGTCATCCAAGCTCCCTGAATATCAGATTGATTCTAAAATCCCCGAAGGGCCTTTCGCCCAAAAATGGACCAATTATAAAGCCCATCAGAAACTCGTCAATCCCGCAAACAAACGCAATCTTGACGTCATTGTCGTAGGAACCGGTCTTGCAGGAGCCTCCGCTGCGTCGACTCTTGGCGAACTTGGATTCAACGTTCTTAATTTCTGCATACAGGACTCTCCGCGTCGCGCCCACTCTATCGCTGCTCAAGGAGGCGTAAACGCAGCCAAGGATTATCAGAACGATGGCGACTCCGTATACCGTCTCTTTTACGACACGATCAAAGGTGGTGACTTCCGTTCACGTGAAGCCAATGTATACCGTCTGGCCGAAGTCTCAAACAATATTATCGACCAATGTGTCGCCCAAGGAGTGCCTTTCGCCCGCGAATACGGAGGATTGCTTGCCAACCGTTCGTTCGGAGGCGCACAGGTATCACGTACTTTCTACGCCAAAGGTCAGACCGGCCAGCAGTTGCTGCTCGGAGCATACGCATCACTAAACCGCCAGATAAAAAAAGGAACGGTCAAATCCTACAACCGTCGCGAAATGCTTGATGTAGTGATCATCGACGGGCGCGCCCGCGGCATCATCGTGCGCAATCTCATCACAGGTGAGATCGAACGCTACGCAGCCCATGCTGTCGTACTCGCTACCGGAGGCTATGGTCGCGCCTTTTTCCTTTCGACAAACGCTATGGGCTGCAACGGTTCAGCCGCTGTACAAGCGTTCAAAAAAGGCGCATATCTATCTAATCTCGCCTTCACGCAAATCCATCCGACATGCATCCCGGTTCATGGCGAGGATCAATCGAAGCTCACTCTTATGAGCGAATCGCTCCGCAACGACGGTCGCATCTGGGTTCCCAAGAAAAAAGAGGACGCGGAAGCGATACGCGCCGGCAAAAAGAAACCGACCGATATACCCGACGAAGACCGCGATTTCTATCTCGAACGTCGCTATCCGGCATTCGGCAACCTTTGTCCGCGTGACATCGCAAGCCGCGCTGCCAAAGAACGCTGCGACGCGGGCTACGGAGTCGGCACAGGCAATGCCGTATACCTCGACTTCAAATATGCCATTAACAGACTTGGCGAAGATGTAGTACGCGACCGTTACGGCAACCTGTTTGACATGTATCAGATGATCTCTGATGACAATCCTTACGAAACACCAATGATGATCTTCCCTGCCAGCCACTATACAATGGGTGGTATATGGGTCGACTACGAGCTTCAGACCTCTGTCAAAGGTCTATTCGCAATCGGTGAGTGCAACTTCTCCGACCATGGAGCGAACCGCTTGGGAGCCTCAGCTCTTATGCAAGGTCTCGCTGACGGATATTTCGTCCTCCCCTACACTATGCAAAATTATCTTAGCGACCAGATCAAAGTGCCACACTTCTCTACGGACGCAAAAGAATTTGACGAAGCGGAAAAGGCTGTACGCACCCGTATCGACAAGCTAATGTCCATAAAAGGCACAAAATCCCCCGACCAGATACACAAACGCCTTGGCCACGTCATGTGGAATCTCGTAGGCATGGGACGCACACTGCAAAGCCTCGTCAAGGCTATAGGAGAAATAGAAGAAGTCAGCAAGGAATTCTACTCCGACCTCCGCATCGTAGGACGCGCTGACGATTTAAATACCGAACTCGAAAAGGCTCTGCGCCTCGAAGACTTCCTCGTAATAGCAAAAATGATGGCTATCGACGCTCTTAACCGCAATGAATCATGCGGAGCGCATTTCCGCGAAGAATATCAGCTCGCAGACGGAGAGGCGGCACGCAACGACAACGACTACATGTATGTGTCATGCTGGAAATATACCGGTGACAACGAAAAACCAGTGCTTCTGAAAGAACCTCTCAACTACACAGAAATCAAGGTTCAAACACGTAACTACAAATCATAAGTAAATCTCGAATACAAATGGAACATAATATAAATGTAAACCTCAAGATTTGGCGTCAGCGTGGCCCCAAAGAACCCGGTGCATTCCAGACCTACCGCGTAGAGAATGTCTCGACCGGAAGCTCATTCCTCGAGATGCTTGATATGCTCAACCAACAGCTCGTTGACCGCAACGAAGAACCTGTCGTCTTCGACAGCGACTGCCGTGAAGGCATCTGCGGCATGTGCTCCCTCTATATAAACGGCCATCCACATGGTCCCGTGCAGGGAATTACAACATGCCAGCTCCACATGCGCAAATTCAACAATGAAGACACCATAACTATCGAGCCATGGCGTTCGGCAGCGTTCCCTGTAATACGCGACCTTATGGTCAATCGCAACGCTTTCGATCAAATCCAACAGGCAGGAGGTTACGTATCGTTCAACTGCGGTGGAGCACCTGATGCCAACAACCTACCCATTTCAAAAGAAGTAGCAGACGTCGCCATGGACTCTGCCACCTGTATCGGATGCGGAGCGTGCGTTGCCGCATGTAAAAACGGTTCAGCAATGCTTTTCGTCGGTGCAAAAGTCAGCCAGTTCGCACTCCTTCCACAAGGTCAGGTGGAACGCGCTCGTCGCGCTCGCGCTATGGTCAAGAAGATGGACGAACTTGGATTCGGCAACTGTACAAACACAGGAGCATGCGCCGCTGAATGCCCAAAGAACGTTCCGTTGAGCAACATAGCTCGCCTAAACCGTGAATTCATAAAAGCCAAGTGTGCTGACTGACCTTACAGTACTGATAGATACTGAATGAAAAATTCCCTCATGCGTCTTGGATGCATGAGGGAATTTTTCATTCAGCAACTACAACTATTGAGAATATCCCATAACAAGCACTCGACACACACAAAAACTATTTTCGCCAATCACTTCAATCTTTTTTAGTTAATTGTGTTAAACACACAATAAGCAGGAACTTTTCGGAATCTTATACATTATATTATCGTAAAGCAAATTTCAATTAATGGAATCCCACAACATGGCTTTATAAAATTATGATTGCATATACAGCAAAAATTCTCACCAATGTTACAAATATCATAACAAAAGCCGTTCATTGTAACAATTTTGTAATCTTTTATCACAATAAATAATTCATTATATATCAACATTATATCACCAATTGTAACAATTTTGACATCACTTTAACGCATTTTTACAATAAAAACATTTACATCCATTTATTTTCGTTGTAATTTTGAATTGTCAAACCAAATAACCCTTTGATATTTTACTTACAACTCTCCCCAACACTCAACTCTCTAACAAATATTATGATTATGGGAACTCAGGAATTTCAAAACAAGCTTATGAGCCTCCAGGGCAACCTTCTTAACTTTGCCTATATGCTCACTTCCAATAGAGACAACGCTTACGATCTCCTTCAGGACACTACCCTGAAAGCCCTTGACAACGAAAGCAAATATGTCGACAACACCAATTTCAAGGGATGGGTTTTCACGATAATGCGCAATATCTTCATCAATAACTATCGTCGCGTTGTAAGATCCGCAACAGTCATCGACCAGACAGAGGATCTCTACCACCTCAATCTGTCTCAAGATTCCGGACTCGAAACCCCCGAGGGCTCTTTCGGTGCCAACGAGATCTCAGACGCCATCAACGCATTCCCTGATGAATACCGCATACCATTCTCAATGCACGTTGCCGGCTATAAATACAATGAGATCGCAGAGAAGATGAATCTGCCTCTCGGCACAGTGAAAAGCCGTATATTTTTCGCCCGCAAGAAACTGCAAGTGAAATTCGCCGACTACCGTTAAAATATCAAAACAGGACCATATAAAGTCCCGGGACGTCATAAAAACATTTTGTAGAGATTACTTTTCATATTCAACTTATATCAATAACAGTTTCCAAAGGAAGACATTTTCAATCAGGTAAAAACAGATTGATTAGGCACACGTAGATAAACGACTGCTTATAGAATATAATAATAAATAAGATATCGACTAATATTTTTATGTTTAAGGTATTGCTATCTGCACTATAAGATTACACACAAACTTAAAACAAAGCCCCGCCTGCGAAGTTGATTTCGCGGACGGGGTTTAAAGCTATTATATTAGATCCGTAATCACTTCCTGGGAGCTATGACTCTGTCCCCTATAAGCTTTGCAAGTTCAGACCGAGTCTCCTCTATCTCCTTTATTTGCCTCATCAAAACCATGGACTTTTCATAATCATTCACCGATTCCCGAAGCGCTTTTCGTGCATCATCAAGGCGAGTCCACAATATAGCATCCTTCAATTCATGCAAAGCGCGGGGCACAAGCTCCCCTAAAAGGTCCTGTTCGGTATCAACTTTTGCATATTTCGTATGCACCTTGCTCAATACATGACGCTCAACCACCAAATCCGTGGCGAGATCGCGCACCATATCATCCGGTGACGAGCATAGCTGCTTCGCTAAATAAACCACAGAAAACTCCTCAATGCCTTTTAAGTAATTATGATCCACGGCATCGCGCAACGATCGTTCCATAGCCGATACACTGCCATTGTCCGAAGCCTTCAACCGTATGGCCTCAATCCCCTCGGCAAACTCCTCCTTGCGTCTTTCTTCAAGACGTTCTTTCGCTTTTTCAAGATCATAAGCCCACCTGCAACGGCTCAAACGAGACGCCTCGTCAATGAAATGAGCGAGATCCTGATTGACGAAACGTATATTATCTCCGTCCAAATCCGCCTCTATATATTCCAAAACCGTGATTGGTCTATCATTACCGTCCTCGTCTATCCCTTCTGCAAAAGCATAGTTGCCATATTTGGCGACAAGACGCGCAACCGCCAATTCGTATGTGCGCAAAAACCTGCTATGCCCCCCGCCTTCCACAGATGCCGCACCCATCGCACCGCCCGACCGTGCAACTTCCACGCCAACCAAATCCTCGGCAATCACCTCAACATTTTCTTCCGGAATATCAGCATAAGACAACCGCTCCCTTTCCTCACGGGATTTGAGGCGAAACTCATTGTAGAACTTTCCAACCTCACGACGCAACACATCCTCGTCCATGAACAGCAGCCTTGAACATTCCTGCACATACACATTGCGTGTAATTTCATCAGGGATCAGAGCGATCGTCTTGACCACACGGGTTATTACCTTGGCACGCCGAGCCGGGTCATCGGCAGCCTCTCCCATCAATATACGAGCCATAAAACTGATAAAATCAGTCTCATTATCACGTATATACCCCTCCACTTCCGTCGAACTATGTTTTTGGGCAAAAGAGTCCGGGTCATCACCTTCAGGCAGCAGTAGTACCTTTATATCCATCCCATCCTGCAAAAGCAGCTCTATACCTCTCAAAGAAGCCTTGATACCGGCTGCGTCGCTATCATAAATAAGCGTCACATTGGTAGTAAACCTCTTTATCAGACGTACCTGCTCGACAGTCAACGCCGTGCCGGAAGAAGCCACCACGTTGCATACCCCTGCCTGATGCATGGATATCACATCCATATATCCCTCCACAAGAATACACTTTTGAGCTTTCGCTATAGCTTGTTTCGCCTGAAAAAGGCCATAAAGCTCTTTGCGTTTCAGATATATCTCGGACTCTGGAGAATTGACATATTTCGCTATTTTCTTTTCCTTGCTTAACGTACGCCCGCCAAAAGCGACCACTTTTCCCGACAACGTAAAGACCGGATAGATCACCCTGCCCCGGAAACGGTCAAAGATACGGCCGTCATCAGTCTTTGAACATAACCCGGTTGAAAATAGATACCGTTCGCTATAACCGCGTTCGACAGCCGCCTCATAAAGAGCGTCGCGCGACTCAAGCGCATAGCCAAGGTGAAACTTCTCTATCATAGCGTCACCTATCCCTCTATACCTGAAATACGACAGACCGATGTCACGGCCATCTGCTGTTTCACGCAAATTTTTCTCGAAATAGCGCAACGCGAAATCATTGAGAGCAATCATATTCTCCCTATCGCCCTCAGCCTGACGCTCCTCGTCAGTCATATCGCGCTCCTCTATCTCGATATTATATTTTTTCGCAAGATAGCGCAAAGCCTCCGTAAACGTCAATTGTTCAAGTTTCATGACAAAACTCACCGGACTTCCGCCTTCACCACAACTGAAACATTTACACATCCCTTTTGCTTTCGACACATAAAAAGACGGAGACCTGTCATTATGAAACGGACATAGCCCCACATAATTGGCCCCGCGACGCTTCAGACTGACAAAGTCACTCACAACCTCCACTATGTCAGCGGCATCAAGTATCCGCTGAACAGTCGCATTATCTATTTTCTTCATCTCGACAACAAAATTACTCAATATTCGCTTATTTGCCTATATAATCAAGGTGTAGATTTGATATTTTTCGCTATATTTGCAAGCTGAAACAGCAGGAGCCGCTTGTATGGCCCCTTAACAACAACATATTATAATGGCAAACATCAATATCACTTTCCCAGACCAGAGTGTCAAGCAGTTTGAATGCGGTGTAACCCCTATTCAAATCGCGGAATCCCTGTCGCCACAACTTGCCCGCGACATTCTCGCTGCTTCCGTAAACGACAAAGAATGGGACATATCACGTCCCATCAACGAAGACGCCTCTATACGCCTTTTCAAATGGGATGATCCGGAAGGCAAACACGCTTTCTGGCACTCTTCAGCCCACCTTCTTGCCGAAGCACTTCAAGAACTCTATCCCGGTGTGAAATTCGGGATCGGTCCGGCTATCGAAAACGGCTTTTACTACGACATCGACCCCGGAGAAAACACGATCACATCCGCAGACTTCGCCCGCATAGAGAAAAAAATGCTTGAGCTCGCCCAACAGAAACAGCCGATCGTACGCGCTGATATTTCAAAGGCCGACGCATTGAAACTTTTTGGCGAGCGAGACGAAAAATACAAATGCGAACTTATAAGCGAGCTTGAAGACGGAAACATAACCACCTATACACAAGGCTCGTTCACCGACCTATGTCGCGGGCCACACATCGCAAACACAGCTCCCATAAAAGCCGTAAAAGTAACCTCGCTCGCTGGTGCGTACTGGCGCGGTGACGAAAAACGCAATCAGCTTGTGCGCGTCTACGGCATAACTTTCCCGAAGAAAAAAATGCTCGACGAGTACCTCGTATTGCTCGAAGAAGCGAAAAAACGCGACCATCGCAAACTCGGGAAAGAAATGGAACTTTTCGCATTCTCCCAAAATGTAGGAGCCGGTCTTCCGCTATGGCTACCCAAAGGGACCGCCTTACGCGACCGATTGGAACAATTCCTGCGAAAGATCCAAAAACAATACGGTTATCAACAAGTGATAACACCGCATATCGGTAATAAAAACCTATACGTCACATCCGGACACTACGCCAAATACGGCAAAGACTCGTTCCAACCTATCCATACACCGGAAGAAGGAGAAGAATACCTGCTCAAACCGATGAACTGCCCTCATCACTGTGAAATATTCCGGGCACTTCCGCGCAGCTATCGCGATCTACCTCTCAGACTTGCTGAATTCGGCACGGTATACCGATACGAACAAAGCGGAGAGCTCCACGGACTGACACGAGTGAGAGGATTCACACAGGATGACGCCCACATCTATTGCGCCCCCGACCAGATTAAAGGTGAGTTCCTGAAAGTAATGGATATCATATTCTACATTTTCAAAGCCTTGAAATTTGACAATTTCGAAGCCCAGATATCCTTACGTGATCCAAACAACAAAGAGAAATACATCGGAAGCGATGAAAATTGGCATCTTGCAGAGCAGTCCATCATAGACGCATGCGAAGAAAAAGGCCTCAAAGCACGCAAAGAATACGG
This sequence comes from uncultured Duncaniella sp., assembly GCA_910587515.1. Taxonomy (GTDB): domain Bacteria; phylum Bacteroidota; class Bacteroidia; order Bacteroidales; family Muribaculaceae; genus Duncaniella. The sequence goes on from CAJULW010000035.1 coordinate 83,199, forward strand.
AGAAGCAGCCTTCTACGGCCCCAAACTTGACTTTATGGTCAAGGATGCACTCGGACGCAAATGGCAATTGGGCACAATCCAGGTAGACTACAACCTACCAGAACGCTTCCAATTGGAATACACCGGTTCTGACAACCAGAAACATCGCCCAGTAATGATACACCGTGCACCTTTCGGGTCTATGGAACGTTTCGTCGCAGTCCTATTGGAACACACGGCCGGACGTTTCCCCCTTTGGCTCGCACCTCAGCAAGCGGTAGTGCTCCCTATCTCCGAAAAATTCAACGACTATGCTAACGAAGTCGCATCGCAATTGAACGCACTCGATATCCGCACTCAAGTTGACGACAGAAATGAAAAAATCGGCAAAAAAATACGCGATAACGAACTGAAGAGAATTCCTTACATGCTCATTGTCGGAGAAAAAGAGGCTGAAAATAACGAAATTTCTGTAAGAAAACAAGGCGAAGGTGATAAAGGTTCGATGAAAATTGCTACCTTTGCAGCCGAATTGACTCGCGAAGTCAACGAAATGATAAATCAATAACCCCCTGAATGGAGAAAAAACCTTTTGTACCGCGCCCAAACAATGGCCCTCGTCGCCCAATGCCCAACAACCGCAAGGAGGAACCATACGCCATAAACGAATATATTCGTGCCCGTGAAGTCCGTCTTGTTGGTGACAATGTGGAAAACGGTGTATATTCCATTCAGGAAGCGTTGAAGATCGCTGATGGTCTCGGTCTCGACCTGATTGAGATATCACCCACCGCCCAACCACCGGTATGCCGAGTGTTGGACTACCAAAAATTCCTCTATCAGCAGAAAAAGCGCCAGAAAGAGCAGAAAGCCAAGGCCACTAAAGTTGTAGTCAAGGAAATACGCTTCGGCCCCCAAACCGATGACCATGACTATAACTTCAAATTGAAACACGCGATCGGCTTCCTTCAGGAAGGCGCCAAAGTAAAGGCTTACGTCTTTTTCAAAGGCCGTTCGATCCTCTTCAAAGAGCAAGGTGAAGTGCTTTTGCTACGTTTCGCCAACGATCTTGAAGAATACGGAAAAGTAGACCAAATGCCGGTACTTGAAGGCAAACGCATGATTATCATGCTAAGTCCAAAGAAAAAATAATAAAAGCAATATACCTTTGTCTCTCAAGGGTTACGCCTTATAGAATTAAAATCATTATTTAACAATCACAACAAATGCCAAAGATTAAGACTAACTCCGGTGCCAAAAAGAGGTTCGCCCTTACCGGATCAGGAAAGATCAAGAGAAAACACGCCTTCAAGAGCCACATCTTGACAAAGAAAACAAAGAAGCAGAAACGTAACCTTACACACTTCTCAGTCGTATCCAACGCTGACGCTTCAAACGTTAAGGCACTCCTCGCCCTCAAATAAGGAGGTTTTCACTATCTTAAAATCGTGATTTCTAATTCAATTCTTTAACCGAACGGTCAGCCACCTAAAAAATGAATCTAAGTGCATTGACGTGCCGCTGACGTTCACAACTCATTTAAAAAATGCCAAGATCAGTAAATCATGTAGCCTCAAGAGCTCGCCGCAAAAAAATCCTCAAACTTACCCGTGGATACTTCGGTTGCCGTCGCAACGTATGGACTGTAGCCAAGAACACTTGGGAAAAGGGTCTTACCTACGCTTACCGCGACCGTAAGAACAAAAAGCGCAACTTCCGCGCTCTTTGGATTCAGCGTATCAACGCTGCGGCCCGTCTTGAAGACCTCTCATACTCAAAGCTCATGGGTCTAATCCACAAGGCTGGTATCGAAATCAATCGTAAAGTCCTTGCCGATCTCGCCCTCAATAACCCGGCAGCTTTCAAGGCAATCGTCGACAAAGTGAAGAATGCTTAAAACGTATTCCGCTTAGCCATACTTTCAAGGGCTTCCCTTTCATCATTAACACTGCTGAACGGGAAGTCCTTGTTTTAGATTAAATTTATACAAGCTCACCATAAAACATTAGATGCAATGAATAACGACAAAAAATACTCTGCCGCGACATTATGCGTACAGGCAGGATGGAATCCCGGCAAAGGCGAACCGCGAGTGTTGCCTATCATACAAAGCACAACATTCAAATATGAGACAAGCGAACAGATGGCAAGACTTTTCGACCTTGAAGATTCCGGCTATTTCTATTCACGTCTGCAAAATCCGACCGTAGACGCTGTCGCGTCCAAGATCGCAGCCCTTGAAGGTGGAGTCGCCGCGCTTCTTACATCATCAGGTCAAGCCGCGAACTTCTATGCCGTATGCAACATCTGTGAAAACGGAGATCATATCGTGTCATCTTCAAATATTTATGGCGGCACATTCAATTTATTCGGAGTAACGCTCAAAAAACTCGGCATAGACTGTACATTCATTGATCCAAACGCGAGCGAAGACGAAATTCAAAAAGCCTTCAGACCAAACACAAAAGTCCTTTTTGGAGAAACCATCTCAAATCCCGGAGGAGAAGTACTTGACATAGAAAAATTTGCACGTATAGCTCACCGTAACGGAGTCCCGTTGATCGTTGACAACACATTTCCCACGCCTATAAACTGTCGTCCGTTTGAATGGGGCGCGGACATAGTCACACACTCGACAACAAAATACATGGACGGTCATGCTGTCAGTGTAGGAGGTGCGGTGGTAGACAGCGGAAACTTCGACTGGGAAGCGAATTCCGAAAAATTTCCCGGACTCACGACCCCAGATGAATCATATCACGGTCTGACATATACCAAATCATTTGGCAAAGGTGCATATATCACCAAAGCTGTAGCGCAACTGATGCGGGATCTCGGTTCTATGATGTCTCCGCAGAACGCATTTTTGTTAAATCTCGGACTCGAGACTTTGCACCTGCGTATGCCTCGCCATTGTGAAAATGCCTATAAAGTCGCTGAATGGCTCAAATCAAACCCTAAAGTAAAATGGGTCAACTATTGCAGCCTACCGGACAACAAGTATAATTCATTAGCACAGAAATATCTGCCTAACGGATCTTGTGGTGTCATCGCCTTCGGCCTGAACGGTTCGCGAGAGGATGCGATCAAATTTATGGACAAATTAAAATTCATATCGATCGTGACACATGTGGCCGATGCACGTACTTGCGTACTCCATCCGGCCAGCCATACGCACCGTCAACTCTCCGACGAACAATTGCGTGAAGCGGGAGTCGCCCCCGATCTCATACGCTTGTCTGTGGGTATCGAAGATGTGTCCGACATAATATCAGACATAGAGCAAGCTCTGGATTGACACTTATCGCAATACAATATCTATCGTCATGTCATTGTTCCAACTCGTTAAAAAACTTCTATCGGACACCCGCCCGCCAAAGCCCGATGACATTTTACGCATAAGAACCTTCACCAATATCAGCGAAGCATCTATCGCAAAAAACTGGCTTGAAAACAACGGAATTCCTTCAATAATCGAAAACGAAGGTGAAATGTACACACCTCAGGTCAAAGACGGGATCGGACTCATGATTTTCTATCGTGACTGGGACAAAGCCTCTGCTCTTCTATCTAATATGAAATAGCCGGAAGAAACATAAAATCGAATTTTAACGGGATTGCTTTTACGACAGCAGTCCCGTTAAATTTCTGAATACACCTTATATCCCGGAGATTAGTTTCAGTCAAGAGTCTGCAAGCCTCCACCATTGACAAAAAGAGTTTGCCCGCTTATCCACTCCGACACGGGAGCGGCGAAATAAAGTATCGCACCGGCTATATCCGAAACCTCTCCGAGACGTTTCATCGGTGTGTGTTTCAACATACGCTTTTCTATTTCAGGCGTGAGAACCGACTCAAACGCATGTGTACGCGTCGCACCAGGCCCCACATTGTTTATTCTAACCCCCAAAGGGCCAAAATCGTATGCGAGATTAGCCGTAAGATGATTGAGAGCCGCTTTAGACGAGGAATACACCCCCATATTAGCCTCTTTATTCAGAGAGCTTGTAGACGTTATGTTTATTATACTTCCATATCCGGATTTAGCCATGAACGGAACAGTTAACTGACACAGACGCCATGGAGCAAACACATTTATATTATAAATACGCGTAAGGTAATCACGGTCTATTTCAAACGGATTTTCCTTCCCTCCACCTCCGATACCGACATTATTCACAAGTATATTTATCGCTCCATACTCCTCTACCGTATGCTCCACCAACCTGACAAGATCACTGTCTTCAAGCACATTACAAGCCATAGCAGAAGCAACGCCTCCATTCTCAACTATATGATCCGCAACTCTTGAGGCCCGCTCGACAGAGATATCACTGACCATTACAGCCGCACCGGCCCGAGCTAAAATTTCACACGCTCCATGTCCTATCCCGTCACCACCACCGGTAACGACAGCAACCTTTCCTTTTAAATCAAAGAGACTTTCAATTTTCATTCCAATAAAACATTTAAACTAAAACACCAGCCATACCGCCAGAGTTTCAAGCCGCTCCGAAAAGCTTCACCGACTTATTGAAAAAAGCCATTATGTCTTTGACTAAAAAAGTAGGATCTTAACATTAACGGACTTCCGGATTTTTATTGAAATTATATCTGAGCGAAACCATGAAATAACTTCCTATTTGCCTGTTATATCTTTCCACTATACCCGAAGCGGATACATATCTATTAAAAGCTTTTTTATCACTGAGAATGTCAGCCCAATAAAAACTCAACCGGGCCTCCTTTTTCTTCAGAAAACGCCATGCAACCTCAAGATTCCACAATATCTGGGAATCGTCCTTTGTATTTAGGTTCGTCCCGTTCTTGAAATCATAGCCTAATTCACAGCGAAACTGCAATCCACAAGAAAAATCCGTATATGAACCAAGATTAAACCTATAATTACTTATATGATTGCCAGCCTGACGCAATCCATTGAACGATGTCGAATAATCCCAATTGAACGAAAAATCGAAACTCCCCCACACAGGCATATAAAGCATCCTGCATGATGTCCGGCTCGAACGGATCCTTGTCACACTTTTTTGTGGCCCGCCACCCTCGTCATCGTCAACAATCCCGACATTCCTGTTATAGGCCAATCTCCCGTCAAAAAACAAACGGAATTTACGAAAAAGAACCTTTCTATAGCCGAAATTCAACCCAAAATTACAATTTCCATTCACATTCACAGGATACACCACACTGCCTCCGGACTGCGAATCATATATCACAGCATGTGCCAGTTCATTATATACACCGGAAAAACCACCACCGCACGACAAGCCGATCTTCTCATTGTGGAAATCAATCCGGACATCCTGGTTATAGGCCGCTTTTAAGTTAGGATTACCATGCGTTATATATAAAGGATTACTATTGTCGGTCTGAGACAACATATCTGAAAGCGACGGCTGGTGCGTATATCCTATATAAGAAAAATTCACCGATATCTGATCCTTATGCCAAGTAACATGAAACGATGGACGGATATTAAATGCGGAGCGCACGGTATCGGCTTTTAAAAGACCCGTTTTCCGATCGAGCGCACGATGTTCAGATCCTGTCACAAAATTCAGCATAAATTGCCATATATCTGTATAATAATCCAATGAAACATTCATCTCGTGAAACGAAAAACGGCTACGGCTGTTGTTGCTCAAACTATCTATATAACCAGCAGCGTAATCATCGGGAAGAAAACCGATATACTCTTCCCTGTCATCAGAAAAAGCCGACAAGTCATAGACTGACCGATCGTTCCTTTCCATACCTGTTTTATAGCTGTAACCCAGACTGAGTTTCATATCCTTAGTCAACGGTTGCATAAACATTATTCCTACATTGCGTTCAAAATTACGTAAAGGGGTTTTATTATATTGATTACGATAAAGCAATGAATCCATTCCATCGGAACCTTTGATCCTGTAATATGCGGTTGACGATACAGAAAATCCGTCACCACACGCTTCAAAATCCGAACATCCGGCGGAAACACGGATAGAAGCACCTCGTTTATTCAATATACGGCTGACAGAGGCATTTAAATAATAACTTTCATTATCGGTCTCTGATTTTGAATCCATCCTAATATCATTGATCCTAAATTCAATAGGGATTTTTTCATATACGTCACCTTCGAAAGGATCTTTCACATTCAGCCCAGGGTCAGAGTCAAAAGCGGCTTGTCTGCTTTTATCGGTCTTACATGATAACGATCTATTATAATTCCCGTTTATGTTTATATAGGTGTTTTCATTTAGCATCCAACGGCATCCAAGCATCGAACTTAAACTGCGATTCTTACCGACAGTTGTAAGTGCATTATAATTATAATTTGTATTTTCCGGTATGAACTGTTCCGTGACCCCTGAAAAATTATTACCGTCTCTCCGCCAAGCCACCATCAAATTACCGTTTACTGATAATTTATTTCCGATGTTTTTCCAAAAATTCATTGACACGTTTCTATCGCGGTTGTTACGATAATCAGTATCCATATTTTTATTGCCACCATTCATGTTCACCGAAAAATTATCACCATCAGACCTAAAATAGTGAGCCATCAGCGAAGCCTCTTTCTTGTTATGATTCCCAACCAAGATTTCTGAAATAGCCATCAATGACCCGTCAATATTTTTATTCGTAATCAGGTCAAGGACAAGATTGTCCTTTCCTGATCTTATGCCTAAAAATTTATCCTCATCCTTACTCTTATCGTAAACTTTCAGTCTACTTATAATATCCGCAGGAAGATTCTCCAACGCGATAACGACATTGGATCCGAAAAAAGATTTTCCATTGACATTAATCTCTTTCAACTCCCGTCCGTTATATGTAAGGGTTTTTGTCTTACGATCGTATTCCATACCCGGGATACGTTTGACAAGCTCTTCAAGATACGCACCTTGGCTCACCTTATAGGCCAACGCATTTATTATTGCGGTATCTCCTTTTATCGTAATCTCTTGAACCGGTGCTGTCACGACCACCCCCTCCAGTTCTACCTCAGGAATAGCAGTCTCACTCCCGTCGGACAGCTCCGATTGAGCGTATACATCCCAAAATGCCAACCAGCAGAGTACAAATATTGACAGTCCTCGTAATTCCATCGAATAAATTCAAATATCACTGTCAAAAATAACACTTTATCTTTTATCCACAAAACAATCCGGCTTATTAACACTTTCAATCCTATATTAACCAAAACCGCTAATATTTCATTCTGTAAAAATTTTCACTACAAATAAATAAATTTATCATTTTATCATGGCCTTTTATAAATATTTCGTAAATTTGCAACGATTCATAATTGGCCCTGCTCTCTCATGCCAATGTTTTTAGGTTTAGTTTCCAAATAATCCATCTATATTATATTTTATATGAGCGATCGGTTATATATTTTTGACACGACACTGCGAGATGGAGAACAAGTGCCTGGTTGTCAACTCAACACGGTTGAAAAAATCGAAGTCGCAAAAGCCCTTGAAACTCTCGGTGTAGACGTCATTGAAGCCGGATTTCCCGTGTCAAGCCCTGGAGATTTTAATTCGGTTGTCGAAATATCCAAAGCGGTCACATGGCCAACGATATGCGCGCTGACCCGTGCGGTGGAAAACGACATTAAAGTGGCGGCCGAGGCTCTACGATATGCCAAGCATCCGCGTATCCATACCGGCATCGGGACATCGGACTATCATATCAAATATAAATTCAACTCCACACGTGACGATATATTGGAACGTGCCGTCGGAGCCGTCGCTTTCGCTAAAAAATTTGTCGAAGACGTGCAATTCTATGCGGAAGACGCAGGCCGTACCGACAATGAATATCTCGCACGAGTTGTGGAAGCCGTGATCCGCGCAGGCGCCACTGTGATAAATATCCCTGACACTACAGGCTATTGTCTGCCCTCGGAATTCGGAGCTAAAATCAAATATCTTATAGACAATGTAGACGGCATAGACAAAGTCATTATAGCCACCCATTGCCACAACGATCTTGGAATGGCCACAGCCAATACAGTGACAGGCGTAGTGAACGGAGCCCGTCAAGCGGAGGTCACAATAAACGGCATTGGCGAACGTGCCGGTAACACATCGCTTGAAGAAGTAGTCATGACATTCCGATCTCACCGCGATCTCGGAATAGACACAAACATAAACGCTACAAAAATTTCCGGTATAAGCCGCATGGTATCAAGTCTTATGAACATGCCGGTCCAACCAAACAAGGCTATAGTCGGACGAAATGCATTCGCCCATTCATCCGGCATACATCAGGACGGAGTGTTAAAGAATCGCGAAAGTTACGAGATCATAGATCCGAAAGATGTAGGCATCGATGAGAACTCGATCGTCCTTACAGCCAGAAGCGGGCGAGCCGCCCTGAAACATCGGCTACATGTACTCGGCATAGAACTTTCGGGTAGCGATCTCGACAAGGCATACGAATCCTTCCTTAAGCTTGCCGACCGGAAAAAAGAAATAAACGATGATGATGTATTAATGATCGCCGGACAGCACCGTAAAGCTCTAAGCCGGATCAAACTCGACTTTCTACAGGTTACCAGCGGAGTCGGAGTGCATTCTGTAGCAAGCGTCGGACTTGACATCTCCGGTGAGAAGTTTGAGGCATGCGCATCCGGCAACGGGCCTGTCGACGCTGCGATAAGTGCTATAAAGAATATCATCCACCGCAAAATGCTCGTCAAAGAATTTCTCATCCAAGCGATCAACAAAGGCAGCAACGATATCGGCAAAGTACACATGACGGTAGAACACGAAGGCGCGCCATACTACGGATTCTCCGCAAACACCGATATCGTGGCCGCAAGCGCGGAAGCTTTTATTGATGCCATAAACAAATTTGTCAGATAAAACCCGATAACTCACATTTCCACTTTATAATATTGAATTTTATGGGCAAGACCCTTTTCGATAAAATCTGGGACGCGCATGTCATAAACGACATAGACGGTGGACCGGCACAGATATACATAGACCGTCATTACTGCCATGAGGTCACAAGTCCACAAGCATTCGAAGGCCTTCGCAAACGCGGCCTTAAAGTATTCCGACCGGAAAAGACATTCTGCTCTCCGGATCACAACATTCCTACGCAAAACCAGGATCAACCGATAGCCGATCCGATATCGCGCAACCAGGTCGAAACACTCACACGCAATGCCAATGAATTCGGTGTGACGCTATATGGACTCGGCCATCCCAAAAACGGCATAATACATGTAATCGGACCGGAAAACGGACTGACATTGCCGGGATATACAATCGTGTGTGGAGACAGCCACACATCTACCCACGGAGCGTTCGGTGCTGTGGCTTTCGGGATAGGGACAAGCGAGGTGGAAATGGTTCTAGCCTCACAATGTATATTGCAACCCAAACCAAAAACCATGCGCATAAACGTCAACGGCAAACTCCGTGAAGGCGTGACAGCCAAGGATATCGCGCTATATATAATAGCGAAAATGACCACGGGCGGTGCTACCGGATATTTTGTAGAATATGCCGGTGACACTATCCGCAACCTCTCTATGGAGGAAAGAATGACAGTCTGTAATCTTTCGATAGAGATGGGAGCGCGCGGTGGCATGATAGCCCCGGACGAAATCACATTCGAATATATCAACGGACGCGAATTCGCACCCAAAGGAGAAGCATGGGACAAGGCCGTGGCATACTGGCGTTCACTTCCGTCAGACCCGGACGCGATATTCGATCGTGAAATAAGTTTCAATGCGTCCGACATAGAACCACGAATCACATTCGGTACAAATCCCGGCATGGGAATAGGCATCAACGATCCCATCCCGTCGCCTGATCCGGAAGATGAAGCCGGAAAAATTTCCTACGAAAAATCACTTGAATACATGGGCTTCAATGTCGGACAAATTTTGGCCGGAATCCCTGTGGATTACGTGTTTCTCGGCAGCTGCACAAACGGCCGTATAGAGGATTTCAGAGCTTTCTCTAATTTTGTAAAAGGCAAAAAGAAAGCTCCCAATGTAACAGCATGGCTTGTCCCCGGTTCATGGGGAGTAGACGCGCAGATACGGGAGGAAGGGATTGACAAGACTCTTGAGGATGCCGGCTTCGAAATACGCCAACCCGGGTGTTCTGCCTGTCTGGCTATGAATGATGACAAGATACCGGCCGGTAAACTTGCCGTCTCTACGTCAAACCGCAACTTCGAAGGTCGCCAGGGCCCGGGCTCACGCACTATTCTTGCCGGTCCATTGGTAGCCGCGGCCTCAGCGATAACAGGCGTTTTGACTGACCCACGTAAAATCTCGTAATCATTCAGCTATTATGAAAGAAAAATTCTCCACCATAACATCAACATGCGTTCCTCTGCCGATGGAGAACGTCGATACCGATCAAATCATCCCGGCCCGCTTTCTGAAAGCGACTTCAAGAGACGGTTTCGGAGACAACCTTTTCCACGATTGGCGCTATGACAAGAACGGGAACCCTGTGAAAGACTTCGTCCTTAACGACCCAACATATTCCGGATGCATTCTCGTTGCCGGAAAAAATTTCGGTTCCGGATCAAGCCGCGAACATGCGGCCTGGGCTATCGCGGACTATGGGTTCAGAGTGGTGGTCTCAAGTTTTTTCGCAGACATCCATAAAAACAACGAATTGAACAACTTCGTGCTACCTGTAGTTGTAAGCGAAGACTTTTTAGCGGAACTTTTCTGTTCTATAAATTCTGATCCGTCAACAAAACTAACCGTAGACCTTCCTTCTCAGACAATCACGAATCTCGCAACAGGCAAAAGCGAAACATTCGACATAAACCCATATAAGAAACAATGTCTAATGGAGGGGCTTGACGACATCGAATACCTGCTTTCACGAAAGGCTGACATCGAAGCCTGGGAGAAGAACAACATTTAGCAAGTATGTTTAATATCAGTTTAAAAGTGAACAAGCCAATGATCTGTCACTAAACAATATAAACAATTTCGTTAAACGACTTAAAAAATCCTCCTCAGTGAAACAATGTATGTCGAAATAATGGATACTACGCTCCGGGACGGAGAACAGACCTCGGGGGTATCATTTTCCACATCTGAAAAACTTGCTATCACACGCCTGCTGCTTCAGGAACTTCACGTGCCACGTATCGAAATAGCATCGGCACGAGTCTCCGACGGTGAACGTATGGCTGTGAAAGAGGTTTGTGCATGGGCGGAGCGTGTGGGAAAATCGCAGTGCGTCGAGGTGCTCGGCTTCCTGGACAACGGCAATTCGATCAACTGGATCAAAGGAGTAGGAGGAAAGGTAATCAATCTTTTGGCAAAAGGCTCGGAAAAGCATTGCCGCCTACAACTGAAACAGACACCCGAAGAGCATTTCGACATAATCGAACGCGAAATCGGAATGGCCTGTGAAACCGGACTTTCAGTCAACATATACCTTGAGGACTGGTCAAACGGGATGAAACATTCACCTGAGTATGTGTTCGCGATGATGGACAGGATAAAATCGCTTCCCATATGTCGCTTCATGCTTCCGGACACTCTCGGTGTGCTCAATCCATATGACACCCTTTCGTACGTCCGAACCATGACGACCCGCTATCCCGACCTACATTTCGACTTTCATGCGCATAACGACTACGATCTTGCCACGGCAAACGTTTTCGCAGCCGTCAAAGGAGGAGCCAAAGGAGTCCACTGCACAGTCAACGGTCTTGGCGAACGCGCAGGCAACGCTGCTCTGTCAAGCGCCATAGCAGTGCTCCACGACCAACTCGGTTGCTCTACGGATATCGACGAAAGCAAGATCAATAAGGTAAGCCATATCGTCGAGTCGTTTTCCGGCATAATCGTCCCTCCTAACAAACCGATCATCGGAGACAGCGTATTCACCCAATGCGCAGGGGTCCATGCCGACGGTGACAACAAAAACCAACTATACTTCAACGAACTCCTGCCAGAACGCTTCGGTCGCGAAAGGGAATATGCCCTCGGCAAGACATCCGGCAAAGCGAATATCAAGAAAAACCTTGAGGCTCTCGGCATAGAGCTTTCTGACGACGACATAAAAAAAGTCACGGAAAGGATTATCAGCCTTGGTGACAAAAAAGAGATTGTGACTCAAGGCGACCTTCCGTTCATAATCGCTGATGTATTGAAACACTCCACCCTTCCGTCAAACGTCCGTGTCGAGAACTATGCTCTGAATCTTTCGCGCGGTCTGCGACCAACGGCAACGGTCAAGCTTGTCGTCGGGGATGATGAATTTCAGGAGAGCGCCGTGGGCGACGGACAGTTCGACGCGTTCATGGGTGCGGTGAGAAGTATTTATCACAATCGTCTCAACCGATCTTTTCCAACTCTCGCCAATTATACGGTAAACATCCCTCCGGGCGGCAAGACAGACGCTCTTGTGCATACCGTCATAACATGGGAACTTAACGGCAATCAGTTCAAGACACGCGGACTTGACGCAGACCAGACAGAAGCCGCCATCCAGGCGACTGTCAAAATGCTCAATCTCCTCGAGGCAATCCCGATGCAACAAGAACTTGGCTCAATCGATTGTAAAACAGAAACTATATAGTCCATAACACATTATGAATCTCAAAATAGCAGTACTCCCGGGCGATGGCATAGGTCCGGAAATATCAAGACAAGGTGTCGATGTAATGACGGCCGTATGCGAAAAATTCGGACACACCGTCGAATACCGCCACGGCATCTGCGGAGCTGACGCCATCGACAAAGTCGGAGATCCCTTTCCCGAAGACACATACGAGACCTGTCTATGGGCCGATGCCGTGCTCTTCTCGGCTGTAGGCGATCCGAAATTCGACAATGACCCCAAGGCAAAAGTGCGGCCCGAACAAGGGCTGTTGGCCATGCGCAAAAAACTCGGACTATTCGCTAACATACGTCCGGTAGAGACTTTCCCCTGCCTTATTCACAAATCACCACTGAAAGCCGAACTTGTAGACGGAGCTGACTTTATATGTATCCGCGAACTGACTGGCGGTATGTACTTCGGTGAAAAATACGAAGACAACGAACGCGCCTACGACACGAACGCATATACGCGTCCTGAAATAGAACGCATACTCCACGTTGCCTATGGCTACGCGCTCCGTCGACGCAAACACCTGACCGTTGTCGACAAAGCAAACGTTCTCGCATCCTCACGGCTATGGCGCAAAGTGGCACAGGAAATAGCCCCGGCCTATCCTGACGTACAGACCGATTATATGTATGTCGACAACGCAGCCATGCGAATGATCCAGGAACCGAAATTTTTCGACGTAATGGTGACAGAAAACACCTTCGGTGACATTCTTACCGACGAAGGTTCTGTCATTTCCGGCTCGATGGGACTGCTACCCTCGGCATCAACCGGTGAAAAGACTCCCGTGTTCGAACCCATACACGGCTCATGGCCACAGGCTAAAGGTAAGAACATAGCCAATCCCTTGGCCCAGATACTCTCCGTAGCCATGCTCTTTGAGTATTTCAATCTGTCGGAAGAAGGCGCGCTGATACGCCAAGCCGTCAACGCTTCGCTCGACAGCAACGTGCGCACTCCTGAAATCCAAGTCGAAGGAGGCGCGCATTATAGCACCGACGCTGTCGGCTCATGGATCGTCGACTACATCAAAAAATCATAAACGACCACATAGTTATTACATATATAAACCTGACGTGTCCCGGGACAGCTTTGATTGTCCCGGGACACGATCTTTATTTCCGAACCCCTCAGGCGGCTAAAGCCCGATCCTATTCTTTGTCAACTCCACAATGCGATAGATGTATCTGAACCCTTCAAAAAAATAGTTTGAATACACTCCGTTTTTTCTATATGCGCGTATATGGTCGCGGATTATTTTTTTATGACTCTCCAGACCTGACGACGAAGCGCCACCGGTACGCATAGTCACGAAATCCATCGGAATATATTTTATATAGATCCTGTTTATGAAAATAAGCCTGAGCAATTGTTCGAAATCAGCCGCCACCTTGAAATCCGTATCGAAAAGTCCGAAACGGGAATATACCGTACGCCTACAATAAAAAGATGGATGAGCGGGCATAAAACCGAGCCGCATCATCCATCTTTTGAAACTCTTCGAGGAGTAGTGTCTCACGCATCGTCCGAGATCACCGGGACTGACGTAGTGTATGTCACCGTAGACCGCATCGACATCACCGATATCTTCCGCGACACGCTCAAGTACGCGGTCCGAAGTATAAAAATCATCACTGTTGAGTAGCCCCACAACATCTCCGGTCGCCATGGCGATACCTTTGTTCATAGCATCATAGATACCTTTGTCAGGCTCGCTTATCCACTTCATGCGTCCTTGGAAACGCGGCTCGTACTCCTTGACTATATCCATAGTCCCGTCAGTCGACGATCCGTCAATAACGATATACTCGACATCCCCGTAAGTCTGTCTCAACACAGACTCCATAGTGTCACGGACAGTCGCACCGCTATTGTAGGTAGCGGTGATCACCGAAATTTTCATAGATAAAAATTACAGATTTTTATTGCATTTGTCTGCCATGCCAAACACACCGGGATTTAGGGCACTCCCGTCTAATTACAGCAAACAGATATATGAAAGCAAAGGCCGATGGTCAGACTTTGCCAAGTTTAGCCGCATACAATTCAAGATATTTATTGAATGCGTCATATTTGTTGAAATTATAAACCGCCCGATTTCTGCAATCATCGAGACCAAATGGTCTATTTTGACATGTCTCGATTACTTTATCTCGCAAGCCATCAACATCTCCATAGTCGACAACAAAACCACATGTATCATCCACAGCTTCAGGAGCACCTCCGGTTGCATAGGTGACAACTGGTGTGCCACATGCGAGTGCCTCAAGATTTGTAGTAGGGAAATTATCTTCCAATGTCGGATTTACAAAAACATCGGCATCAGAATACAATTTCGCTAATTGACCGACATTCTCGGTTCGTTTTATTCCTATAATCCCCGTAGGCAATGATTTGATTTGCTTTTGTGTAAGGCCGACGAGAATAATTGAATAATCATCCGATAATATATCTCTAAGTTTCAAAAATTCATCCAATCCTTTACGTCTTTCCCACACACTCGCCACACCAAGTATGATTTTTTGTTTTGATCCACCCGCCTTTTTATCATCCGGTTTAAAAACAGACATATCAATACCATTATGAATGGTCACTATATCATACTTGTGCAAAAATGATTTTGACAATTCTCCAGCCAACCATTTAGACACAGGGACAAGTGTCAGATCAGCACAACCCGTAAAAGCAAATTTTTTATCTTCATAGTTCCGTCGGCTCCTGTCTCTCCACATCGACGAAGGATAATTTCGCTGCTGCGGGCAATCATGACAACCTTTCCGCCACAGTGAACAACCTACAAAATCATAATAAGCACAATGCCCCGTAAAAGGCCAACAATCGTGTAATGTCCAGACAACCGGTCCTCCCCATTTTTTCAAATAGTCAAAAAGCAATGGATAATTGAGATAATATCCATGTATATTATGTAGATGAATTATATCCGGCTTGATTTCACAAACCTGTTTTATGAATGATTTAGTCACTTGTACAGACGCAAGACCATGATTATCAAACAGACGGGTCTGTACGCCATGATATCTCATATCCCAGTCATTACCTATACGAATCAGATTTGATGCACTCTTTGGTTTGCCTCGACCGTGTGCGATCCAACTCTCCCAACCGTTGTCAATAGCAAGGCGACCGATTTCTTCGGCAATCCTTCCAGTTGAACCCCAATTAGCGGTAACGTTTATCTGTAATAACCTACGCTTCATTTTGATTCACCAAATATTTCAGCGTTACATCTATGTTTATAGGTTCAAACGGCACATTTCCTATCAAAGCTCCGGTTTTTGCAAAAAATGAATCTTTATACATGCCATCAAGCCAAGCCAAATATGATTTTTGAGATTTCGATATCATCATCAAATCCAAAAATGTTTTTGCGTGAATACTGAACATGTCAGAATTATCCACAAAGCCGATATGTTTAACTTCCCCAGGTACTATATAAACAAAATCAATTTTTTCGGCTTCTCTTAAAAATGAGACACTATCAGAAGCCACCAATATCTTATTAGCCTGAGGATGCCTATTTTTAAGAACGTTCAATACTCCAAGCGATTTTTTTATAATTTCCGCTCTCTTTTCAGTTCCAACATGATTATCTTCTATATCCACGAAATCACCAAGCAGATTCATAAAGCGGAATGAAACCGAAAAAAACTCTGAGCCAATCCTATTCAATTCTTGTCCTAAAAGTTTTTCTAATTTTGGAGAAAGACGGAATAGCTCATGAAATAATCTACCGAACTCTGATTCTGGCAATTTTACATTTGTATATACATGCACTTGTCGTGAATTCAAGAGTTTCGCTATATTTTTCCCATAATCATCCTCATTAAATGTTGATGGAAAATAAGGATAAAACATTGGTACAGCCTGACGACTATTCTCACTTATATCTGATTTTGATACCGACCAATCATAATTATTTGGTACAAGAAAATCTTCAAGTACAAATGGTCTTTTAAAATCAATTCTGAAAGCAAAACCATTTTGTTTACAACAAGCATAAGTCGTCACCGCGCCCCATAAGCGATCGCATAGTCCTCCTTGAACCATTTTGTCATCAGACATAAAGGCCACAAAACGTTCACATTTAGGCCGAATATCAGCACTATCCGAATAATATTTTTTTAATCCACGGGTTTTAATAAAGCGATACAATGATTGCCCATACTTCTTAGCCATCAGAAATTTAGACAACCTTATCGCATACCTTGATTTTAACATAAGCACTGTGATTTGCGTTCCGACTTATATATTATATTTCCCACAACAAACCCTAAGAGAGCATTACTCAATGGCAATGCGTTTAAAAGGGTTCCAAACAGCAATATTCCAAAAAATAAAGCCCATTTATTTCTTTGCGCCAAGATCTTAAAATTGCGGTAGATAACATAGATTAATGGAAGTCCAAATATTCCGAGTTCAAAAAGCAAACAGCCCAATCCGCTCATTATTCGCAAATAATTACCCTTTAAATAAGGTATGTATTTATTGAAATCTCCACAGGAATGTATCTCATTCATATATTCTTGAAAATTTCCATAAAAATGAGGTATACCGAAATCCTGAAAGAATCCGTAGATAGGGAAAAAGGCATGTATAAATCTTTCATTCACGCTTTCGTCAACTGTCACAAACATCAAGGGATCTTGAAACAACTTAGCAAACAATGCCCCAACCCGATATTGGCTTATATATGGCAATATCGTCTGTAGCACAATAAACATCGACACCAGCACCAATGGAACAATTAATATATTCCTTGCATTTTGCCGCATATTATACAGCAATTCATATACAATGAAAGCCATTAAGCCAACCATTATTATAGTAGCCGATCGAGAAAGTATCACAGTTTGTAATAAAAGTAGCCATTGAATCCTACGATAATCTTTCTCTTGTCTAAAATTCAAATAACATATTATTGAAAGAAGCACACATATTATAGCATAAAACGTAGGCTCCGGAGCCAACGAACATACTCCTCGTGCCGATGCTTCCGTTCCTATCGCAAGACGAGGTATCAGTGATACGGCAAACCGCCGATAGACAAACTGTTGGATCAACGCGACAAACAACCAAACATAAACGCATTTCTTGAAAAAAGATAATTTCAGTATCTTACCATCACGCAAAACTAAATAAGAAGCTGTCGATACCACAAACAATGAAGTATAATTTAGCACCGATCGGACAGAATTGAAATTTAAAGGCGAGAACAAAACACATATAATAGCTGCGACAGCAACAGTGAACAATAAAAATAAATCCTTATTCAAATGCCTTATCCGTTTCAGAAAAATTATAACTAATCCAAATGCCAATCCATAAGGTTGACTATCCGTCCCTAAAGGGACTATCTGAATATAGGGGAAAAAACAGCTAATTAAAAATATTACATATAGCCACCTCATGCCATTTTTTCAATCAGTACCTATTTTTGAAAAATCCGTTGCAAATACAATATAACACGTATTAATCGATATAATCTAAACCGATGTAAATTAAGGATCAATCTGCTATTTCCAAGAGTGGATTCAAAACTTAATTTCGATAAAGAATTCGGTATTTTAATATTCTCCATATTTTTGACAGTACCGCTTGTGACAATCAAAATACTATAACCTATCAAATGTCCTATATCAAGAGAATATTGAAATTGCTTTTTATCCTTAAAATATTCTTTCAAAAATATAGATGACTGCATTAAATCCGAAATATTCTTCGGGCTCATAGCCCTTTTACGAAATGACGATTGATTTAACAAGGTATAATTGTACGTTATATCATCAATCACGGCTATTTTAGAAGCCCTATCGAAAAGACGGCATGTCGTAACATAATCTTCTCCATTATCGATCTGAGGTATTATAAGTCCATCATACAGAGCACGTCTATACAACCTATTCCAA
The DNA here is from genome assembly GCA_910587515.1 of uncultured Duncaniella sp. Classification (GTDB taxonomy): domain Bacteria; phylum Bacteroidota; class Bacteroidia; order Bacteroidales; family Muribaculaceae; genus Duncaniella. Next base: position 101,734 of record CAJULW010000035.1, read on the forward strand.
ATATGATAAGGATACTTCCTGCTTATCATACCCTTAACTACAGTTTCCACATTTTCACATTCAGGCGTAATCTTAACCTCCGTCCTTGTAGGATAAATACATCTATAGCTACCGGTAACGATATCACATTGTGGATTCTCTTTTAATTTGGCAACCAATAAATTGATACTTTCCGATTCAAGATAATCATCACTATCCAAATGAAATATATAATCTCCGGTTGAAACTTTGACCGCCGTATCCCTTGCCATTGCCAATCCATGGTTGACAGGATGCTTGATGATCTTTACCTGTCGTTTTCTATTTGGATATGATTCAAGAAGATCTATTACGATCTGGATGCTCCGATCCTCAGTGCAGTCATCAACAAAAATTATTTCAAGGTCTTCGTAGCTCTGCTCAAATACGCTTCTGGCACACTTTTCAATATATTTTTCAACTCCGTAGACCGGAATCAGGATTGATATTTTCATGGTCATACTCACTTCAAATTTTCGCTTGTATATTTCTTGTAATCACACCTAATATTCTTAAGTAAAATTGAAGAAACCGATTTATTCTGTACATTCCGTGCGTCACAAGAAAATATGCAAAACGAGCTCTCAGACTGCACTCTTCCGGCAGCATACCACCCGAAATATTCATCCATTTTTCCGGAGAATAATACTCAGGGGTAAATATGTAATACAATGCCATAGCTCGAAACTTATCGTCAACCGCTCCGATGTCCTTATCCATCTCCATTGACATTCCTTGCTTAATAAAATATAGAACCGACAATGCCGATTTCAAACTTCTTTCCGGCATTCCTGTCGACATCGAATCAGTTATTGTCCGGTTATAATGATAAAGAGGCCGACAGAGATAAGCTACACGGTCAGTCGCCATGTGCATGGGGATAGTCACGGCCATATCTTCATAGAGAGTCGTTCCGGCAGGAGCTCTGAAATCACCATCCAAATAAAATGATCTGCGCACCATCCTGTTCCACAGATAGCCATGAATCCTTTTTGATTTCAGTATTTCACAAACAATATCTGAATGCGGAATATTGAAATCCTGTTTCGTCACGGTCTTACGGCCAGGATATTCTTCGTAGAAATCACAACCGACAATATCCGCATCAACCCGTTTAGCCGCCAAATACATCTGTTCATACATGTCAGGCTCTACCCAGTCGTCACTGTCACAATGGATGACATATTCGCCACGAGCCGCGTTAAGCCCTGTCACCCTTGCGACGGCCAATCCTCTGTTGACTTTATGGTCAACGATAGTTACCTGTGACCTACGGACCGGATATTCCTTAAGCAGGTTGTTTAAAATCTCCATGCTACGGTCAGGGGTGCAGTCATTTGTAAAAACGAACTCAATCCCTTCACGCATTGTCTGTTCAAAAAGCGATCGAACGCACCGTTCGATATATTTCTCGACCCTGTAGACCGGAATAAGTACGGAAACTTTTAGATCATCCATTATATCTTTTCACTTGATTCAGTCCGCAAAGCCAAGTCTCTGCAAAAGCCGACAATTTACCGGTCGTATTGTCAATATATTCCATCGGTTTATAAAGAAGTACCGACAGTATCATTGCATGAAGGCGTGTTGTTATCACTTCGCCATATGGTGCAAGAAATCGACATCCGATTTTTACAAGTTCATCCCTGACACCGTCAGTGGCATAATAGTCTATCGCACGACATATCATATTTGATATGGATCTAAAAAATACAAGTCTATGGGCAAGCCCGATAAACTTTCCTATCCACCAAAACCGTACCGGTTTATGTTCTATCGTAGGCCAATCACGAACTTCAGCATCTAAACCCGTGGCCAATGGTGTTGCAGCGGAGATTTCTTTGTCAAGCCGTTTAAGGAATAGACGTTTACCCGATTGTGAGCTATTCCGATATGGATTCAAAACACTTTCATCAATGCAAAAAGCCATATCGGGAACAAGATATATATTATTAGTGGAAAAATTCCTTTTCATAAAATCATAACTCCAATTATCCCGGGCACAGAGATGGAGATCCGGATGACGCCCCATGATTTCCGCGTCGTGCGCGACCATCGAGGTATCGTCATACCATACGGATTGCGGAAACATCACGATACGGTTGTCAGGATATCGCTTGATAATTTCAAGTCTGACATCCTGAAACCACCGCCAAAGATCTCCGAAATTGCCACCTCCCATCAAAAGTATCGTCACCTCCGGTGATAATTCCGGAAAGTTGAATGTCGAGCCACTATTAGTTTGCACCAATCGACGACCGGAAGATCTCAAAAAATCGTTTATGCCTTGCCAAATCAGTACATCTCCAATATTATCATAATAAGGAGCATCAGCCAAAATGCAATCGCCTATTATCAACGGCATCAACGTTGACCGGATACACCCCCTCAATTCAGCTATTTTTACGTCGTAATGCATGATATAACTTACGAACAATATTTACTCCATTCCAAAGGACATGGTCAACCAAGGCTTTTTGTTTAAACCGCCTTTTCTCTGCGTCTGATAATAAAACATTGGAATCCTCAAGCTTTTGTGACAAGAATGCTTTCATATCTGGCCTAAGCCAATCGTTTCCGTCTTTATCTGTCCGATTTCTCATTTCGCTATAAGTAGGCGTATCTAATTGTGGTATCATGCCCAATGTCAACCATGCATGTCCGTTATGACAATGAGCTTTGTTACATTTTGCTATTGGCACGAAATCAATCGGCAGAGTTGGATCATCAATAATATTTCGCCGCAAAAAAGTTTTGTCACAGGCTCTTAACATACCGTCATGCAGGGTCAACATGCCACCCCACATTCCGGCATAACAAAATTCACACCGTTTCTCTCCAAAAATTTTAATTTTAAAGTCAAATAGCGACGATTTAAATTGTGACCATGTTTTGATGTAATCTTCACGTGACAATTTTGTAAGCAGCACAAAATCTTCATCAGTTTCATCACGAGCAACGGTGACATGACACAATGCACCCAAACGATTCATACATTCTTTCTTTATGCCATCAATATGAGGAATCAATTCATCTGACGGAGTAAGCTCCAAAGAGAACGAACAGCCACCGTCGCGCACAAATTTTATATTATCGAAAAACATATCCATCAGATTCCGCTTCTTGAGTTCTAAATAATGGAATGAAAATTTAAACCCCAACCTATTTTTTAATTCCACAGGATATTGTTCGATCATCTCCTTAAATCGCCTGGTCACAGTACCGTTGGTAACAATCATGACATAATGTCCTTGCTCAAGAATGGCTCTTACGACCGCTGTCATTTCCGGAGGGAGCAATGTCTCTCCGCTACCACACATATTAAAATGACATGTTCCTCCAAGTCTTTCTTTTGACAACGCTCTACCGATTTGCTCTGCTGAATATTTAAATTTAGGTAACGAGTCATTAAAAAGACCATGTTGTGTTATGTAACAATAATGACATCTCAAAGTGCAAGTCGTAACCGGCACTTCTATATCAATAAATCTCTTTATTTTATCCATATCAAATCAATCTAATAAATATGTAAACTTATAGCCATTTTCATAAAGCCATTTGACGGCTTTCTCATAGTTCCGTTTATGAAAATATCGTGGTGTTAAATCCTTAGCATAAACTACTTGGGCGATATAATTTTTTAATGATTGATTATACACAGCCCATTCATGAGAAAATATGACAATTGTATCACTATTTTGTATAGACTTCAGCGTGTTTATTATTTTAAAATATATCGCGTTCTTACAAAATATCTAAACTTGTTACGCTCATTTTTAGTAAATCCAAATACATATATACATGAAGCACAAATACAAAATGTAATTATTCCCCCGACAAACAATGGCAATTCTTTAATCTTAAAAAACATATCTATCAAATAAATACCGATGACAGAAGTGACTACCACACATAAGCTTGGCAAAAATACTTGCAACACAAATGTTTTTATTGAAAATTCGGGTATCACTCTCTTCATTATCAATATCCGTTCCGCCAATGTAAACACCGAAATAACAAATGACACAAAAAAAACGCTATACGGCTTAAATCCTGAATTCAGAATCATCCAGCCCATAGGTAGATTCAACAATATTGTACATGCTACTATTATTTGATATGTACGTATATCTCCAGTAGCTTGTAACGATGCGCCCATTGCGTATGTAAATGATTCCAAAAGAGAGATCAACAATATCAACTGCGTAAACACCACCGCATATTCCGGTACAGATATAAGCCAAAAAGCCAAAATTTTCTCTGCTAAAAATATAATCGGAAATGCCAATGCGAATAATAACATAAACGATAATTTCGCACCATTACAGATTAAACGATTCAGATAAACATAGTCTCGTATAGCATAGGTTTTTACTATGCGAGGATTGATTGCCATTGAAAAATTTTGCACAAAACTGTTAACTGCTACATTAACCTGATTGGATATGCCGTAAGCAGCATTAATAGCCGGACCACAAAACATATTCAAAATCAGATTGAGACCTTGGTTTTTACCTACCCATGCGAACGAACCGAATATATTCCATCCCGCAAAACTTGTAATCGACTTAAACACACGGCTATCAAATTTACAAACCACCTTGCATTCTTCAAATTTAATCTTGCAATAGCCAATATATATCAATGCAAAAACTAACGAATTCAAAAGTGTCATCATTGCGTACCAATATAATTTGTCAGTCGGAATTACTATGAGCAGACAAGCTGTCCCTAATTTTAAAAATCCCTCTAAAACACTAATATAAGCGTACACATTCATCTTTTCATGGGAAACAATGGCTGCGTTGTATGGAACTTGTAAAACTGAAATTAAGAAAGATATTATGGAAATTTGATATACCAATCCGGCGACTTGCATCTGATTTTCCGGCAAATTCATTTTATTATTTAAGAACCAAAGACCAATAGTCTCTGCCAATATCACAACCGACACTCCAATAATAATATGTACGAATACCGAATGGCTAAAAATAATTTTTAATCGATTAAAATTTTCTTTCCCTAATTCGAACGACAGAAATCTTTGTGTCGACTGCGCCATAGCCCCATTTAGGAATGAAAGTGCGACCACGATTCCTCCGACGACGTTGTAGATGCCGTAATCGACAACCCCAAGTTGGTTAAGCACCACACGCGATGTATATAACGTCACTCCCATTATCAGAAGCATACGTATATACAGCATCATCGTGTTCTTGGCGATGCGTTTATTATTATCGGTGGTCGTTGTCATACGGAGTAACGAATTCTATCAGTCGATGGCGGATACACAGGCTGTCGCAAGGGTTATGCGTTCGAGAGTTGCGACTGGGAGGGTGAAATATAGCGGAATGTCGCGGATAATGGAGAGACGGTGTTCGTCTTCAAAGTTGTCTTCCGCGAGCCAGCGGTCTATTATATGGAGAACTTTATGGCGGACTGCGTCTTGGTTGCGCCTCCATCCGTCGCCTATCAATGTTATCAGCAAGTGCGAAACCAATTCGCAATCTTCGAGATTGGAGCCGGCTTCGCCTAACAGACGGGCGTTGCGGTCAATGAGTGACCTGATCATGTCCATGTCGCGCAACTCAATGTCAGCGACATCGAAAATCAACCGCTTCAATGCGAGAATAAGACGTGAACGGTCGTGAGGATCGACGGTCTGATCTATCATAAGCAACAACGCTCGTTGAAGCCCAATGATCTCATCACCGACAGAAGCCGTATCGCAACCATTGTCGAAAAGATCATTGAAACGGCCGATGTTGTCATCCACAAACCGGCATATTTCTGTAGCTGTCATTTCGGATTTTCGATTAATTCAAGTAAATCAGGATGGATGAAAGGAAGCGCGATTGCACATAGGCCTTCGATTTCGACAACGACATGCCTATTGTTACGTATGCGTCTGATATATCCTTCATAGCCTTCAAACGGACCGGCCTTGACACGGACACGGTCACCGTTTCGAAACCCTGTTTTACGATATACCTCGCACCGGGCGCTTTCATCGGCTGTCAGCAGACGCATCAGGTGCATTTCTTTTTCTGGTATCGGCTTAGGGCAAGCCCCGACCTCACCTCGATATATCCAAAACGGGACAAGGCGATGAAGCCTCTCTCGGCTGTCATGCTCGAGCCTAAGAGCCTCCTGAGCAGTAGTTTTTATAAAAAGTAATTTAGGTATAAGCGGTTTTATCCTGACGACCCTTCCGGTCTTGTCTCGAAGTCTTTCGATCGGGAGATAAGTGTCTTCACATATAGCCGAAAAGCTATTTTCAGCTTCAAATTCCCTAAGAGTCTTCACTGCATACCAATGTAAATTGTCTTGGTCCATTCTATCTTTAATTTTGAAAATAGATATTTTTTACCCTACCCTGCTATCAGTCAGATAAACCAACCTCAAACAAGCCTGTCATGGACCGCCCGTCTACATTTCACGCTTCGGGTCTGAAGTCTCTCCTTAATACAAGGGCTCAACCGCTGTCCATAGCTCCTTATTTCAGAAGCCAAAATTAAGTCTCTCTCCATAAGAGATACTTAAATTTAATAATCTCCTGATTATCTATATATTACGCCCCTACTAAAACTTCATTTTTAAAACATTGCAGCAAATGTTTTAAAAATGAAGTTTTAAGCCATTTTTGACCATCCTTTTACTTCCCTAATATATTGCGTGTTTCGTGGAAAAATATTACTTTTGTCATAATTTAAGTATCTCTTATGGAGAGAGTCTTAAATCACAACTCATCACAAGGCTCACGCCATCAGCTATTTAACCTTTTAAACACACTAAATAACTTTAATCCGCCTCCTATTCACCACATTCAAAGTGGACATAATCATTAAATTTAATTAAATATTCTATCAACAGTTATTGGAGATATTCAATTAGATTTTTTTAAATATATTAATCTCCTAATACCATCTCAATCATGTCAATACGACATATTTACAGCCTGACATCATTTCTATTTATACTTTCGTTACTCTCTCCGACACAGCTAAATGGAAATACCAGATATGAACTTGTTACTTCAGACGACATGTTGCTTGACGGATGTGTCTACTTGATCGTGGCAAAGGATATCGACATCGCAGCCGGCAAGCCAAAGGTAACGAACAATAAATTCAGAAATTTCCCGTCAGTAATCGTCAAACGGGATGGATCCGATATAAATATCGATGGTGTCCCTGAACTTGAGGAGTTCTGCCTACGGCATTTCCATAAAAACAGCCAAAAAGACGAAAAATATCCATGGGGGTTCGTCACTGTCTCGCAAAGCTATGTCGTCACCCACTATACCGATGGTTATTTAGGCCCGCTTGACACCTCTGACGATCCTACACGGACAGGCAATTTCATGGATATTTCAATATCTATCGACCCTACACACCATTCGGCTTCAACTGAATTTCTGTCAATATGGCAGGCTTTCGCAGAGAAAGGACTCAGATTCAACAATATAAGGAATGACGAATATGAACTTGGGGTATATCGCGAAAACGACGAATCCGCTCTCCCCATACAGTTGTATCGCAAAAATATTTATGATCTGCATATCAAAAATCAAAAACCCGCATACAATGCCGACGAAGATATCGAGGTACACGTAAATGTCTTCAGCCAGGACGACAATAACAGCAAAGGATATCTCTTTTATTGTTTCAATGACGGAGAAATGCTCACTGCAAACGAAGTGTGGAGCCTCTGTGCCTCAGCCGACAGAAAAACGCAATCAGCCTATCAAGCCGACGGCACTGTCAAGATCGCCTACCCCGGAGGAAACAAAACCCTGTGGGTCGTACGTGAACATGCAGGCAGTCAATATTACAACGATATCTTACGTATAGACCTTACAGACAAGCTGCCTGTCACAAACGAGGCAGACGGACATTTCACACATCCTAAAGCCTCGGATTGCAAGATAGGCCAAGCGATTGACTTCAATAAACAGGAGGACGTAAAAATATATTATACTCTTGACGGCCGTGACCCTATTATAGAAAACGTGGAGACATCCTACCTTGACAACAAAACAGCCAATGCAGATCCCAACGCAGCAGACGGTGACGTGTCCGAGGACGACGACCATTCTGGATTAACATACGATCTTGATATACGGCCGATCATTTATGAAGGTTTCGCTCTTGATATCAGTTATGTAGCCGTTAAAAACGGTCATGCTCCCAGTCCGGTGTCAAGACTTTCGCTCAAGGGCGAGTCGACAGGCATTACAGATATTGAAACCGACACATTTTCAGGAGGCTACACATATTTCAATCTCCAAGGCATACGGATAGCAAAACCGCATGAACCTGGAATATATTTACGTCTCAACCCACAGGGGAAATCCGAAAAAATAATCATCCGCTGATATAACAGACTCTGAACAGTCCAAATACCAGTGTATTTCAGGGCGTGCACGGATTTAATTCAGTAAAATCCGTGCACGCCCTGAAATATGGGGAATTTGTTTTAACTTTGCGAAATCAAACCACGACAGCCAGTCTCTATCAAATTAGAATAAGGTATATGAATAAGCAAAGCTCAGGGTCACTTCTCGCACGGAACGGTGTCAGCTTTCTACTACCGTTCATCGTAATAACATCATGTTTCGCCCTATGGGGATTCGCAAACGACATCACCGGTCCGCTTGTCAAAGCATTCTCCAAAATCTTTAGAATGAGCGTCACGGAAGGCGCATTGGTCCAGGTCGCTTTTTATTTGGGATATTTCTGCATGGCGTTTCCAGCCGCTCTGTTCATACAGCGTTATTCCTATAAAGCCGGTGTCATACTCGGCCTCTCATTATACGCTGCCGGAGCATTTCTGTTCATTCCCGCACAGATGACAGGCATATACTTTCCTTTCCTGCTCGCATATTTTATAATGACCTGCGGACTGTCATTCCTTGAAACGAGCTGCAACCCTTACATCTATTGTATGGGGCCGGAAGAGACTGCCACACGACGGCTCAATCTCGCACAGGCATTCAATCCGATAGGCGCGTTGGCTGGAATGTATGTCGCAATGCAATTCGTTCAGGCCAAGCTCAATCCAATGGACTCAGCAGCGAGAGGCACGCTGACTCCCGAAGAATTCGAGGCTGTCAAAAACGAGGATCTATGGGTATTGATACAACCATATATTTACATCGGAGCTATAATCCTGCTCTTATTGCTCATCGTCCGTTTCATGAAAACACCAAAAGCCGGTGATTCACGTTCCGAGAAAAAACTGTCAACAGCGATAAAAGAGCTTGCGAACATAAAAAATTATCGTGAAGGCGTGATAGCTCAGTTTTTTTATGTTGGCGCACAAGTCATGTGCTGGACATTCATCATCCAATACGGAACACATGTTTTCATGTCCGAGGGAATGGACGAACAAAGCGCAGAAATCCTATCGCAAAAATACAACATAGCCGCAATGGTCTTCTTCACATGCAGCCGCTTTATATGCACGTGGTTTCTAAAATACATCGCACCTGGACGCCTCCTTTCCATACTCGGTCTTCTCGGAACACTGCTAACAGCCGGAGCTATCGTACTTACGGACAGATCGGGAATATATTGTCTCGTCGGAATCAGCGCTTGCATGTCGCTGATGTTCCCAACAATCTACGGAATCGCGCTACGCGGTCTCGGCGACAATGTGAAATTCGGAAGCGCCGGACTGATAATGTCTATCCTTGGCGGCTCGGTCTTCCCTCCTCTACAGGCACTCGTGATAGATTCTGGCATTTCCGCAGCAGGACTGCCTGCCACAAACCTGTCTTTTATCATACCACTGGTTTGTTTCATTGTCATAACCGCCTATGGATGCAGGGCATATAACCGTCGCAACTCCAATATCATTTGAAAAAACATCCAATCCAAGAAAACAATAGCCATGACGAAAAAACTTTTATCGCTCCCTCCGAATCTTGTAGGTTGTTTCCATGACATAACCGGACTATCCAAGGCAGAATATTTCTGCACATCAGATCCCGTCGGCCATAGACTCGGAAGCGGAGGCGGCACGACATGGATACTTGAAGAATGTCATCGTGCAGACAAGTCCATGTCCGATGATCTCCCGGAGTGGCTGTCAAAAGAAAAAAAAATCATAATTCACGCCGGAGGACAAAGCCGCAGACTACCATCATACGCCCCATCCGGCAAAATTCTCACCCCCATACCCATTTTCAGATGGGAACGCGGACAGTCACTGACGCAGACATTGCTGGATCTGCAACTGCCGCTCTATGAAAGGATAATGCGTCTCGCGCCTCAATCGATCCACACAATGGTGGTTAGTGGAGACGTATATATCCGTGCCTCTTCACAATTGCCTCCCGTCCCCGATGCGGATGTGGTCTGTTACGGCCTTTGGCTCGACGCATCCATCGCAAAAAATCACGGTGTATTCTATAGCGACCAATCGTCACCATCCACCCTCAAGCGGATGCTTCAAAAGCCGTCCGTCGACAAGTTAAACTCGCTTCTTCAAACCGGCTATTACCTTACAGACATAGGCATTTGGCTATTAAGCGACCGTGCGGTTGAAATGCTGCGAAAACGTTCGCACAATCCCGACGGTTCACTTCGCGAATATGACCTATATTCCGACTTCGGCCGCTCACTCGGCACTGATCCGGAAATACAAGACTCGGAACTCAGCAAATTGACTGTGGCAATAATCCCCCTACCCGAAGGTGAATTCTATCATTACGGAACCGGTCGCGAAATGATCTCATCGACACTTGCTATCCAGAATCTTGTCAACGATCAACGGGAAATCATGCATCGGGACAGGAAACCGCATCCATCCATATTTGTGCAGAATGCCATAGTCGACATCAAATTCGGACAGGGCAATACTAACATCTGGATCGAAAACAGCCATATAGCAAGCGGATGGGAACTCACATCCGACCACATAATAACCGGGATCCCGCAAAACGACTGGCGGATTAGCCTCAAACCTGGACAATGTATCGATATAGTCCCTGTCGAATCAGATGCATATACCGTAAGAGTATATAATATCGATGACAAATTTGCTGGAGAAGAGCAGAAACGACCGCGTTATCCGATCGTCCATGACCAAGCCGAAATTGGCGACATCATAAAATCCATGCTTGCCGGCATTACGGAATTTCCTGGATACCGGATGTTAAGCGCGGAACATATCTCAGACATAGCCCGGCTCGATAGACTTGTGCAACAACGCAAAGCATTCCTCAAAGCCAATCGCAAAGCCCTTGCCGACAACCATCCGCACAGCGTGTTCTACCAAAGCGATCTTCTTGAAGCCGCCAACGCGTTTGCGGCCGAATCAATCCCTCTCCCCCGACCAATAGCCGAGAATGAAAATCTGATAAAACGGATCAGCGACGCCATGTTCAGAGCCGAAGTCTCACGGCTCAACGGCATAGATGAATCCGGCACATACGAGAGAAAGGCATTTTCCCTACTGCGGGAAGGACTGACACGAACGATACTCGAACATAAGGAACTACCCAAAAGGGACGTCTGTTCCGACCAAATCGTATGGAGCCGCTCTCCGGTGCGTATAGATATAGCCGGAGGATGGACCGACACCCCTCCCTACTGTCTTTTGGAAGGAGGCAACGTGATCAACTTCGCTATCGAACTAAACGGCCAACCACCATTGCAGGCATACATACGCCCATGTAGCGAATACCACATCATTTGCCGCAGTATCGATCTCGGAGCGGAGGAAAGAATCGAAAATTTCGAATCGATACGCGATTTCCACCGGGTAGGAAGCCCCTTCTCAATCCCCAAAGCCGCTCTCGCCCTTGCCGGATTCCATCCGGATTTCTGCCCGATATCCTATCCCGATCTTCGCTCTCAGCTTAAAGAATTCGGTTCCGGCCTTGAAATAACATTATTTTCTGCGATTCCAGCCGGTAGCGGTCTTGGAACAAGCAGCATTCTCGCTGCAACCGTATTGGGAGCACTCAATGACTTCTGCAGCCTCGCATGGGACAAAAACGAGATCTGCCGTCGCACACTTGTTTTGGAACAGCTCCTTACAACCGGAGGCGGATGGCAAGACCAATTCGGAGGCGTCATCGGAGGATTGAAACTATTGCAAAGCAGCAAAGGTTTCGACCAAAGTCCTGTCGTACATTGGTTGCCAGACACCGTATTCACAAGTCCGGAATATGCCCCATGCCATTTGCTTTACTACACGGGAATTACGCGTACAGCCAAAGACATACTTGCCGAAATCGTCCGCCACATGTTTTTAAATGAAGGGAAACAACTGAGACTGTTACGGGAAATGAAAGCCCATACAACTGAGATGTTCGATGCCATACAGCGCTGCAGTTTCAATCGTGTAGGAGAGCTCGTACGTAAGACTTGGACACAAAACATCGCACTCGACAGAGGCACAAATCCTCCCGACGTAGAACGCCTTGCACACCTGATCGACGATTTGTGTCTCGGTTACAAACTGCCCGGAGCCGGTGGAGGCGGATATCTATATATGATAGCGAAAGATCCGGAAGCGTCAGCCAGAATAAAACAAATTCTAAATTCAAACCAAATGCGTCAGAACGCAAGATTTGTCGACATGTCCCTATCCAAGACCGGACTGAATGTTACACGAAGCTGACAAAAACAAGATTTAGAACCCGTTTAACCTTTTACCGTTTTTAACATTAGGCTCCTCGTTTTGGAGCCTAATTTGTTGGGCATAGTTGAAAAATTCCGTAATTTTGCAATTATTTCCGCTTTACAGGCAGAAATCTGAATACTCAAACACCTACTTATAATATAAGATCATCAATCCATATGAACATCCTTGAACTCAGCGAACAAGAGATAGTGAGACGCGCAAGTCTCGATGAAATGCGCAGACGCGGCATCGAACCGTTTCCCGCAGCCGAATTTCCCGTCAACGCTTACTCTGACGACATAAAGGAATCATTTGACGACAATGCGCCCAAACAGACCGTTTCGGTAGCGGGACGAATAATGGGCCGACGGATAATGGGCAAGGCCTCCTTCCTTGAGCTACAGGATTCCCACGGCCGTATACAGATATACATCAACCGCGACGAAATTTGTCCGGATGAAGACAAAGATCTTTATAATGTAGTGTTCAAAAAACTGCTTGACATCGGTGATTTCGTCGGTATCAACGGCTACGTATTCCGCACACAGACAGGAGAGATTTCCGTTCACGCACAGGAACTTGTCGTACTCGGCAAGTCACTGCGTCCTCTACCCATTGTCAAAGTCAAAGACGGGGTGACATACGACGCGTTCGACGACCCTGAATTGCGTTATCGTCGCCGGTATGTAGACCTTGTCGTAAACGACGGTGTAAAAGACATATTCATCAAAAGAAATAAGGTCTACACCTCGATGCGCGACTATTTCAACGCATCCGGTTATATGGAAGTGGAAACACCGATCCTTCAATCAATACCGGGAGGTGCTGCCGCACGTCCTTTCATAACCCACCACAACGCCCTTGATATTCCTCTATATCTACGTATCGCAGACGAACTATATCTCAAACGTCTCATCGTCGGAGGATTCGAAGGCGTATACGAATTTTCGAAGAACTTCCGTAACGAAGGAATGGACCGTACTCACAATCCAGAATTCACATGTATGGAGATATATGTCGCCTACAAGGACTACAACTGGATGATGGATTACACGGAAAAGATGCTTGAGAAAATATGTCTTGACGTCAACGGCACAACTCAAGTCAAAGTCGGTGACAACATCATAGATTTCAAAGCTCCATACCGTCGTATAACAATGACTGACGCCATCAAAGAACACACCGGTATCGACATCACGGGAATGAGCGAAGAACAACTTCGCAATGCGGCTGAATCTCTCGGTATCGAAGTTGACGAAACCATGGGCAAAGGCAAACTTATCGACGAAATATTCGGAGAAAAATGCGAAGGGTCATACATACAGCCCACATTTATCATAGACTATCCGATCGAAATGTCACCACTGACAAAACGTCATCGTGAAAACCCGGAATTGACCGAACGTTTCGAATTGATGGTCAACGGAAAAGAGCTTGCCAACGCTTATTCGGAGCTCAACGACCCGATCGATCAATATGAACGTTTTGTAGAACAGATGAAACTGTCCGAAAAAGGAGATGACGAGGCCATGATCATCGACCGAGACTTTATACGCGCGCTCGAATACGGAATGCCTCCCACATCAGGCATGGGTATAGGCATGGACCGTCTCGTAATGCTTATGACAGGACAGACAACTATACAGGAGGTGCTTTTCTTCCCACAGATGCGTCCCGAAAAGACACAGCGCCGCGACAAAGAAGATGCTTTCACAGCCCTGGGCGTAAATAAAGAATGGATAGCTCCGCTTTATAAAGCAGGAGTCAACACAATCGAACAGCTTGCCGCTCAATCGGCCGGAAAACTCCATCAAGAACTTTGTGGCATAAATAAAAAATTCAAACTCGGCCTCAAAGCCCCTATTGTCGAGACTATCGAACAATGGATCGCATCCGCATCCAATAAAGAGAACTAACCTCAGTCAAAGCAGACATGGCTTTTAACAAAATAGCGATAATGGGAGGCGGAAGCTGGGCCACAGCACTCGCCAAACTACTCCTGCGCAATTGCGACTCCATTCTTTGGTATATGCGTCGCGACGACCGTATAGAGGATTTCAAGAAGCTTGGCCATAATCCCGCGTATTTGACCGACGTCCAGTTTGATGTGTCACGGATTGAATTTTCAAGCGACATAAACTATGTGTGTTCGCAGGCAGACACGCTTCTTATGGTCATGCCGTCACCTTATTTCAAGACGCATATCAACAAAATAAATGTAGATATCTCTGACAAATATGTGATATCAGCGGTCAAAGGCATAGTCCCGGGTGACAACGAAATTATTTCGGATTTCGTAATGCATCATTTCGGAGTCAAACCGGATCGCACGTTGGTCATATCCGGTCCGTGCCATGCCGAGGAGGTGGCTCTCGACCGACCAAGTTTTCTTACTGTCGGATGCCATGACGTTGTATGCGCCGAAGAGTTCAGCTCTCGTCTTGTGTCACCCAATACACGCGTCATACCGTCAAGCGACGTTGAAGGAATCGAATACGCAGCCGTGCTTAAGAATGTCTATTCAATAGCGGCAGGAATAGTCCACGGCATGAAAGGCGGTGACAATCTTTTGGCCATGCTCGTAAGTAACGCTATCCGGGAAATGGAACGCTTCGTCGACGAGGTGTGTCCGCGCCCACGCTGTATCTGTGACTCTGTTTATCTCGGTGACCTTCTTGTGACGGCCTATTCCCGTTTTTCACGCAATCATAATTTCGGCTCGATAATCGGGAAAGGATACTCCGTCTCGACTGCGCGAATGGAAATGGAACAGACAGCCGAAGGATACTACGGCACAAAATGCGTCAAAGAGATAAATAAAAAATATGGCGTAGAAATGCCCATACTCGACGCTGTGTATGACATCCTTTATCGACACGCCAATGCTGAAAGATCCATACGCGCCCTCGGGAAATGGTTCATTTGAGCCATCTGAAAATATAAATACCAGACAATCAAACTAAAACGCAAATAGCATGAAGACTTTAACCGTTGACATTAAAGACGTGCTCGGAACAGTGAGCAACGAAGACATCAACAAGCTCGATTCAGTAGCAGCAAACGGTCTTGAGCAAGTACTTAATGGCACGGGAGCCGGAAGTGATTTCCTCGGATGGGTCAATCTACCCACCGAAACAACCGACGCCCTGCTTGACGACATAATCGCTACAGCCGAATCTCTCCGTCAGGACTGCGACACTGTTGTCGCAATCGGAATCGGAGGTTCATATCTTGGAGCAAAAGCCGTCATCGAAGCTCTGAGTGACAGTTTTGCAGCTTACCGTCCGACACAAAATGGAAATCCCAAAGTCCTTTTTGCAGGACAAAACATAGGTGAAGACTATCTGTATGAACTACAGGACTATTTGAAAGACAAACGTTTCGGTATAATCGTTATCTCCAAAAGCGGAACGACTACAGAACCGGCCATCGCATTCCGTCTGTTAAAAGAACAACTCGAAAAACAACTTGGCCTTGAAGAAGCCAGAAAAAGGATCGTCGCAATAACCGACGCTCAACGAGGCGCGCTACGTCGTCTCGCCACAGAAGAAGGCTATAAGACTTTTGTCATCGCTGACAATGTCGGTGGACGCTTCTCCGTACTGACCCCTGTCGGTCTTCTTCCTATAGCGGTAGCCGGTTTTGACATCCGCGCACTGATCGATGGAGCCGCAGAGATGGAAAAAATGACCAACTCCGCTGACCGTAACAACGCTTCACTGTTATACGCCCAAACCCGCAACGCACTCTATAATGCCGGAAAGAAAACTGAAATATTGGTCAATTACAATCCAAAACTTCATTTCTTTGGTGAATGGTGGAAGCAGCTCTACGGAGAGAGCGAAGGAAAAGACAACAAAGGAATCTTCCCAGCAGCAGTCGATAACTCCACAGACCTCCACTCTATGGGACAATGGATCCAGGAAGGTGAACGCACTATTTTCGAAACCGTAATCTCCGTACGTGAATCCAAACACGAAAAACTCATCCCGGCTGACGAAGCCAACCTTGACGGACTGAACTATATCGCAGGCAAACGAATCGACGAAGTAAATAAAATGGCAGAACTGGGAACACGTCTGGCACATATAGACGGAGGAGTACCTAATATACTTATCACTATCCCGACTCTCGAGGAGAAATACCTCGGCCAGCTCATCTATTTCTTTGAAAAAGCCTGCGGCATCAGTGGCTATATCCTTGATGTCAATCCATTCAACCAACCGGGAGTGGAAGCATACAAACGCAACATGTTCGCTCTTCTCGCAAAACCGGGCTATGAAAAAGAAACAGAAGCAATCAAAGCACGCCTATAATCCACACAGAAGAACTTAAAAATACTTTCATCAATTATATAACGGAACGTACAGCCGACATGGCTGTACGTTCCGTTATATATTTTATCCATAAGATCCCCTTCATAAAACACCCGTTTAATTCACGTCTTTACCCACAATCAAAAATTCCCGCCCGTTATACTCAAAGTCAATAAGCCTCATCGAATATAACCGGATTATAGTCTCTTCAGCGGAAACCTTAGACACTCTTGCCGCAAGCATAAAATCATCGATTCTAACCGCGGCCTTCTCTATCATCGAGAGTAACTTTCGCTCCCTATCGAAAAGAGGCAACAGAGTCCCTGTTTCCTTACTGCACGCAATCCAAGCACGAACCATAAGAGATGGAGCTACGATGTTCTCATCTTTGACCCGATAATACGCACGACGCGATCCGTCTGCTTCAAGCACGACGACTGGCCGCCTGTCAGCCTGTCCGATCTCTATGCGCAACACCAGTTTATCCCCGTCAGTCTTGAATGCCGCCACCTGGATCTTCTGTGGCGGAGAGCAGTACATAGAAGCGGCCTGTTCGATTATATATATATCCTCCTCGTTGCGCACACCTGCAATCATCCCATTATCCTTTACACCGACGAGTAGTCGGCCACCATCCCGGTTAGCGAAAGCCGAAACAGTACGGGCAATCTTGCGGGCATCGGAAATCGCGAATTTAAAATCCTGCTGCTCGTGCTCACCTTCCTCGATAAGACCTGCTATATAATATTTACCCTTTATACCCTGAAGATCCTTCATTGTCAGTCGGATATTCTAAATTTTCCGGTTTGATATCAACCAAGACCTCTTCAATATACTTTCCGGCTACCCGTCGCGCCTCTTCAAGATTCATAAACGAATAGTTACCGCAATCGCGCGGAGTGGCACCTGGAATTTCTCCGTCAAAATTAGCGACAAACTCCATAGTCTCCTTTATGAGTGGAACTATTTCCAGTGCATCCAAAGCTCCTTGCAATATCAGATAATTTCCCGTACAGCACCCCATAGGCCCCCAATATACCACCCGGTCTTTCCACACCGGATGATTGCGAAGAAACGTAGCGGCAAGATGCTCCATGGCGTGTAGAGCGTCAGGGCTCAATGCTTTTTGCCTGTTAGGTTCAGTCATGCGTATATCAAAAGTGGTGAGCATGTCACCGGAAGGGGTAATATCACGTCGCGAGACATAAACACCCCGCATCAGTCGATTATGGTCTATTGTAAAACTCGGAATTTTATCCATCATATACGTCTTTAACAGAAACTACAAAAATTACAGTCCGAAATGATATAGTCAAACCATGTGACTACAACGACGACAATATTTCCCTGACGACTGCAAATGATTTCTGGGGAGCCTCCTCCCAGAAATCCTCATATTGGCGTGAATTGTCGTGTGAACACCACGGAGTATCACTGATAACTCGCATACACATGAAAGGCACACCACGCACCGTACACACTTGGGCTATAGCGGCCGATTCCATATCCACCGCCATCACGTCAGGAAAATGCGAACGTATATTTTCTATCTCCTCTTTGGAACTGATAAAAAGTTCTCCGGAAGCGATAAGCCCCTTTCTCACACCATCGGTCTCTTGCAGCTCAGGCATCACAGCCTGAAAAAACTTAGGGCATCCGGGCACACGTCCCCATTCTTCTCCTATGCACCAAAAATCATGATGAACAAGACGATCGGCCACAACCATATCCATAACTGAGACCATATCACCGCCACCAGCCGCCACACCGGTATTTATTATCAGGTCAGGCTTGAAAGCGTCGATGAGACTGACAGTACCAATGGCAGCGTTAACTTTACCTATGCCGCATTGCATCACAGCGACAGAATTTTCACCTATCCACCCACAGTGATAGGTGACATTTCCCATATCGACGATCGTACTCCGCGACAAAAGCGGAAGTATCAAGGCCTGCTCTTTCTGCATGGCCACTATAATGCCTATTTTCATTGAATTATATTTTGTGACGTATTTATTGTATCATGACCATGCGGAAGAGAGAAAGCCGATAACTCCCATAAAATATATAACGGAAGAAACACCACGGTCAATGTAAACGGATCACCGGTCGGAGTAATGACAGCAGCGGCTATCAGCAACACGACGACAGCATGCCGTCTGTAACGCGTGAACACACCACGCGTCAGTACACCTGTTTTCCCTACAATCCATGTGACGAGAGGCAGTTCGAACACTATTCCCATCACAAGAATCAATGCAAGGAAATTATCCATATAAGAATCAAGTGAAATTTGATTCGGAATGAGCGCACTCAACTGATAGTCCGCCAAAAAACGGAGAGTAAGAGGAAATACAAGGAAATAGCCTGTGGCCACTCCTAAAAAGAACATTAAGTTTCCAGCGAGAAAAGCCCAACGGATTCCACGCTTTTCTTCTTCATATAGCCCCGGTGACACAAATCCCCAAAGCATATATACACAAACCGGGAAAGATATAACTACCGCAAGCCAGAACGCAGTGGTTGTATGGATGAAAAACTGCGATGCAAGACGGATATTCACAAGGTGAACTTCAAATCTTTCTCCACCGGTATCCGACAAAGAGCTCGCTTCCGAAATTTTATCAAGCCATTGGTATGTGACGAAGTCGCCATGACAAGGAGCAAGAATCACCGAATCAAATATACTGGGCATGGCAGCAAACAAGACAACTGTCAGCACAGCCAAAAAAGCCACCATCCGGAGCAAGACCCCTCGTAGAGCTTCGGCATGCTCCCAAAATCCCATTTCAGCACTCACTTCCGATCTTTATCTGCAGGTGTGTCGTTTTGTATATCGGTATTGTTTATCTGGCTAACAGTATCGTTAATCCCCTGCTTAAAAGAAGTGATACCTTTTCCGAGACTTCTGGCAAGTTCAGGTATGCGTTTCGCTCCAAACAGCAGAAGAAACGCTATGAGTATGACTATTATCTCGCCTGTACCGAGATTGAAAATACAAGGCAGCATTGATTTTATTAGAACAATTAATGGTTAAAGTCTGAAATTTGAGAACCTGAGTTCACCACTATTCTGCAAAGTTAGTTATTTTTTCAGTGTGCAACCGTTTAAAATAAGCTCCAGTAGAAAACGCATAAGTTAAAAATAGTTTTTGAACCTTAAAATTATACAGAAAAAGCGTAACTTTGCAGTCCGATAACAAATTAACACACCTGATCAAACCGCATCAAATTATTTTTACATAGTAACGATAAGTGGTTTTACGATTTCGATCCGATGTTCATAGCATATTATTTAGAAAATTAATATAATAGAAATTTCTATGAAAGCATTTGTATTCCCCGGTCAGGGGGCCCAATTCGTAGGAATGGGCAAAGACCTATATGAAAGCAATGAGGTTGCCAAAGAAATGTTTGAGAAAGCCAACGAAATTCTTGGATTCCGCATTACAGACCTCATGTTTGAAGGCACCGACGAGGATCTTCGGCAGACAAAGGTAACACAGCCAGCCATTTTCCTCCACTCAGTGATTCTTGCCAAAACCATGGGCGAAGAATTCGATCCTGCCATGGTAGCCGGCCACTCTTTGGGTGAATTTTCCGCTCTTGTAGCAGCCGGTGCGCTCAACTTTGAAGACGGTGTCCGCCTTGTTTCAGCCCGTGCCCAGGCTATGCAGAAAGCATGTGAACTCAAACCGTCCACTATGGCTGCGGTGATCGCACTCCCCGACGAAAAAGTAGAGGAAATCTGCGCATCCATTCCGGGTGTTGTCGTTTGCGCCAACTATAACTGCCCTGGACAGATCGTAATTTCCGGAGAGGAAGATGCGATCGACGCGGCTTGCGAGAAACTGAAAGAAGCCGGTGCAAAACGCGCAATGCGTCTTAAGGTCGGTGGAGCTTTCCACTCTCCATGCATGGAACCCGCCCGTGCCGAACTCGCTGAAGCGATCGAAAAAACCGAATTCCACCAACCGTCGGTACCCGTCTACCAAAACGTGGACGCAAAACCACATACAGACCCAGCAGAGATCAAAGCCAATCTCGTCGCACAACTCACCGCACCAGTACGTTGGACCCAAAGCGTACAAAACATGGTTGCCGATGGTGCCGACGAGTTCATCGAACTTGGCCCCGGCAAAGTGCTGCAAGGCCTCGTCTCGAAGATCGCCCGTGAGGTCGCCACTTCTGGCCGTCAGTAAATCGACATCGGGGTGAACCTCGCTCCCCGACATGGTGTTAATCATAGAAACAAGATGTCTCAGCTATGATAACGCCTCAGTCCACAGGAGAAAGCACCCTGATATGCACAAAAGCCCTGCACTGCAAAACCGCATTAAACTTCAAGCCCCTCACGCTTGACGACATTCCGGCTCTGCGTCCGTTCTTTGAGCTGTCGTCATGCCGGACATGCGATTTTACCGTAGGCGGAACATTTATGTGGATCGATTATTTCGACTACAGTTACTGTATATACAACGATACGCTCTTCATAAAAGGCGTCACCGAAGATGATGTAAGTCGACCGGCTTTTTCGACCCCGATTGGAAACATGGGGCTCGAAGAGTCGGTCGCTCTATTAAAAAAATATTGTCACCGGGAAAAACACGATCTGATCTTCTCGGCAGTCCCTGATGCATATATTCCTCAATTTAGGAATCTCGGAGCGCGAAACATAAAGGCCCTCGATGATTGGAGCGATTACCTTTATGACGCCCATGCTCTCGCTACTTTAAGAGGGAAAAAATTAGGAAAGAAACGCAACCATATCAACCGCTTCATTTCAGATAATCCGGAATACGATTTTCGTGAACTGACTCCGGAAATGCGTCCCTATGTGAAAGATTTTTTTCTCTCAATACACCTGCCTATCTCCAAACCAGCCATAGCAGACATCGAACGCTCACAGGTGATGAAAGTGCTCGAATCTCCGGAAACATACGGATTTGAAGGAGCTGTGCTTTCGACTCCGACTGACGGAATAGTGGCCTTCACTCTCGGAGAAATCATAGGTGATACACTCTATATACACATCGAAAAAATGAACCATGAGATCTCCGGGGCCGGTGAGACAATAAACAAAATGTTCGCCTCCATGATGCTTGACCGTCACCCGGAACTCCTGTATATAAATCGCGAAGAAGATGTTGGCGACCCTAGACTACGTCTTGCCAAAAAGTCCTATGATCCAGTCGCCTTGCTCACAAAATATAATGTCGGGTTTTAGCTTACAGTGGCAAGTGACGGGCTGACCCTATAAATTCTTTACGATAGCATCCGCCATACAGGACACTTATTTCGGAAAAATGCTTATCTTTGCCACCGCTCAAAAGCATTATTCCCCAAAATGGTCAATCATTATCATCACAACAAACCTTTCGCCCTCGAACTCGGAGGAGAATTAGCGGATCTGCATATAGCATATCACACGTACGGAACACCTAATTCAGACATGAGCAATGTCGTCTGGGTCTGCCATGCCCTTACAGCCAACAGCGACGTAAAAGACTGGTGGCCACACACGGTGGAGGAAGGAAAATTCCTTGATCCGGCCGACAACTATGTTATATGTGCAAACATCCTTGGCTCACCTTACGGAACCACAGCTCCACTACACGACAACCCCGCGACAGGAAGTCCATATTACAAGGACTTTCCGCCATATACAATACGTGACATAGTCAATGCCCACCGAATTCTTGCCGACGCACTCGGGATAACACGTATACATACCCTTGTGGGATGTTCAGTCGGTGGATTCCAAGCGATCGAATGGGCCGTGATGGAACCCGAACGCTTCGACCGTCTCGCACTCATGGCGACAGACGCGATCGCCACCCCATGGACCATAGGAATAGACGAGACGATGCGTATGTGTATAGAGGCCGATCCGACATTCGGAAATCCGGATCCACAGGCCGGACGCAATGGTCTTGCAGCAGCCCGTGCAATAGGATTGCTGAGCTATCGTGGATATTACGGCTATAACCTCACCCAAAAAGACATTGAAGAACTACCACCCGTCCACCGTGCCGCAAGCTATCAAAGATACCAGGGTGAAAAGTTATGTCGACGGTTCGATGCCTACTCCTACTATGCCATACTCAACGCCTTCGACACACATGATGTCGGACGTGGACGCGGAGGCCTTGACGCGGCTCTTAAACGTATCAAAGCGCGCACGCTTGTGATCGGTCTTGAGACAGACATTGTGTTTCCACCAAAAGAGATGCGTGAACTCTGCGAAAAAATTCCAGGAGCCGTTTATGGAGAGATCCGATCACCTTTCGGCCACGACGGTTTTCTTGTCGAGTATGACCAACTCAACGAGCTGTTACTTCCGTTTATGAAAAGTTGAAACACTTTATCAGATTTAAACACTCTTCACAATGACACTTACCACCAAAGGATATATCCTTGGAGCCGTCGCCGCTGTAAGTTATGGAACCAATCCTCTTTTCGCTGTTCCCCTCTATGAAGCGGGCATGGACGTGTCATCGGTTCTTTTTTACCGATACACATTCGCTGCTATCATACTGGGGCTTATAATGTGGCTACGCGGTGAAAGTTTCAAACTGTCCCAGCGCGACACACCGCTAATGATACTTTTGGGGATATTTTTCGCGTTGTCTTCGGTGCTTCTGTTCGAATCTTACAATTACATGGATGTCGGACTCGCATCGACACTTCTTTTCGTCGAACCGGTATTCATCGCCTTGATCCTATGGACGTTCTTCAGGGAGAAAATATCACGATGGACCGTTATATCCATCGCAATCTGCCTGGCGGGAGTGATCTTCCTATGCAATCCCGGTGAAGGCGCCCATGTCACGGCCACCGGTGTCACATTGGTTATCCTTTCGTCATTGGCCTACGCTGTCTATATGGTGATGATCAACAAAAGCCGCATACGCCATCTGTCCGGGTCGACACTGACATTCTACTCATTGGTCTTCGGTATGATAGTCTTTGCGGTGCGGACCGATCTGTTTACCACAGTACAAGCGGTCCCTGAAGGATCACTGCCCTGGGCTTGTATATTAGGCATCTCCATTGTGCCCACAATAGTATCATTGATGACAGTGGCCGTTTCTATTCAATGTATAGGCTCCGTACCTGTATCCATTCTCGGTGCGCTCGAGCCGATAACCGGAGTTATGTTCGGGGTTGCTCTTTTCGGAGAGATACTGACATTCAGGGCATCAGTAGGTATAATTCTGATTATATGCGCAGTGATCGTTCTTGTATCAAGCAAGCGTGAACGGCACTGACGCACAAATGGCATTCATAAATCAATCAATAGCCCTGACCATCTCCCGCTTCATATCCAAATCTATCTCCCTGTAACGCGCGAATGCACGGCTGCCAGGCGAATGACCGCTCAGTTCGCTTACCAGTCCCTGATCCTTGAATTTCTTATATATATTCCCTATAAAAGTCCTGCGCGCTATATGGGAACTTGCCACCTCACATATCTGGTGGCTTTCCGATTCCCGGGTCAAAGGGTTTATAACCAACACTTTCCTTGTGACACCGGCCAAACGCATTATACGTTTTATAGAATTGTTATATCCAACACGGGAATAGATCTTTGGAAACAACGATTCGCCTCCGCTATCACTATAACGATCAAGTATTTTCTGCGCGGTACTGTTAAGCGGCACTCTGATCGTCAACGGTCGGCCTTCACGAGTCTTACGCGCCACATAATTTAGCTCTCCGTCAACAATGTTACTCTTCGTTAGTTTTTCAAGATCTGACACGCGGCATCCGACACAGCATTGGAATATAAAAATGTCGCGTTGCAACTCCAGACGTGGACAACGCGACAGGTTCAGACGCTCGATCTTACGACGTTCGTCAATCGAAAGATAGACCGGAGTTCCGTAAACATTCTGCCCTTTTACGAAATTATCAAAAGGATTGTATGGTATACGTCGTGTCCTTACGGCCCAATTCATGACCGCTTTCAGGAGCTTAAGCCTATCATTGACCGTATTTTGACTCTTAGCTCTCGTCCGTCCCGTACAATCCGGACTGGAAACGATCAGCGGATATCTTCCGACCCAAAAATGCTCCTTGCGCATAAAAATTTCAAATTCTTTAAGACAAACATCATTCAGACATGAAACCGTAAGTTTGAATCGTGGCAGCTTTATCCTTCTGAATTCCTCGAAACGGGCAACCGAACGACGTAACAGCGAATAAGCCTCCGTACGGCTGCACGATGATTCCAACCTACACGTAGAGTCTAAAAATTCATCAATAAGCCCGAGAACATCCTTACGCTCCGCGATTCTTCCGGGAGCTTCCTTCTCATGAAAACGATCTATGATATCGGCCAACCATCCACGCGTCACTCCCCGACGACGCGAAAACATAAAACAGTCCTCGATATACGATATCATCTGTCCCATAAGATCTTTCAGTTCCGGCATATCGTCCGGTATTGTCGTCCGTCGTGATCTTCTACCCTTTTCCGACACATATATCTCCTCCGTCAACAACCCTGGAGCTATCCATATATTCGCTGTGGCCTGCTGATCGACTCGGCCGCAACGGAAACGCAACGACAACTCCACTTCCCCACGACTGTTTTCTCTTTTTCCGACATAAATTTGAAAAGTCATAATATTAAGAATAAATTATAAAATGGTGTCTAATACACCGCGGCTCAAAACCGAGTGGTAAATCATCTAAAAAAATCAAACCGTAAAAATACGAAAAACCAGTCTCAATGACACCAGGACACGATAGGAATGAACCATAAAACGACGAACAGGCATTCCGGATAACGGAATACCTGTTCGTATTATTAACCGATTCTATCTTGAATCAGTCTTATGACTTTTTTCAATTATTGAAAAGAGACGCAAATTCCGGATTATTCCAATCCTTCATGGCACTGTTGCTGTTGCCCTCGGTCTGCACAAAAACCATATTCATCCAAGCGGGACGCCCGACAGTGTTGAACGCAGTTTCGTTACGGAAGTTGGTTCCGTCATATCTGCGTGTCACGGAATAGTTCAAACGTTTGATATCGAAGAGTGTGTGACCCTCGCCCCAAAGTTCGACACGTTTCTGGAATACGATTTCCTCGACCATATCGTCAATCGATGCCGCAGTCGTAGCATAATTAGGATCGCGATAATCTGTCATCCACTGCTTGAATTCGCTGATGTCACCCGAAGTGTGTGCGACAGCCTCAAATTTTATAAACAACATCTCCTCGAGACGCATGATGGGAACCGCAACCGACGATCCAACGCTGAACTCATCATAAGAACCGAATCCCGGGCGGAATTTAAGACATGCGAGCGGCATTGTCACTTCAACTCCATCTTCCACTCCCTGGAGGAAATTGTAAACTCCTCCTGGCAGGCAAGATGTCAGTTTATCCAAAAGCGGGCTGTTGTAATCAGGAACCATCCATGAAAGTTTACGGAAGTCGGTGTCGGATATGCGATCATACATATCCGCGCTGATCACAGGAGCAGCTCCGACCTGAAACGAAGCATAACCATAAACAGCTTCAGGACTTATCATCGATGTCCAGTTGCAGATACCGGTTTGAATAGATTCGTTCTCCTTTTCAAATTGAAGTCCCCACATCCAGGAACTGTTGCTGTCGAAAGAGTTAAAGCCTGAAGTCGGGTTGTTCCATTCATCCTCGGTCAGAGAATAGTCCATACCACCGTGTTCCCGAATAGCCATATCCGCATACTTAGCCGCCTCGGAATAGTTCTCTACCCACATGAAAAGGCGGGCGTAAAGGCCATAGACACATGCCAAATTTGGAAGAAGCGTTCCCATTTGAGAATATTGGGCATATTGTATATTCGCTACAGCGTAGTCAAGATCGGATTTTATGAAATCGAACATCTGCTGACGTGTCGCACGCGGATTATTGTACGCATCGGTTTCCAATGTTTTCTCAGTAACGATCGGCACGGTCAGATTAAGCACATTGTTTCCATGGTCGTTCGTCGAGCTTGTACCCTCGTTCTGAAGGAACTCATACCAACGTGCGATATCAAGGTAAAGCATGGCACGGAAAGCGAGAGCTACCGCACGTCCACCCTTATCGCTGTCCTCGGTGACACCTTCATGATAGAATTCTGCCGCCTTGTTAGTGGTAAGGATCTGCTTTGTATAATAATTCCATATATATTGCGCTGTAGCCAACGAAGCTGTCATTGATGCGCGTTCGAAACCGGACCATTGATTGTAGTTCAATCCTGCAGCACATGTGGTCATATCACCTGTCATCAAGTCACGGATATGCATCATTGAGGAATAACCGAAATCACCGTGCCATTCAGCGCCTTGGGTATTCCAATTGACCATGAATCCCGGCATAGCCTCTATGAGAGCTTCTCCTTTGCCGGCCAGTCCGTCCAACTGACCCTGATCCACATTATCTGTAGGATGCACCTCATCAATACAACCTGTAAGTGTCATGCCTGCTGACACGAGAGCAAGGAAAAAGGCTGATTTAAATATATTTTTCATTGTCTTATTATTCTGCTAAGTTAGAAAGTAACATTTATACCACCGGAAATCGTGCGGATAGGCGAATAGTAAGCCGAAGACGAAGATCCGACAAACTGATCGTCATCATTGAATGTCAGTGACTGACGCGGGTCAAGACCTTGACGTTTGCTCCAAAGCGCAACATTGTCACACGACATATAGAAACGCACGCGGTCAACATGGACACGTTTTGTCAGTTTCTCTGGCAGAGTATAGCCGAAGTTGATATTTTGCAATGACAAATAAGAAGCATCAGTCAAGAAACGATCGGAAGATCCAGCCGAATAATTGTCGTCAAATTGCAAACGAGGGATGTTTGAATTCGGATTTTCCGGAGACCATGCGTTAAGAAGATCCTTGTGCATGGCGTAACCAGCGCTGTTGCTCGTTGGCGATGCCATAAGACCGGCATATGAGGAGTCATAGACTTTCCCACCGATCTGATATGTGAAATTGATTGAAAAATCAAATCCGTATGCTTCCACAGAAGTACCGAAACCGCCATAAGTCGATGGAAGAGACGTCCCGCAGAGATAGTAATCCGCTTTGGTATAATCATCGGTCTTTTCACGTGTCACGACACCGTTTTCTCCTTTGACATTGCGATACCACATCGATTTACCAGTAGTCGGATCGACACCGGCATATTTCCTCATTCGGTAAGTATAGAGCGATTCACCCTCTCCATAGAAGAACATGCCGCTGCTGTAACCGCGAACCCCGTCAACTTCCATGGTTATACGTTCTTCCGGAAGATTTGTTATCTCGTTTTTATACCATGTGAGATTGAAGTTCGCACTCCAGTTGATATCACGGTTTCGGAATATCACACCGTGAAGATCGATTTCGAATCCTTTGTTAGCCATATCACCGACATTGTCGTAGTAGTTAGTGTAACCATAGCTCGGAGGAAGCGGGAACGAGAACAACATGTCGGATGTCTTGCGATAGAAGCCCTCGACAGTACCGGTAAGACGTTCGTTGAAGAAAGAGAAATCGACACCGGCATTGAAATTGCCACCCTTTTCCCATGATATATTCTTGTTACCAAGCGTATTGGGCAGCGCAGCCGGTTTTCCGCCTGCATTGACGATGGTATAGGTATTTGTATAACGGAAGTTACCGATATTGTCGTTACCCTGCTCACCATAAGAAGCTTTTATTTTAAGCATGTCGACCCACGGAGCCTGAAAGAATTCTTCCTTGCTGATGATCCATGCAGCGCTCGCTGACCAGAAATTACCCCAACGGTGCTCCGGGTCGAAGCGCGACGAAGCGTCGCGGCGGAACGATACGCTACCGAAATATTTGCTGTCATAGTCGTAATTCACACGTCCGAACCAACCTTCATTATTGTAGTCACTTGTGTAAGATGAAGATCCATTTTCCGAAATAGCACCGTCAAGCTCCTCGTTTCCAGGAAGAAGCATATTTGTACGTCCGGCATAAAGATAAGAATATTTGTTCCAATAGCTTTCATGACCGAGAAGCACACTTATATTATGAGCACCGAACATGCGGGTCCATGATAACAACTGCTGATAAGTATAATCGATACGACGGGCATGCTCCTTGTCAACGATACCGTTAGATGACGCGTACTGTCCATAGAACGGATTTTTAACAGCAGTCGCGCGAGTCTCAAAAAGGTTAACCGTATTGTTTGACGTGAACTTGAAGTCGTTGAGGAAACGTATCTCCGCAAAACCTGTAGCGGAGATCGAATTGCCCTCCGACTTGTTAACGTCAAGTATGTTCTGTGAAAGAGGGTTGGCATTGGAAAAAACAGGGCGGTTCAAACCGGGAGCGGAATACAGATAACCGTAATCATACATTACGTTGCCATAATCGTCGCGCATGATCTTGCCTGATGCATCGCGTACGTAAAGAGGATAGATAGGCGCGATGACATTGTTCACGGTAAAAATATTACCCGAAGAAGAGTCCAGTCCGTCATCACCTACCGATTTTGACGAATGGTGTGTATAACTCATGTTCGCACCGACCTTCAACCAAGGTTTTGCCTGAAGATCAGCGGAAAGACGACCGGTGAAACGTTCGTAACCGCTATTGGCCGAAATACCTTCGTTGTCCAGATAATTAGCCGACACATAGAACGATCCGCGATCATTGGCCTGCGATACGCTCAGACTGTATTCCTGACGAAGACCATTATTGTAGGCTGCGTCGCGCCAACTGTCCGGCTGAAGCCAATAACCGTTATGCAAACGACCCAAGGTTGCATTCGGGTTGAGTTTATAGCCGTCTACGAGAAGGCTTTCACCATTAGGGACTGTATAGACGTTATATCCAAGATTTGAATATATAACGGTACTACTGTCAAGACGGGCATTTTGAAACAACAGCTGATTCGTCAGTCCGAGCACTCTTTCCGGAGCAAAACCGAAATCAGTGAGATAATTTCCTACAGCACGACCGTAAGTCTCATAATATTGTCCGGGCGAAGTAATCACGTCGTAATCTTTTACCGCACGTGAGTTCTGACCCCAGCTTGCATCAAAAGTCACTTTTGCAGAGCCTTTGCCGCGCTTTGTGGTTATGAGGATGACACCGTTAGCACCGCGCGCACCGTATAGAGCGGCAGACGCAGCGTCTTTTAGCACGGTCATCGACTCAATGTCCAAAGTGCTTATATTGTTTACACTACCAGCGTATGGAGTGCCGTCGACAACTACCAATGGCGATGTCCCCGCTGTGATCGACGATATACCGCGAATAAAAACGGTCGGTTCAGAGCCTGGCTGTCCCGAAACGGAATTGAGCTGAACTCCAGACACCTTACCTTTAAGAGCGTCAATAGGATTGGTCACCTGCACCGCCTCGATCTCCGAAGCGTCGACAACAGAGGCCGAACCAGTGAAAGACGAACGTTTCGCTGTTCCGTAAGCCACCGTTATGACCTCGTCAAGCATATTCGATCCGTCAAGCACTATATCCATTTTCCCTGGAGTTACGAGCACATCCTTTGTGGTCATGCCAACATAAGAAACCTGGATTTTTTTAACAGAAACCGGAACCGAGAGCGTAAAATTACCGTCGATATCGGTAGTTGTACCGATCGTTGTGCCGACTCCGAGTACGGTCGCGCCAATTAAGGGTTCACCGTCTGCACTTTTCACTGATCCGCTTACGGTCTGGTCCTGAGCCATAGCCGAAATAACGAATGCGAAAAGAGCCGTGAGTAGTAAAAACAGCTTTTTCATACCTTGCAGTTAAGTAATACGAAATTAGTTAAGATTGAAAATAATAAATTTTACGAGTTTACACCAATCCAAAATGGCTTCGCCCGTCTTAATTAAAATTGTACCTAAAAAGATAGAAGAACCACACCGGAATACACCGGGGATAAGACCATGTCATATATTATAAAAATGTGTGCTACACATTTTGAGCTTCCTTAGAAATTGATTGGAGACGACATAGATTACAAAATAATGTTTTTTTACAATTCATCTCCTATTTGATTGCAAAATTAGCATTTTCTAAGATAAGTATTAATAATCCTTTTGTGAAAAAATCCTAAAATCAAGCATCAACCCAATCGATTTAACATTTAACCGATAGATTTAGTAACAAAATGCAAGCAAATACGACCAAATGTTTACACTTGCTCACCTCATATATCATCGATGAAACAATTGCGGCATGGAACCGTAGATAACATTTACAAGCATAACCCAAGTTTTGCCACTGTTGAATTTTCTTTTTAAATTTGCGGTTTAAATCCATTTACAACTATGAGATCCGAAAAAGAACTTGGCAGCGTGTCGCTTTTAGGTGACAGCAAGGTCAATTATCCCACTCAATATGCTCCCGAAATATTGGAGACGTTCGTGAACAAACATCCCGACAATGAATATCTCGTAACTTTCACGTGCCCAGAGTTCACATCGCTTTGTCCGAAGACAGGGCAACCGGATTTTGCCAAGATAATCATTTCATACATCCCAAGGCAAAAAATGGTTGAAAGCAAGAGTCTGAAACTATATCTTTTCAGTTTCCGCAACCATGGGGATTTCCACGAAGATTGTGTGAACATAATAATGAAAGACCTTATCGAACTTATGGACCCGCGCTACATAGAAGTAAAAGGTATTTTCACACCGCGCGGAGGCATAGCTATCCATCCTTTCGCCAACTATGGCGATGATGAACATCTCGACATGGCCCGCCAACGACTCATATCATCATTCATTTCTGATTTCTAATCAATTATTTTATGACCAAAGACTCTTTATTGGTTCTCTCAGGTGGCATGGATTCAGTGACTATGCTATGGGACTATGCGGACTCTATAGCCGCCGCGGTTACATTTCAATACGGTTCAAACCATAACAGACGCGAAGCGGAATGCGCTCGTTGGAATTGTGACCTCCTCGGGATTAAATGGATAGAGATTGATCTTTCATTCATGGGACAACATTTCAAAAGCTCCCTTTTATCAGGTGCTGACAACATACCCGAAGGTAATTATGACGAAGAAAACATGCGTTCCACGGTGGTTCCGTTTCGCAACGGCATAATGCTTGCCGTCGCGGCTGGACTTGCGGAAAGCAACGGGCTGAAAAATGTCATGATCGCCAACCATTCGGGAGACCACGCTATCTATCCTGATTGCCGACCACAATTTATAAATTCGATGGGAGCGGCTATTTCCGACGGCACATACGAGAATATCAAACTCGTCGCGCCATATACGGGGATGACAAAAGGAGAAATAGCCTTGCGCGGAAAGGAACTCGGTGTAGACTACAGCCATACATATTCATGTTACAAAGGTGGAGAACACCATTGCGGCAAATGCGGAACATGCGTCGAACGACATGAAGCTCTTGAATTCGCAGGAATAATGCTGCCTGACGACTAACTTTAATAACATCCTAATAATAAATTCTCCCGGATCAATCATTAAAACCAAATGGGACAGCCACACAGACGAAAACAACGCAGACGATTCAGCCTGACCAAGACTCTAAGGCTACTGCTTCCTGTCAGTCTTTTCGTATATCTATGTGTGGTCATGTGTACTCCCTCCGACAAACCGGGCATAAAAGGCGCAAACGCAGTCGCAGAGGTAAAAATTTCGCGTTTCACAACCGTCAACGATCTTGAAGTAGACACCGTAAGCCCGTATCTCGGCAGATTACCGGAAATGCCAGACCCGACCAAACGAATAAAGGTGAACTATTTTGGAAATCTACGGCAATGTTTCAATGACAGCAATTACATCCATTGGTCTGCAGCTGAGGAATACGGCATCGAGCCGTTGACCGACACGCGTTCCCATTGGAAACTGCGTACTCCAATCGTCAAAATCACGACATGCGCTGATTATTTTATTGACACGCTCATATATTCACGCCCATATCTCGTATCAGCCGCGGCCGGAAGACTCAGGGAAATAGGCCAACGTTTCAGAGACAGCATTGATGCAAGGGGTGGCGGAGACTACCGGATAAAAGTGACAAGTCTGCTTAGAACACCTCTGACCGTCAAACGGCTGCGAAGGCGCAACCGTAATGCGACCGACTCGTCAGTCCATCAATTCGGTACGACTTTCGACATATCATACGCATCTTTCATAGCAGACAATGCAAAAATGCCTCGCAGCGTCGATGATCTCAAAGGCATACTTTCGGAAGTGCTGCGGTCAATGCGCGACGAAGGGAAAATATGGGTAAAATATGAAGTCGGGCAACCGTGTTTTCATATCACCGCAAGAAAACCAGAAGACACTGATCCAATAGACGCCAAAAGCCAAAAACAGTAAATATTTAAATTGTTTTTCAACAGGCTGTCTCTCTAACCGCATCAAAAGGTTGTGCATTATGTACGCCTCCATTACAACATATCTGCCCGAGGGATATCCCGAATTAACACAACAAGCATATGAGCGAACCGACATCAAATAAACAGCATTCCGGAGAAGAAAGCACCAACCGGAAAAACAACACAGTCAAGACCGCCCCCAAAAAACGTCCGGCACTTGTCAGGTTTATCAAAGCTTTGGGATTCACGTTGATTGGGATTATCGCCATCCTGCTCATCACTATAACCATCGCTGTATCATACCTTAAACCGGAACGACTGACCCCCCTTGTCGAAAAATATGCCAATGAGTACCTTGATGCCGAAGTCAGCATCGGACGGGTTGAGATATCTTTTTGGAGCACGTTCCCAAAATTTGATCTCGATGTCGACAACCTTTTTATACGAAGCAAGTCCTTTGACAACTTGCCTTCCGAAATAAAAACACAAATACCGGAATACACCGACTCGTTATTACATATCCGGCATTTCAACGGTGCGGTCAACATTCCGCAACTCGCTGCCAGAAAAATAGCCCTATACGATATCATATTTGACAGTCCGCGGATAAATATAGTCCAAGCCACCCCTTCAGCATCAAATATCGACATTTTCCCCACATCCAAAGAAAAAGAAGAAAAAAAGGATGAAACGGGAATAGACATTCCCGACTTTTCAATCGGTACTTTCGAGATAAGAGGCTCCATGCGCGTTCGCTACACCTCACTACCAGATTCTACCGATATCGCTGTGTGCATGACCAAAACAAGTCTTAAAGGAGAAAAATCGCCAAATTACGAGATCAAGATCGAAGGACTGACAAACGCGTCGCTGCCGGCTCTGAATCTCACGCATCTTGGATTCGGTATAGGAGGGACGATCGAGTGGAGACGCGAAAATCCTTATAACGTGGGACTCGACAATTTCAATTTACGTCTCGGGGATGTCAAAGCCAAAATCTCGACAAAGATTGACTTTTCCGGAGAAACACGCGTGGAAACCTTTGGCTTAAATCTACCTCTCACTCCACTGTCTGCTCTGACGGCTCTTATACCGGAGGAAATGAAAGGGGAATTGTCAAAAATAAATACGGATGCATGTATCAGTTTAAGTGCCTCGCTAACACACCCGTTTAACATCGCGGGAGACTCCGTGCCATCATTCATATTTGAATTGGAGATACCGGAAAGTAAAGCTTCTTATGACCGGTTCGCCCTTGACCGGTTCGCCCTAAAGGCGAAAGGCGAAATAGACGGAAAAAATCTCGACAACTCGATGATTGATCTTACAAGACTTATGGCAATCGGTGAGGGTGTCGGATTTGAACTGACAGGTATATTCACCGAACTTCTGACAGATCCGTCAATAACCGGATCATTCAAAGGTGGACTTGATATCTGCCGGTTACCGTCTGTAATTCTTGAAAAGTTGCCATGTAAATTAAGTGGACACCTACGGGCCGACAGTGAATTCTCATTACGACGCAGTTATCTTGACAAAGAAAATTTCCATCGTATACGTCTAACCGGTGAAGCCACACTGAAAGAGTTCAGAGCGTCTATGCCAAAACTCCCGGGAGAATTGTACACACGCATGACAGAACTGCGGCTTGGCACAAACTCATCGTTCACACGCGGTGATATCAGCGTAGACTCCTTATTGACAGCGTCATTGAAAATAGATACGGTTTACGCTAATGTCACAGGCATGGAATTCAGCGGCAAGGAACTTAAATTTGGCATAGGATGCCTGAACTCGGGGTTTTCCGCTGACACCACCGTCATAACCCCAATCGGAGGACGCATTGTGGCTGAACGGATCATGTTCAAGTCTCAGGAAGACTCCATGCGCATACGATTGAGAAAATCTACAATCGGTGCGACACTGCGTCGCTATAAAGGCGATGCGAGGAAACCACAGTTACACTTAGACATAGCCACCGAAGGAGCGTTCTATGGCGATAGGGTCAACCGGGCTATGCTGTCAAAATCACTGCTGTTCGTGACTGTACATCCCTCTGCCCCACGTATGTCCTCCCGTCGCAATCTTCTTGTCGACTCATTGATGAATGCTAATCCCGAACTGGATGCGGATTCTGCGCGTGTGCTTGCGGCATCCATACGCAAAGCCCGACGGGTCAAAAGCCACATGGCCGACAGCATTGCGGTCGCATCAGGTGAGTTCATTGATGCCAGACTTGACAATTCTATGCAGAAATTGATCCGCCAATGGGACGCAAAAGGGATTCTGAAAGCTGCACGCTTGAGAATATTCACCCCATATTTTCCTCTAAGGAACAGTATGAGCGATCTGAACATGCGTTTCAATTCGGATTCCGTCATAATCAGCGACACACACCTACGGTCCGGACGCAGCCGACTGACCGTAAACGGCACAATCAGCAATATCAGCCGCGCGCTTACTTCACGCAATCACCGCCAGTCATTGAAACTTGACTTCAATCTTACAGGTGACACCATTGATGTCAACCAGATAGCCGAAGCGACATTTGCCGGAGCCTCTTTCGCCCAAAGAGATTCTGCCCGCGTATTCATCGCACCCGACACAGAGAATGAAGCCCGCCTACAAGCTGCAGTCCAGACCGAAACGGACAGCACCGCCATTTTTGTCGTACCGTCCAATGTAGAAGCCAGGATGGGAATAGAAGCCGCAAATATTATTTATTCAGACATAGTTTTCCATGATTTCAAAGGAAATATGAATGTCTATAACGGGGCTATCAATCTCGAACGAATGGGTGCGCGCACAGACGTCGGTTCTGTAAATCTGAACGCTCTCTATAGCGCTCCCAACAAAAAAGATGCGACATTCGCTTTCGGTATGAGAGTGAGCGACCTTCACATTGCACAGGTCATTGATCTCGTGCCTTCGCTTGACACAATAATGCCTCTTCTCTCCGATATCAGCGGAATAATCAACGCAGACCTCGCCGCTACAACCAGTATAGATCCCGGCATGAACCTTAACATACCTTCTCTGAAAGCCGCTGTCAAACTTTCGGGCGACAGCCTTGTACTCATCGATCAAGAAACGTTTAAGAAAATCGGGAAATGGCTGTTATTCAAAGATAAAACCCGTAATGTGATCGATAAAATGACAGTGGAGATGATTGTCAATAACTCGCAACTCGAATTATTTCCGTTTATTTTTGATCTTGACCGGTATAAACTCGGAGTGATGGGCTCAAACGACATGGCATTAAATCTTCATTACCACATAGCCGTATTGAAATCCCCATTACCATTTAAGTTCGGCATAAACATTTCAGGCGATGTCGACAATATGAAAATCAGACTCGGACGGGCAAAATTCAATGAGAAAAGAATGCCTCAGACTGTGGCTATCGCTGACACGACACGCATAAATCTTGTCCGAGAGATCGGAAACGTATTCCGACGCGGTGTCCGTGGCGCACGAATGAGGAGCCTCGATTTTTCAAACATAGCAAAACAGCATGCAGCAGACATGGACATCTCGACCGACACCATTTCACACGCTGATTCGTTATACTTTATAAAAGAAGGGCTGATACCGGCTCCCGACACCACAACCATTGCACCTCAAGCACCAGACAAAAAGAAAAAACAACGCAAATGACAGCTCCTATACCATTTTCATCAGAGATACTACGTTTCCTGCAACGACACCACTATGAGAGGGTGATACCACGTGCGGCCCTTATCGACATGGACGGCACACTTTACGATTCGATGAAGAACCATACGGCAGCATGGCACAGGATGATGACCGAAGCAGGCGTTAATTGCACCCGTGACGAATTTTATCTATATGAAGGAATGACTGGTGCATCGACAATAAACCGACTGTTTTTGCGAGCATTCGGCCGCGAGGCCGACAGTGAAGAAAAGCAACGTCTATATCATTTGAAAACCGAATATTTTAAGGAACTGCCGAAAGTCGCACCAATGCCCGGTGCTCACGAAATGCTTGAGATCTTGAAAGAGACCGGTATAAAGAGGGTGTTAGTCACAGGCTCCGGACAGGCATCGGTCATCGACAGGATTTCAACCGATTTCCCTGGAATGTTCGATCACGATAAAAGAGTGACTTCAAATGATGTCACCCATGGCAAACCTCATCCCGAACCTTTCATCCGCGCGATGCAACTGGCACGCGTAAGCCCTTCCCAATCCATCGTAATTGAAAACGCACCTCTCGGAGTGGAAGCTGGAGACCGGTCAGGAGCTTTTACAATAGGCGTCACCACAGGACCTATCCCCAAAGAAACCATGGAGGAGGCCGGAGCCGCAATCGTGTTCGGGTCCATGCCCGAATTTGCCCGATTGTTGCCAACGTTGCTTCTATCGCTCCTGACAGTAACAAGATCCTGACTATATTATCACTCACAAATGTACTAACGTCATGCAGAAAATAATATACACAAACAACCTATCAGACGCAATCAGAAAACTCGTCATCGAATTTGAGCCTTCAAGCGTACATATTATCACAGATGAAAACGTAAAACGGCATGTTTTGCCTGGACTCGGATTGGATTACAACGTAATTTCGGTCAACTCAGGCGACTCAAACAAAAACATCGACTCTCTTTCCAAAATATGGTCGGGACTTACCGAACAAGGAGCCACAAGGAAATCGCTCGCCATCAATATAGGTGGTGGAGTAGTCACAGATATGGGAGGATTTGCCGCAGCGACATTCAAACGCGGTATACGATTTATAAACGCACCGACAACTTTGCTTTCTGCGGTAGACGCTTCTGTAGGTGGCAAAACAGGCATAAACTTCAACGGATTGAAAAATGAGATCGGAGTATTCGCCTCAGCCAACGCGGTGATCATATCCACAATCTTTTTTTCGTCATTACCGCAACAGGAAATCCTGTCGGGCTATGCCGAAATGTTGAAACATGGCCTTCTCTCCTCTTCGGAAGAGTATACCGAACTGCTATCCTTTGACATCACAAAGGCTGACTTTGAAAGCCTGCTTCCGCTTCTTGAAAAAAGCGTAAAAGTGAAAGAAAGGATCGTTGATGAAGACCCCTATGAAAAAGGGTTGCGTCGCGCGTTGAATCTCGGACATACAGCAGGACACGCCTTTGAAGGCCTCGCACTACAAAAAGGGCTACCTATACCTCACGGATATGCGGTCGCCTACGGAATTCTTGTCGAAATGATACTTTCACACACATTGCGGTCTTTCCCGTCACAGGAGCTGTATCGTTACGCAGCCTATCTGAAAGCTCAAGGCTATGGCT
This sequence comes from uncultured Duncaniella sp., assembly GCA_910587515.1. Taxonomy (GTDB): domain Bacteria; phylum Bacteroidota; class Bacteroidia; order Bacteroidales; family Muribaculaceae; genus Duncaniella. The sequence goes on from CAJULW010000035.1 coordinate 140,325, forward strand.
TTCCGGACATTTCATGTTCCGACTATGACACACTTCTCGGTTTCATGCGTCACGACAAAAAGAACGACACCCTATCCGAAATAAATTTCACATTGCTCTCAGCCCCTGGCAAACCGCTTATCGACCAGTCCGCATCGGATAGCGAGATCATTGCCGCCCTCGACATTTTCCGCGATCTTCTTCATTGACAGGCAACAGAAAAAACTCCGCAGCGACAAATTAGTCAGGCCTTGATCAGAAATGGTAGCCAGCGGTTATAAAAAAATTAATATTATGCGCGTTTGGCTTGACTATGCCATCGCTCATCGCCACATTGCGGAATCCGAAATGCGCCCGTGCTCCGATCGATATCTTCTTTACGAAAGTAAGTCCGGTCGCAAGATGCAGGCCTATGTCAAAATCACGATATGAGTTTATAAAAGCTTTGTCATCCTTATAGTAATTCGCTTTTTGATGAGAGACTATAGTGATCAGCTGTCCGAGATCATTTACCTTGCAGTTATATAGTGTCGCCTTTTGTTTGCCACCGGAGCCAAGACTCATATATATACCGCCATCTACATTCCATTTTACACTTGACGCCAGATTGAAATTGAATGACGAGTATATGGGGATGTCAATAATCCTATAAGTATTTTTTATAAATACGTTGGACACATTCGGTTCACCGTCACCAGTCACCGCGATATCCATTTTTCCGGAATTTCTGATATAATTGAATTCCGTCCCTATACCAAGAAAAGATGATATATTGAATTTTACCCCGACGCCTATACCCCAGGCTGTACCCATCGAATTATTGAGGTCGGTGATCTGCGGATAACAACTTTTATAATTGTCTGTCACATAGCTCCCACCAACAAGCAGATGGGCCTCTGTGTCAAGAAACTTTTCTGCCACGGAATGGTCGATCAATTGGGCTGAGGCCATCAATGATGGCAACAATATCTGTATAATTGTTATGACAAAACACCTTTTCATCTATTTCATTTTTTAAATTCGGCAATTCAAATTTACATCAATTACCTATCAAAAGCAACACATCTCCATTTTTTCACTAAAAAACGACATATTTTTTGCACAATTGAAGAATAATATCTAATTTTGCAATGTCAAAATAGACAAAAACAAGGCTCATTAGCTCAACTGAATAGAGCATCTGACTACGGATCAGAAGGTTACAGGTTTGAATCCTGTATGAGTCACGGATGTCCCGCTGATCAGCGGGACATTTTTTTGCAATCATTCCGACATTTTCACGTGATTTTTTCCTGTTTTCCACTGTTTATCTCCATATCAGCATATTACCATAAATATTTGTCCTGCTAATTATCAAGCACATACATCACCACAGAAGTAAGTATTACTTAACTGCAAGGTATGAAAAAAATCATGATTTTATTAATGTGTCACATGTAAACCTCTACACTGATCCATCAATAACTATTCCATATTCAGCAGATATTACCTAAATTTGTCTTTTCATAATTTAAGTGATGGAAAGATTGGAGATTGACGAGAAATTCATGCGTATGGCCCTAATGGAAGCGATGGAAGCGATGGAACACGACGAGGTCCCTATAGGAGCCGTGGTCGTATCTCCGCGCGGAATGGTGATCGGTCGTGGACACAACATGACTGAAGCTTTGGGCGATGTCTCAGCCCACGCTGAAATGCAGGCAATAACAGCGGCGACACAGACCCTTGGTGGAAAATACCTGCAAGATTGCACATTATATGTCACGGTAGAGCCATGTCTCATGTGTGCTGGAGCGATAGGTTGGGCCCAAATAGGACGTATCGTTTACGGAACGGACGACGACAAACGAGGTTACCGGAGCTTTACAATGAAATCACCTTTCCATCCCCGAGCCAATGTGACCAAAGGCGTATTGAAAAACGAATGTGCAGAACTTATGCGCACTTTTTTCAAATCAAAACGTTAAAAGATTATGAAACCGAAACTTGTAATTTCGTCAGGCGCAGGAATATCCGCTGAGTCGGGTATATCCACTTTCCGTGACGCGGACGGCCTATGGGAAAATTATCCCGTGATGGACGTTTGCAGTGCCGATGGATTCGCACGCAATCCGGCTCTTGTCCATCAATTTTACAACGAAAGAAGGAAAGGACTTTTAAAATGCGCCCCAAACGAGGCCCACAAAGGACTTGTAGAACTTGAAAAATGGTATGACGTATACGTCATCACTCAAAACGTTGACAATCTACATGAACTGGCAGGCAGTTCCAAAATACTCCATCTGCATGGAGAACTGATGAAAGTGCGTTCAGTGCGCGACGACACACGTGTCTATACACTCGATGAAGAGCATATTGAAACCACACCGGAAATGCTGGACCGTTATGGAGATCCCATACGCCCACATATAGTATTTTTTCAAGAACCGGTCCCAAACATAGAAAGAGCCATAGAATGGACCCGTGACGCTGATATTTTCGCTGTCATCGGGACTTCGCTCGCTGTATATCCGGCAGCAAGCCTGTTACATTATGTACGCCCGGGAACACCTGTTTACTATATCGACCCTCGCCCGGCCTCTGTTCCGGACTTTGTCAAAGTCATCCCCACATCCGCTACAGCCGGAATTTCAAAGCTGATCGAGCTATTACGGCCGACACAAGAGCCTGTTAAAATGTGAGAAATTGTTAAAGGGTTGATGCTTATTTAATAGATTTTTCTAACTTTGCGTCCCAAAAGCGGTTGCATCCGGCTTTTGTGTCACCATGTCACCGCTATACCGCCCGCAATGAACCGGTTTAAACATAGATATGTTTAACAGGTAGGATTCATGCGGTCGGTACATCATATAGTAAAGATAACAATGTTCAAAAACCTCGTCATAGTAGAGTCTCCGGCCAAAGCCAAGACCATAGAAAAATTTCTCGGCAAAGATTACAAAGTAATGTCGAGCTACGGGCATATCCGAGATCTTCGTAAAAAGGATATAAGCATTAAAGTCGATTCGGACTTCATGCCGGTCTACGAGATACCAGCAGACAAGAAAAACCTTGTGGCGGAATTAAAAAAAGCATCTAAAGAAGCTCAGACAGTATGGCTCGCATCTGATGAGGACCGTGAAGGAGAAGCCATTGCATGGCATCTTTACGAAGTTCTCGATCTCAAACCGGAGAACACAAAACGTATCGTGTTTCACGAAATTACTAAAAACGCCATTTTGAACGCGATAGAGAATCCGCGCGAGATAGATCTTCATCTTGTCGATGCCCAACAGGCCCGACGGGTTCTCGACCGCCTTGTCGGTTTTGAACTTTCGCCCGTATTATGGAAAAAAATCAAACCGGCACTTTCAGCCGGGCGCGTGCAATCCGTGGCAGTAAGGTTGATCGTCGACCGTGAAAACGAAATACACGCGTTCAAATCAGAACCGTACTACAGAGTAACAGCTCTTTTCAATATACCTGGCGGAGGACAACTCAAGGCAGAGCTTTCAAAACGTATGCCTGACGAGCAAAGCGCGCGTGAATTTCTTGAAGCCTGTCGCCAATCAATCTTTACAGTCTCAGAGATAAGCGTAAAACCGTCAAAGAAATCTCCGGCCCCACCATTCACGACATCGACCCTTCAACAGGAAGCCGGTCGAAAGCTCGGATTCACCGTCTCACAGACAATGATGGTGGCTCAGAAACTTTACGAGGCCGGACATATAACATATATGCGTACAGACTCTCTGAATCTTTCGCAACTCGCGCTCGCATCTATCTCAAAGCTAATCACCAGCGAACTTGGAGAGGAATATCTCAAAGTCAGACGCTACCACACCCATTCAAAAGGCGCCCAAGAAGCCCACGAGGCAATACGTCCGACATATATCGACAAAGAAACCATCGACGGCACAGCTCAGGAAAAACGTCTTTACAGGCTCATTCGCTTAAGGACAATGGCCTCGCAAATGGCAGATGCGGAACTTGAAAAGACAACCATCGACATCGCTCCTTCTGAACGGGAGGAACATTTCAGTTCAACAGGCGAAGTGATCAAATTTGACGGCTTCCTTAAAGTCTACCTTGAAGGAAATGACGACGAGACATCCGAAAACGACGAAGAAGCAACCCTCCCCCCTTTGAAAAAAGGCGAACAACTCATTTCCGAAAACATAACGGCATCAGAACGATTCACCCTTGCACCTCCACGCTACACTGAATCATCTCTTGTGAAGAAGATGGAGGAACTCGGAATAGGCAGACCATCAACCTACGCTCCAACCATCTCGACTATTCAGCATCGCGAATACATAGTCAAAGGAGAAAAATCAGGTGAAAAACGGTCTTTCAACGTTCTTACATTGAAAAACGACGGTCAAATATCGTCAAATTCACGAAGCGAAAACGTTGGAGCCGAAAAAGGTAAACTCATTCCGACAGACACCGGCATCATCGTCAACGAATTTCTGACCCAGCATTTTCCTGACATACTCGACTATGATTTCACTGCTGACATGGAACAGAAATTCGACCGTATAGCTGAGGGCGAAAGCAATTGGAATCAGGAAATATCGCGTTTCTACGGTCTTTTCCACCCGGAAGTAGAAAAAGCGAACGAGATGCGGACCGAACATAAAGTCGGAGAACGGCTGCTCGGCACAGACCCGGCAAGCGGAGAACCCGTCTCGGTAAAGATCGGACGGTTCGGCCCGATCGTACAGATCGGTTCGGCCGACTCAAAGGAAAAACCCCGCTTCGCGTCATTGCGCAAAGATCAAAGTGTCTTTGACATCCAGCTTGATGATGCACTAAAATTGTTTGATCTACCTCGCGAAGTCGGAGAATTCGAAGGCAAAACTATCGTAGCCGCAATAGGCCGTTTCGGTCCTTATCTACGCCATGACGGAAAGTTTGTAAGCATCCCCAAAGATATCTCCCCTACCTCCATCACTATTGACGAGGCGGAATCCCTGATCAGGGCGAAACGTGAAGCCGACAGCAACAAAGTGGTCAAAACGTTCGATGAAGATCCGGAATTACAGATACTCAACGGACGATACGGTGTATACATCTCTTATAAGAAAACCAATTACAAAATTCCCAAAAGCGTGGAAAATCCCAAAGAACTGACGCTCGAACAGGTCCACGAAATAATGGCGAATCAAGATAAATCACCCAAAAAGACAACACGACGCGCCAGCCCCCGCGGCAAGAACTAAGAGGGTGTTCAATACAAAACAATCCTAATCCGAGTGGTCTATCATTTAGAAAGATCGCTAACAGAAAACAAAAAGCACCCTTCAAGATCATGCCAAAAACAAAATACAGCACCAAACCAGGAGCAGAACGCAACGGATTCAAACCGGACGTAATAGAAACCTACCACGCATCAGCTGAAATACCTCTGCTTGAGTTTCTTATCCAAGAAATGCCAGAGAGAAAGCGGACAACAATAAAAAACCTTCTAAGCCATAGTCAAATCGCGATCAACGGTGTTCCCGTCACACAGTTTGACACACGTGTCAAACCAGGCGATGAGGTCAAGGCCAACCTCACACGCGAGTTCAGGCTATTTTACAACAGACGTCTCAAACTTATCTACGAAGACGACGATATAATCGTTGTCAATAAAGGTTATGGACTATTGTCGATGGGAACCGATAAAATCAAAGACGGAACAGCCTATAGCATCCTCCGCGAATATCTCAAATGGAAAGATCCGCGTAACAAACTTTTTATCGTACACCGTCTTGACCGTGACACCTCAGGACTTATGGTCTTCGCTAAAACACAGCAAGCCAAAGAAACGCTACAGTACAATTGGAACAATATGGTGCTGTCGCGCAAATATCTTGCCGTAGTAGAAGGGCGACCGGAACCAGCAGAGGGAGAAATACGGAGCTATCTTGCTGAGAACTCGCGTTTTGAAGTCTATTCCACCAATAACCCCGAGGAAGGGCAACTTGCTGTTACCCGCTATAAAACCTTGCAGAGCCGCTATGGCTACTCGCTGATGGAAGTTTCGCTTGACACTGGAAGAAAAAACCAGATAAGAGTACACATGAAGGACCTCGGTCATCCAATATCCGGTGACAGACGTTACGGAGCAAAGAGTTCGCCAATACATCGCATGGCGCTTCACGCACAAACCCTTCGCTTCGTTCATCCTACCACACGTAAGGACATGAACTTCACAACACCAGTGCCAATTTCGTTTGCAAAGATGGTAGGGATGTAAAGAACCGCCACAATACTCCCTTATAACAATATATAAAAACAGGGATACGGAATTTGACCGTATCCCTGTTATATAAGAATTATTGTTTTTTACTACCTATCTTTCAGGCCCTGGAGTTTTCCGGATGGCACGAATGAAATGCCGTCACGCTGCAGGAGCGCATCGATCGATGCATCCTTACCACGGAAACGACGATAAAGCTCGTCAGGACTCTCAGTCCCTCCGCGCGTCAGTATGTCTCTACGGAACGAATCAGCCGTAGCCGAGTCAAAAATCCCATTTTCTTTAAAATAATCAAACGCATCCGCATCAAGCACTTCCGCCCACTTATAGCTATAATAGCCCGCTGCGTATCCTCCGGCAAATATATGTGAAAAAGTGCTACCTGTAACCGAACCATGTATAGGTTCGAACATTGCGACAGATTCACCTGCCTCCTGCTCAAATTTTTCAGGATCGTCGACCGGAGATGAAATGCTATGCCATGCCATATCTATCAGACCGAAATTCAGTTGTCGCAGACACGCATATGCCGCTCCAAACCGGGAAGAACTTATAATCTGACCGACGAGTTCCGCTGGTATAACCTCTCCTGTAATGTAATGCCTGGCAAAGCCATCAAGAAACTCTTTCTCGGTCAGATAGTTTTCATTGAATTGAGACGGCAGTTCGACAAAATCTTGGAGCACATTAGTGCCTGAAAGGGATGCATATCTGGTACTTGCCATAAGCCCGTGAAGAGCGTGACCGAACTCATGCAGGAAGGTCTCTACTTCATAGGGAGTCAATAGCGACGGTTTGGCTCCGGTAGGTTTCGTGAAATTCATCACTATAGACACATGCGGACGTATGGTGTCACCCTCCGGTGTGATCTCCTCACACTTAAACTCAGTCATCCATGCCCCGGGAAGTTTGCTTGCACGAGGGAAAAAATCAGTGTATATGACACCAAGATACGAACCGTCTTTATCCATGACCTCGAACGCATCGACGTCGGAATGATAAACCGGAATATCACTATTCTTTTTAAACGTAAGACCATACAGACGTGTCGCAAGACCGAACACCCCGTTGATAACATTGTTTAATTCGAAATACGGACGTAAACTTTCTTCATCGTAAGCATATTTGGCATTTTTGAGCTTATTGGCATAATAACTATAATCCCAAGGCATAAGTTCTATTTTCTTGCCTTCAATTTTTGACACGTAATCCAAAAGCTCTTTAAATTCAACTTTCTGAGCCGGAAGATATGCGTCACGAAGAGAATAAAGAAGTTCATAGACCTTTTCAGGAGTCTTTGCCATTGTGTTCTCAAGTACATAGTGAGCAAATGTTTTGTAGCCAAGGAGATTGGCTATTTTCATTCGGGTCTCGGCAATCTCTTTCATTACGGGAAGATTGTTATACTCTCCCTTGACATTGCGTCCTGTATAAAGCCGGTACATTCTCTCGCGTAAATCACGCCTATCGCTATACTTCATAAAGGATACGTACACCGGTTGGTCGAGCGTGAAAAGAAATTCACCCTTACGCCCCTTGTCAGCTGCAGCGAGGGCGGCCGCCTCGACCGAACTTTCAGGCAAACCGGTCAGGTCCGACTCATCAAGCCAAATTTCATAGGTATTCATCTCCTTCAAAACATTTTGGCCGAAAATAGTTGTAAGCTCACTCAGACGGCTCGAAAGATGTGAATACGTCTCCCGATCCTCCCCTTCAAGAAGCGCCCCGTTACGCACAAACGATTCGTAGGTCTTCTTAAGAAGCATCTTATCTTCAATATCAAGATTGAACTTATCACGGTGATCATAAACATACCTGACCCTCTCCCACAAACCACGATTAAGAGAAATAGATGTCGAATAGTCTGACAAACGCGGACTAATCTTCATCGACAACTCCATCATGGCATCATCACTCAGAGCCGACAAAAGAGGGTCAAATACCATAAGAACCCTATTGAGATCCCTGTCGGACATTTCAAGAGCGACTATTGTATTGTCAAACGTAGGAGCATCTGGGTTATTCACTATTGCATCAACGGCCTCCAGACCAAGCCTGATGCCTCGTTCTATAGCCGGTTCATAGTCAGTGACAGCTATTTTGTCGAAAGGAACCGCGCCTCGCGGAGTAGACTTGAACTCATCGAAAAATGGATTCTGAGCATGACTCATAGTACATGTGGCTGTTATCGCCATAATTAACATTAAAAATTTATACATGAATTTTATGTGATAATGATATTGGCATCAAGAATTGCATCTGTCACCAAGTTCTGAAGCTCTACGCAAGGACGCGTCAATGACAAGCCCCAACATAAGCTCGTCAAGAGATTTTTTGTTGACAAACAGATGTCGGTCGGTTTCAAAATTGCTAATGAACAAATCATTGTCGAAATTGCCCGAGGAAACTGATAAGGCATAATGTTCCACAGCTTTGTCAAGTTTCCCGCAAAGCAATTCTATATGACCAGCATTAAGATAGTCAATCTCCGTGGGTGTACGTGACAACAATATGTCAGAATACCTTCTTGCCCGCTCAATATCTCCAGACATTATCGAACACCGCACTATCGGACGGGAGGATCTTTCGGATTCCCCATCAAGAAATTCAACCTTATAATAATATTTCAAAGCCTCATCATACCGGCCTAATAGCATAAGACAACGTCCCATGTTAAGAGCTATCGCGGAATCATCCGTGTTCAACGCGGCAAGACGTTTGTAATAAGACAATGCATCATCCCAATGTCCGCACTGACGATGACACAACGCCAAACGTTTTATTGTCCAGACGCTTTCTGAATTAAGCAATTCGCTTTGCTCATAATAACGTATCGCCTCCGGCAAATCGCCTTTCATCTGCATACAATAGCCCATTTTCTGAAACAAATCAGCCGACGGAGGTATTTTGAAAGAAAGACGGCCGAATATTTCAAACGCGTCATCATAATGTAAATGTCGGAAATAAAATTCCCCTACAAGACGAAGAGTATCCACATCGTCAAACACATCCGAAAGCAGCGGAATGGTCACCAGATTCAATGAAGTGCTGAAAGGGTCGATAAACTCCCCTTTCCGTCGGAAAAGTCTGAAAAACCGGTATAGATCCTGCACATACTTACCGGCAAGGCGTTCTCTGTCTTTCATAGACTCCGCAAGATCGGCAAGTTTTATACCTGCTACCTGTGCTGAATGAGCCTTGAATTGTGACGCCATCATGTCGCGCTGCGCCATCGGAACCTGTGACAACGAATGGACGACTGAATATTTATCACTGTTGCAAAACATCGGTGCTCCGTCAAGAATCTCTCCAAGTATACGCGTTGAAGGATCGGAACTTCCCGTGATCGACGAATGAGAACTATGGAAGGGCAGGAACCAATTTGAAATATCGTTAAAAAACGGAAATGTCTTAAGCTTGCTGAAAGTCACCATCATGACATCGCCTCCGTCTTCTTGAATCTCCTGCAACTCCTTAAGTTTGTCAGCCATGCCTGATTTATCTAATAGCTCAGCCCATTCCGGATTCTCCTCCATTGACTCCGGATCTATCGGACGGCCACCAAGCTTTTCAAGTTCCGGACGCAGTTTCATCATTTCCGGAATCACCTCATCGGTCAATTTACGGCCTATCCGTTCGGTATCGCGTGCACGTATAAACTGCAATAAAGCCATTCGTACATCCTCCGGCCAGCCAGGCATCTCGCATAACGACTCAAAACGCCTTATAAGAGCCGGAGAGAAAGGTCTGTCACGACACACCGACATGACAATAAGCAATGAACACAATGCACGTACCGACAATTCAGCGTCATCAGAAGCATAAGCATCCATCAACAGCCGCAAACGTCTTTCGTCATAATATTCAAGCTGTCCCATCATGACCGCGGACACACACAACTGTTTGAAATGACGCGGAAGCGACGGATCAGACATTATATTGCCTATCACAGCCCCATCGTCTACCGACAAAGGACTCGTGGTCCATATCGTATTGAAAATACGCTTCTCAAGGTCCTCGGAACGTTGCGTAAGCTCACGCCCTGCCTTTTCCACGTCATCAGCGAGCATCGCCATTTGCAAACGGCTATTTATCCGGTGATACTCACCGACAAGCGCGGCCACAGTAATATCCCGTTGATGAAGCTGATAACGAAGAGTATTAAAATAGAGTGTAGGAGCATCCTCAAGACGGGAACGTCTATGAAGCTCATCTACAAGCCCGCGAACCCCGTCGACCAAAGATGCATACAATTCATTACGTGAAGGGTCAGGCATAGATTGCAGAGCATAGTGAGTCATGAGTTCATAGCTCTCACGCAAACGGCTGACCGCAGACCGCAATTCAGCCATCGCCCCAAACGACACCGCTGCATTGTCAATCATATCCAATGCTTCATGAAGGCGGTGTGAAGCCAACATGCGCTCGACATCTTCGTGAATATCTATATGGTGATTCATTGTTTATTCTTATTCCGTTAAAGCAAAATTACTATATATTTGTACAAAAACCATGCCAAAACAAGTATTTTTCACTATTTTTGCAGTTCATAAGTTCCCAAAACCAGACATTCCAGTCCATGCAACATAAAATAGCAATCCTTGGCTCGACAGGCTCCATAGGGACGCAGACGCTTGATGTCATATCCCATTTCCCGGATCGCTTCAAGGCATCCGTATTAGCAGCCGGTTCCAACGTAGGGCTACTTATCGAGCAAGCCCTGAAGCATCGACCCGCATTGGCAATCATCGCTGATGAAACAAAATATACACAACTCCGCGACGCACTCTCTCCATTCGGAATAGAAACCGCGGCCGGAACCACGGCCATGTCCGAAGCAATGGAACGAGACGACTTCGACACTGTCGTTACAGCGACGGTCGGCTATAGCGGCTTATTGCCTACAATACGCGCCATACGCACCGGAAAACAGATCGCGTTGGCCAATAAGGAAACACTCGTAGTGGCCGGAGAACTTGTCAACAGACTTTTGACCGATTCATCATCAAGGGTTATACCAGTAGATTCCGAGCATTCGGCCATATACCAATGTCTTGTAGGAGAAAACAATGACACTGTCAATAAACTTATAATAACAGCTTCAGGTGGACCGTTTCGAACATTCGGGCACGAGGCAATAGCCTCAGTCACAGCCCAACAGGCACTTAAGCATCCTCGTTGGCACATGGGTGCGAAAATCACGATCGACTCCGCCACAATGCTCAACAAGGCATTTGAGATAATAGAAGCACGCTGGCTATTCGACATAAATCCGGACAAAATAGAAGCGGTCGTACATCCTCAATCCATTATCCACTCCATGGTCGAATTTATCGACGGTGCGGTGAAAGCCCAACTCGGCATACCGGACATGAGACTTCCTATTCGCTATGCACTCGGTGACGCAAGCAGGCTTCCATCGTCTGAACGTCCTTTGAGTTTAAGTGATTATGCCGAACTCTCGTTTGAGAAACCTGATCCTGAAAAATTTCCTTGTCTGACACTTGCTCCGTACGCACTGAACAAAGGAGGTAACGCCGCTTGTATAATAAATGCCGCCAATGAGGTCGCGGTAAAAGCATTCCTTGATGGGAGAATCTCATTCCCTGGAATATATGACACTATCACCAAAGCACTCGAAAACATTCATTTCATAGCCCGACCGTCGCTTGACGACTATGTATCGACACACTATGAAACCATCGCATTCACAAGCCGGCTCACCGGAACCGCCCCGACACTGAACCAGTCCCAGACACATAACACAGAACATTAATCCAAATGGAAACATTTCTCATAAAAGCTCTCCAACTGATCGTGGCTCTCGCATTCCTGGTAATCATCCACGAATTCGGCCACTTTATCTTCGCACGTGTATTCGGAATAAAGGTTGAAAAATTCTATATGTTTTTTGACCCGTATTTTTCATTGTTCAAATGGAAACCCAAAGCCAAACCCGGATCGGATCCTGACAAAAGTTCATGGAGAGATACAGAATACGGCATAGGGTGGCTTCCGCTCGGAGGCTATTGCAAGATAGCCGGAATGATCGACGAATCCATGGATACCGAACAGATGAAACAAGAGCCAAAGCCATGGGAATTCCGCACGAAACCAGCCTGGCAACGGCTACTCGTAATGCTCGGAGGTGTTATGTTCAACTTCATCCTCGCAATTCTAATATATGCAGGTATAGCAATGCACTGGGGATCTCAATACATTCCGTTCGATGCCGCGACCGAAGGTTTCGACTTTGCCCCGGCCGCTCAAAAGGTCGGATTTCGGAATGGAGACATACCATACAAAGCTGATGGGAAATTACTTGACGCGTCACAAAGCGACTATGCATACCAAATGGCTGATGCAGATATCGTGACTGTCATACGAAATCACAAAGACACAATCGACATACGCATCCCGGAAGACTTCATTTTCCGCCTGAATGAAGACAAAGGATTTTTAGGATACAGGCTTCCGGTATACATCGACCGCATCGTCCCGGGAGAGGCTGCGGCAAAGGCTGGACTAAAAGAGGGAGACCACATCGTAGCCGTGGGCCAAGAACCGACACCATCTTATACGGAACTGACACCAGCACTGAGTGCAAATGCCGACAAAGAGACCACTATAAGTGTCCAACGAGACGGGAAATTGCTTAAATTCAATGTCACACCCAATAGTCATGGTAAACTCGGATTTCAACTCCGACCATTGACAGCGGTCTACAAACCCGTCACCATAAATTACAATTTCTTCGAATCCTTCCCCAAAGGATGGGAAATTGGGACAACGACCCTAAGCAATTACGTAGGCTCGATGAAACACGTATTTTCATCCGAAGGAGCCGAAAGTCTGGGTGGTTTCGGTGCTATAGGCAATATGTTTCCCGAAAAATGGAACTGGCTGAGTTTTTGGGAGATCACAGCGTTCCTGTCTGTCGCATTGGCTTTTATGAACATCATTCCCATACCCGGACTTGACGGAGGCCACGTAATGTTTCTTTTATGGGAAATAATCACCGGAAAACAAGCCCCCGAAAAAGTATTGATCGTAGCCCAATATATCGGAATGGCATTCCTCTTTCTGCTACTGCTGTATGCCAACGGCAACGACGTATTCCGAGCATTTTTTAAATAACTGATCATTATGTCATCCAAATTAAAAACGATTATACTGAAACGCGGCAAAGAGGAGTCTCTTTTACGCTTTCATCCCTGGGTTTTTTCCGGAGCTATAGCCAGGCTCCCCGAAAACATAGAGGAAGGAGAGACCGTCCGCATCGAATCTTACGATGGTAAAACACTCGGCATAGGTCATTATGAAATAGGTTCGATCGCGGTACGTATGCTCGACAATAGCGAGACAGCTATTGACACTGCTTTTTACACCGAACGGCTCAACCAAGCCTGGGCGCTACGTCAACGGCTCGGATTGATACGCCCGGACAACTCCACATTCCGCCTCATCCATGGAGAGGGGGATTTCCTGCCCGGATGCGTGGTTGATGTCTACGGAGACACAGCCGTACTTCAGGCCCACAGCCCCGGTATGCACTTCGCTCGCATGACTATCGCAGAAGCTTTGACTCTTCTACCCGACGCTGGCATAAAGAACGTCTACTACAAATCCGAGACCACTCTACCGTTCAAAGCTCGTCTCGACCCCGTAAACGACTATATAATCGGTGGATACAAGACAAATATCGCTATTGAAAACGGCTTGAAATTCAACATTGACTGGCTGAAAGGACAAAAGACAGGCTTTTTCGTCGACCAACGTGACAACCGCTCCCTGCTACAGCAATTCAGCAAAGACGCAAAAGTGCTCAATATGTTCTGTTATACGGGAGGCTTTTCCGTCTACGCGATGCGTGGAGGTGCACAGCTCGTGCACTCTGTCGACAGTTCCGCAAAGGCCATAACCCTGACCGACGCCAATATAGAGCTCAATTTTCCGGCCGATACCCGACATAAATCTTTCGCAGAGGATGCCTTCAAATTTTTAGGACGTATCGATAAAGGCATGTATGATCTCATCATCCTTGACCCTCCGGCTTTCGCCAAACATCGTAGCGCGGTGAAAAACGCCATGATAGGCTATCGAAGGCTCAATGCGGCAGCTTTCGAGAAAATCGCACCCGGAGGTATTCTTTTCACCTTTTCATGTTCGCAGGCTATAAGCAAAGAGCAGTTCCGCCTGGCGGTCTTTACGGCCGCGGCCTTGTCAGGACGAAAAGTAAGAATACTCCATCAGCTCACCCAGCCTGCCGACCATCCTGTCAACATATATCATCCCGAAGGCGAATACCTCAAAGGACTTGTACTATATGTCGAATAGAATATACCCTTAACTCTTATTTCTCATACCAAAATGGCATTAACAAAATTTATCTACCCGACTATGGCAGCATTAGCCATTACATCTTGCGCGTCAAAAGACTCGACTGGACAAGAGGATTTCGACTATACTGTCGACCGTTTCGCTGACATCGAAGTGCTCCGCTATAAGGTGCCCGATTTTGAAAACCTGACACCTAATCAACGCATACTGATCTACTATCTGACAGAAGCCGCTATTACCGGACGAGACATGATTTGGGATCAGAACGGCAAATACAATTTGGCCATACGTGACCTTATTGAAAATATATATAAAGAATATGACGGAGACCGTGAAAACAAAGAATTCAAAGCTCTTGAAACTTATCTTAAGCAAATCGAATTCGCCAACGGAATCCATCACCATTATTCAATGGACAAGTTCATTCCGGCTTTCTCACAAGAGTTTCTAAAAGAACGCGTCGCCAAACTTCCGGCAGACCGACAACCAGAAAACCTTGATACGTTACTGCCTGTCATATTCGATCCGGCCGTCATGCCAAAGCGCGTGAATCAGGCTGAAGGTCAGGATCTGATCCTCACATCCGCAAACAATCTCTATGACGGAGTGAGCCAGGCCGAAGTCGAATTGTTCTATAATGCCCTTAAAGACACCACCGATCTGACCCCAGTATCCTGGGGCCTTAACACACGTCTTGTAAAAGAGGACGGAAAGGTATATGAACAGGTATATAAAGTCGGAGGCCTATATTCCGAGTCAATCTCGCGTATCGTAGAGTTGTTGGGAAAAGCCGCTGAACATGCGGAAAACGATACGCAACGCAACATCATAAACAAACTTATCAACTACTATACGACCGGTGACCTAAAAGCTTTCGACGATTATTCAATCGCATGGGTCGAAGACACTGGTTCACGAATAGACTTCATCAACGGATTCATTGAAAGTTACGGTGACCCTCTCGGCATGACGGGAGCCTTCGAATCTATCGTGAATTTCAAAAATGAAGAAGCGTCACACCGCACGGAAGTTATCTCCAACAATGCCCAGTGGTTCGAAGACAATTCTCCGGTAGATCCCCGCTTCCGTAAAGACAAAGTCAAAGGCGTAAGTGCCAAAGTAATCACAGCAGCCATACTCGCAGGCGACGCTTATCCCGCCACTCCGATCGGAATCAATCTGCCTAACGCCAATTGGATCCGTGCGGCTCACGGCTCAAAATCGGTGACAATCGAAAATATCACCCAGGCATACGATCAGGCCGCACATGGCAATGGTTTCAACGAAGAATTCGTGATCGACAAAGAAACATCCGACCTTTTGGACAAGTATCTTTTCATAACCGACAACCTTCACACCGACTTGCACGAATGTCTCGGACATGGCTCAGGCCGACTGCTTCCAGGAGTTGACCCTGACGCGCTGAAAGCCCACGGGGCCACACTCGAAGAAGCACGCGCTGATCTTTTCGCGCTCTACTATCTTGGCGATCCCAAGCTACTTGAACTCGGACTACTCGACAATCCTGACGCATACAAGGCTGAATATTACAAATACATCCTCAACGGACTTATGACACAGCTTATGCGTATCGAGCCCGGCAAAGATGTTGAAGAAGCCCACATGCGAAACCGTCAGCTCATCGCAGCTTGGGTATATGAAAAGGGCAAGGCTGACAATGTTATCGAAATGACAAAGCGCGACGGCAAGACGTATATAAAAATAAATGACTATACTAAATTACGTGATCTTTTCGGACAACTGCTCAGTGAAGTACAGAGAATAAAGAGCGAAGGTGACTATGAAGCCGGCCGCAACCTCGTTGAGAACTACGCCGTGAAAGTGGATCCGACACTTCATAAAGAAGTCCTTGAACGATATGCAAAACTCGACATAGCTCCTTACAAAGGATTCGTCAATCCTGTTTACACTCCCGTAACCGATAAAGACGGAAACATAACCGACGTTACCGTCAGCTATGAAGAGGACTATCTGCCTCAGGTTTTACGCTATTCCGAGCAATACCGCACATTACCCTCCAACGCTAAATAACAACCAATCGGTAACTATATAATTGATGCCCGCGATGATTATCGCGGGCATCAATTCATTTAATCTAATAATCTGTTTCAGTTTTAGTGTCAAGATTGCCTCTTTTATAACAAAGGTAAATATCCCATATTAATTTTTCAAAGTCCGATCAGCCGACGGACGTACCTGATGGTGACGAATTTTCCATACCACCGCATCATATGGAGGAATCATAGTGCAAAAAGGCTTTGATACACCCAACTGTTTGATATCCTGCTCACGTGTTATCAATTCAGTCGCCAATACCTCACCTTCCGGTATGTTGAGCATTTCAAAAGCATGACGGGGAACGTTTATGGCCAGATCACATGAATCCGCTGAAAAATTAACAGCTATAACAAGCGTCTCTTCATCGCAACTTCTTACAAACACATACTGGCGATGCGGATTGAGTGTCGGATTTTGGTAGTTCACATACATCAGATCAAAGAAACGGCCCTCGGCTATCGCACGTTCACTATTGCATAGGTTCAGAATCGTGCAATATTTGTTTCTGAGCCATCTCTCACGCGGAGTCAGAAGCTCATTACCTGGATTCCCGTTATTGTACCATCTCCTGAGCGTGGCCACACTCCAATAATCAAAAATCGTAGTCCGTCCGTCATATCCGCTGAATCCCTCCGAGTCAGTAGCCTGTTCGCCAAGTTCCTGACCGGCATATATCATCATCGGACCTGTAGACAACATCGAACTTACCACCAACGAAGGAATCACCTTCCCTGGATCTCCCGCATAGAATTTAGAGCCGAAACGCTGCTCGTCATGGTTTTCAAGAAAATTCAGAAGATGTTTCGAAATACCATCTACGGTTTGCCAGCAATTGGTTATCGTAGCGGCCGAAAAATTATGGCATTGTACCCCTCGCAAAGTGTCATAAAGATTCACTTTATCATACAGATAATCAAAACCGCCCTTCTCGATGAAATCACGGTAAATCTTGACATCATAAAGTTCAGCGATGAATTTTATCCGCGGATAACGTTCCTTGACATTGGGTATCGCCCATTGCCAAAATTCCAAAGGAACCATGTGAACCATGTCGCAACGAAAGGCATCAACACCTTTCGACGCCCAGAAACGCAGAATATGGAGCATCTTCATCCATGTATCAGGAACCGGGGAATAATGAGTGCTCCAGTTTCCAGGATCACGACCATAATTCAGCTTAACAGTGTCATACCAATTGTTTACCCCGGGGAAAGCAGAAAAACAATCGTCACCGGTAGCCTTGGCCGGAAACTCTATATAAGCCTGTTTACCTGAACCCATATCGACTGACGGAGCGAAAAGCTGTCGGGTTATATAGTAATAGTTATTATTTTGGCTGAAAAACATTTCAAGATTGTCATCATCCCCGAGATCCTTTATGCCGGCCGGCTTGGCATCGCTGTAATAGCAGCGGGCGGTATGGTTAGGTACAAAATCAATTATCACATCGAGTCCGGCTTCATGAGTACGTGCGACAAGAGCCTCAAACTCACCCATACGGTTGTCTACGTCAACAGCCAAATCAGGATCTATGTCATAATAATCCTTTATGGCATATGGAGATCCAGCCTGTCCCTTCACGACATGCGGATTGTCAGGTAAAATGCCGAACTCACTGTAGTCTGTTTTCGTGGCGTGCTCGATAATTCCGGTATACCACACATGGGTAGCTCCAAGTTCCTTTATCCCCATAAGAACTTTTTCGCTTATATCGTTCATTTTTCCGGAACCGTTCTGTTTATATGTCCCTCCCGGAATACAATGATTGTTCGTATTGGTAAAAAGTCGAGGCAACAATTGATATATGATTGATTTCCTATCCATCGTAATACTATTGCGTTGTTGAATGGTATTTTTCGGTCTCTATGATTTACGTCTGTCATCACGCTGCGAAAAGCCAGCGTCAAGCAAAGCAGACAATGTATTGTCATAGCCGGAGCGAAAGACCCGGCGTATTTCTTTAAGGTTAAACACCTTATATGAAGCCACATCATCTATCGAGATAGCGAGGTCACAAAGATCCATCTGTGAAACTGAATTATTCTTCACAAGAAGATCATATGTACGATGAGCGATATCCATTATCGATTTGGGCTTGCCTCTCGCAGGCATCGGGCTACAATTTATGCCTATGAGATATTTACATTTATCACGCAACGCCCAAGCAGGAAGATTCGCAAGGACACCTCCGTCAACATACATGACACCGTCAATCCTGACAGGCTTGAAAATTATCGGTATACTGCACGAAGCCGACACACAATCCACCAGACAGCCTTCGGTAAAAGCTACCGGACGATTATTGTCAAGATCTGTAGCACAAATGACAGTCGGCAAAGGCAAATCCTCTATTCTCTCGTATGCAATATGTTTCCTAAGAAATTTTCTGAAACCATCCATCGAAAAGAAACCGTCACGCGGCACTCCCAACTCAGCAAATTTACCGAATTTAGCGTCTCCGAACACTTTTACAATCTCTTCAGGCCGCATCCCGGACGCGTACATCGCAGACACAACCGAGCCTGCGCTGACTCCGGCTATGATATCCGGCTTGATACCGACCTCCTCAAGAGCCATCAACGCTCCGGCATGTGCAAACCCCCGCGCGCCTCCACCACTCAGGACAAGCCCGAGTTTGTATGGCTTTCTTGAAAACTTCAGAACATCCAGCATAATGAACGCAAATTTACGATTTTTTGTATTGAACGCCAAAAGAAAAGAGCGTGGATTTCAGAGACAAATTCTTAACTTTGCATTAGCGTGAGCCGACGACAGAGCCACGTCAAAAAAATTGTCACATGAAGTTCAGTCAGATACCCTCGCACGAAAATGTCAAGCGCCAGTTGCGCGAAATGGTGGCCGACAACCAGATTCCACACGCACTGTTACTACACGGCCCGACAGGCATAGGCAAGTTCATGCTCGCACGGACATTCGCTCAATACCTCCATTGTCAATCCCCCACAACTGACGGAGAACCATGCGGACACTGCCACTCATGCATACAACACGACGCGTTCAACCATGTCGACAGCCTCTACGTGTTTCCCGTCGTGAAAACCGAAAAGCTTAAAACCCCGGTATCAGACGACTATATGATCGAATTCAAGGAATTCGTCGAGGCAAGCCCTTTTATGGACTTCGACCGTTGGACAACATTCTTCGATAAAAAGAACGCCCAACCCGTGATATACGTCTCAGAGAGTGAATCACTCGAACAGCGTTTATCTGTCACAACGACATTGTCAAAATATAAGACAGTGATTATCTGGCTTCCGGAAAAAATGAACGAGCAGACATCGAACAAGCTGCTCAAAATAATCGAAGAACCGTTCGCTGACACGATTTTCATACTTGTCTCAGACAACGCATCCGCGATACTTCCTACCATATATTCACGTTGCCGGCCTATCGAAATGAAGCGCCTCAGCGACGAGACTGTGGCCGCATATCTGACTGACCGTCTATCAATCGATCCACAAGACGCACTTTCAATCTCCCACATCGCTGCAGGAGACATAAACTCAGCCTTACGTTCAATGGACGCGACAAGTATCAGCCGCATGTTTTTCGACTATTTTGTCAGACTGATGAGACTCGCCTACCAACGCGATGTCAAAGGGCTCAAAGAATGGAGCACAGACATAAGCTCTCTCGGGCGCGAACAGGAAATAAAATTTTATGACTACGCACGCAGGCTTATACGCGAAAACTTCGTCTACAACTTCAATGTTCCACAACTTTTATATCTCAACCGAACCGAGGCTCAATTCAGCAAAAACTTCGCTCGTTTTATAAGCGAAAACAACGCAGAAAAAATAATTGAAGAAATGGATCGGGCCGCTATCGATATCGCAGGTAACGCTAACGGTAAAATCGTCAATTTCGATCTTGCGATCAAAATGATAATTCTTATTAAAAACTTCTGACCTGCGAGATAATGACCCCATTCCTCCGACAAGTAGCATCCGTATATATCAACCGCGAATCGGACGCACTATTGAATTACTGTTTTGTATTTCCTAACAAAAGAAGCGGTGCTTTTTTCCGGCACTATCTCTCCCTCGAAGCCAATGGCCGTACATTTATAATGCCGGAAATAGCCACCATCGCAGATGTGACTCGCCATTTTTCCGCCCTGACGGAAGCACCCAGGCTGGACCAGCTATTTATCCTATACAATGAATACAGAACTTTAAGCGGTGACGACACAGCCGATTTCGACCAATTTCTATTTTGGGGCGACATGCTGCTGAATGATTTCAACGATGTCGATCTCTATCTCGTAGACCCGCATAAACTGTTTGTCAACCTTAAACGGTTTCGCGAAGTAAGCTCAAACTACCTTACGGATGAACAGATTGAAATTATTAATCGCTATTGGGGTGAAAAATTTGTCAACATAAATCCGGATGAATTCTGGAACCACCTTCACGACAGCCCCACCCCTCTTGAAGCTAAATTTCTAAAATTATGGGAAGTGCTCGACACTCTTTTTGAAAGATTCAAGAAAAGATTACTTGACAACGGCATGGCGACACGAGGCATGTTTGCCCGTAACGCAGTCAATCGTCTGTCAAAAGCGACCAAAGTCCAACTCCCGTTCACCCGTTATATCTTTGTCGGATTCAATGTCCTTACCCTTGCCGAAATAAAAATATTTGAAAAGCTTCAGACAAAGGGACTCGCTGATTTTTATTGGGACATGGCATCACCAGCGTTCAAGGCTCCTGGAAACAGAGCCGCCCTTTTCATGAAACGCAATGTCGAATGTTTCCCATCGCTCTATGACATCTCACTAAGCTATCCGGAATCCCTACACTTTCCCAAAATCCACATAACCGGAGTACCGAGCGCATTCGGCCAAACCAAAATAGCAGGTCTACAATTAGACGAATGGGTCACCGACAAAACCATATCCGTTCCATCAGACGCCATCGACACAGCGATCGTGCTGCCTGATGAAGCTCTTTTCATCCCGATGATACATGCAGTGCCGCCATCAATCGACGCTATCAACGTCACCATGGGATTCCCTCTGAAAAACACGGCCATATCATCGCTGATGTCCACAATTGTGAATATGCATCTCCACAGTTCAGTTTCCCGTGGAGAATGGTCTTTTTTTTATGAGGACATCCGTTCCGTTGTCACCCATCCGTTCTTACAGTCCATTTTGCCCGACGAATGCGAAAAGCTACTGAAAATAATGCTTGAAAAACGTCTGTACATGGTCAAAGCTCAATTAATCGCTGAAACCATACCGGCACTCGCATTCATCTTTACTCCGATACTCAATACAAACGAAATAGATGAAGTCCACGCCTATTTTTTCAAACTTTTGTCATCCCTGAGGATTTTCACTTCAGGAAACAACGAACGGCTGATCGAAAACTATTTTCTTGACACATATCTCGTTGAACTGGAAAATATACGTAGTGCATGTGACAGATGGAATATAGCCATGAAAAACACTACATTCATCCAACTTCTACAATCAACCATAGCTTCAGCGAACATCCGGTTCACAGGAGAGCCGTTAAAAGGTCTTCAGATCATGGGCGCGCTCGAAACACGCGCTCTCGACTTCGAAAATCTGATCATGCTATCCATGAACGAGCGAGTGTTTCCTCGAAAACAATATTCCAGATCTTTCATTCCAGACAATCTCCGCAGAAGTTACGGAATGGCGACTACAGAACTACAGGAATCAATATTTGCCTATTCTTTCTACCGGCTCATCTCACGCGCGTCAAACGTCAGGCTCTTCTACGACGCCCGCACCCTCAGCGGAAAAAACAGTGAGATTTCACGATACATCGCACAACTCCTATACCTGTTTCCCTCCTGTGAGATAGAACATGATCTTGCATCATTCTCAAGCGTCCAATCAGACGAAGATGTAATTGTCATCAATAAGGACACCGAGATAATGGAAAAAATGAGAGAATATACCGTTCCCGACGGCAAAGCGCTCTCTGCCTCATCGATCAACGAGTATATCAACTGCCCGCTTGCTTTTTATCTAAAATATATCTGCGGTCTCAATCTTGACGAGGAGATAATGGACTATATGGATTCCGGTACATACGGAAACATCCTACACGATGCGGCCGAACGCCTCTACAAAGAACTTCGCGGCAAAAACGACGAGGTAAAAATAACATCCGATATTCTTGATTCATTCATAAATGATCACGTAAGGATCGACAGCGTCATCACGGAACTCATAAACGAAAAATACAACCGCTACCCGAAAGGAGACCGCACGCCATTGATCGGAGAGTGCAAGGTGCTCGCGCATGTAATGAAACATTTTCTAATCATGATGTTCCGTGAGGAAAAAAAAATAGCTCCTTTTGATTTCATTGACGGTGAACACCGCGTGGAATCAACAATGCGCATATCTTCCAGTCTCAATATAAATATCAAGCAGTTCATAGACCGTATCGACCGCGTATATCCAACCGGACGATATGGAGATGGTCTCGGATGCCTGCGTATAGTGGATTACAAGACAGGTGGAGATCTTACTGATTTCAAAGACATGGACGACCTTTTCGATCCGGAACAGAAAGACCGTCGCAAAGCCATACTTCAGTTGCTTTTCTATTGCAACGCATACGCAGACAAAATCGGATATGACGGTCCGATAAAACCTCAAATATACCCATTCCGGACTCTATCGACCCGAGGTCTTTCCCCAATCACTTACGCATCAGAACCTCTTGACGACTATCGGAAAGTAAACAACGAATTCCTCGAACGATTCCGCGCGACAATCACAGAAATGTTCAATCCTGACATACCTTTCACACAAGCGGCAAAAGAGGATTCCTGTACTTTTTGCAATTTCAAAATAATCTGCCGAAAACATATCGGAAAGAACTGACGAGTAAATTATATGAAACTATATATCCACATTCCATTTTGCCACTCAAAATGCGCATACTGCGATTTCTATTCCACTCCTCAGACGGAGTGGATGGAAACCTTTGTCAACGCGGTTATAAATGAATGGAACTACCGCTCGAAAAATCTCTCCGAGGGAATAGACACACTTTATCTTGGCGGAGGCACTCCATCATCGCTACCACCCGATCTGTTATCATGTCTTTTAAAAAAACTTCCGACAGGCGACGGACTGCGCGAAGCCACGATAGAAGCCAACCCGGAGGATATAACAACGGAATGGGTACGCTTTCTGACATCAGAAACTCCTTTTCACCGTGTCAGCATGGGAATACAGTCATTTTCAGACAAAGAATTAAGTATCGTCGGACGCAGACACGACTCCGTCACAGCCATAGAAGCGATACACACATTGCGCACCGGAGGGATCAAAAATATAAGTTGCGACCTGATATACGGATTGCCTTCACAAGACATCGAATCATGGAAATATTCTCTCGACAAACTGCTTTCACTCAAGCCTGAACATATATCGGCCTATCTTCTGTCATACGAAACCGGGACGCGGCTCAACGCTATGCTTCAAAGCGGAAAAATAGAAGAAACCGACGAGGACACCGTAAAAGCCATGTATGACTATCTTTGTCTCGCAACAAAGAAAAATGGATACAGCCACTACGAAATATCCAATTTTGCGCTTCCCGGATATCAAGCCATACACAACTCATCGTATTGGGACGGCTCTCCATATATCGGACTCGGCCCCGGAGCACATTCTTGGGACGGACATTCCAGATCATTCAACCCACCCTCTCTCAAAGATTATATCGCTAAAAACGGATACAGCACCAGTGTTACCGAACACGAAACCGAAGACAACCGCTTCAATGACTTACTTATAACACGTCTTCGCACTCTCCGTGGCATCGATCCACAAGAAATCAAAAAACGTTTCGATCCCGAATTTTACAATTGTTTCATGGAAACCGCTGCAAAATTAATTGCTAACGGTGAATTCGATACAAATCCTGACGGGACATATTTCATCCCGGAAAACCGGTGGCTTACCTCAAACTCCATAATACTTAATTTGATCCGTGTCTGACAAAAAACATTAAATATGAAACGTATAATAATATTTTCAATCTTATTTTTCACCCTTCTATCCGACTCCTTCGCAGAAGCACCCATACTAATAGGCCGACGTGGCTGCGGTTATGCCATAGAGAACACTGCCGACGCCTACCGCGAAGCCGTACGTCGCGGATTCTCGATAATCGAAGCCCACGTACGCGCAACGGCCGACTCCGTGTTTGTGACTTCACACGACGGAAAAACCGATCGTCTTGGAGGGCACATGAAAATTTCCGCCTCCACAATCGACTCTCTCCGGACAGAACGTTACCGACAATCTCGCGACAGCATGAATTATGAAGGAAGCACGATATGTACGGTCGGTGAATTTCTCGACATCTGTGCGGCCAACAATGTCACCCCGCTTCTCCATCTGAAAACATTCTCTAAAAATACAAAAGATTGTGGCTATCTGACTCCATTAGTCAGACTCATCAGCGACAAAGGTCTTACGCATAAATGCATCGTACTTACGTC
Source organism: uncultured Duncaniella sp. (assembly GCA_910587515.1). GTDB lineage: Bacteria > Bacteroidota > Bacteroidia > Bacteroidales > Muribaculaceae > Duncaniella. The sequence continues at coordinate 165,472 of CAJULW010000035.1, forward strand.
CGAACCTGATTATATCGACTATTTCCTGCGAAATCATCCCGAAATAAATCTACAATACCAAGCCGATGCAAAATGGCGGCAGATGTTCGACTGGTCATGTTCACGAAAACTCGACGTACAGATACGCGCCGATCTCATCGACGACGAATGTATCAGACTGTACCACGACAACGGCTGCAAAGTCAATGCATGGACGATAAATACCGAGGATGACTATAACCGCATGAAAAAACTCGGAATTGATTTCATTGTCACGGACTATCTGGTTCCAGACATCTCAACCAAGCCATAGGCCAACAAATTTTAACTGAATTCATTCACTATCCATAATCGCTTATCGTTAACTTTGTGATTAAGTAAACTGTTTCCAAACAAATATTCTACTTGACAATGGCATTGCTAAACTTCTTTTCCAAAAACAATACCCCGGCGAAGCTACCTTTCAAAACCGATATCCACTGCCATATAATACCCGGTGTCGATGACGGATCGCCAGATTCCGCAACCTCGTCAGAACTTGTCGAAAGAATGCGTGCATGGGGAATCGAAAAGATCATCGCGACTCCCCACGTCACAGAATCAACTTTCGAAAACACTCCCGACATTCTTGATCCAGCTCTTGATGAACTACTCACCGAATTGAACAAACGCAATATCCGCATCCCAATAACCCGTTCATCAGAAAACCGTATAGATGACTATTTCCGCGAACAACTCGCAACCGGACAGATCACCCCTTTCCCTAACAATTATATCTTGGTCGAAAACTCTTTCATACAGGAGCCTTGGCAACTCGACCAATTTTTGTTTGATCTAAAAGTAAAAGGATATAAACCGATACTCGCACACCCCGAACGCTTCGTATATTATTACGACGAGCATCCTCAACGATACGACGAACTCCACCACGCGGGCACGCTATTCCAGATAAACGTTCTTTCGCTCGCCGGAGCATATTCAAAAAAAGAGAAACGCGCTGCGGAAAGACTTATCGAAAAAGGCTACGTCGATTTTCTCGGAACTGACCTCCACAACCATCGTCATGCCGACGCAATTGACGCATACCTACGCACCAAAGATGCCCGCAACCATTTCTCGGCTCTTGAAAACCGACTTCTCAATGACAAAGTGTTCGGTTGATTAATATTCAACCCTCTAAGCTATCTTTTTTCACTTTTTACGCTAAAATCAACTCTTTAACAGTATTTTTTAGTGTTGATTCCAATCTGTATTGAAGTTCAAAAATTCGCTTAAATCCAAAATTAATTTACGACATGCTTCCCGTCCCATACGGTAGACGGACTTCATTTTTTTTGCATTCATTTCTACGCGTCCTATAGGCAAAGGCATATCCGGAGCTATGACGAAAGTATTTCCATCGGCCACTTGTCTGGCAATATAGTCGAGTTGCGCGTTATACATTTCATGTCTGCGGGACATAGCCTCGGCTATAGCAGGATATTTCCTCATGAACATGCGAAAAACCCATTCTTTCGCAGGCTTCTTTTTATAGTCGCGCGGCTGCGTCAGCACAACGACATTTCGATCATAACCAATTTTCTGAAAATACTCAAGCGGAATCGAATCGCTAATTCCCCCGTCAAGCATCATTCTCCCGTCATCGACACGGACAGGACGAGTCACGATCGGCATTGAGGCCGAAGCCCGAAGCCATTCAAGCGAATCATAGTCTACCTTGTCCATCCTATAGTATACCGGGCATCCGTCCGCGACATCAGTACACACGATATGGAATTCTGTCGGATCGCTTTCAAAAGCCTCGATATCGAACAAATCAAGTTCGAGAGGCAATTTATGGTACGCGAAATCAGCACCTACAAGATTGCCCGTCGTTAGCAACGGAAGCAATCCCATGTATTTCGGATGTCTACGGAAACGCAGATTATACCTCAACACCCGCCCCGGCTGATGAGACTTATAGTTACATCCGAAACTCGAACCTGCCGATACACCGATGATACCGTCATAACGGATACCGGCTTCCATCATTACGTCTATGACACCGGCCGTAAACAACCCACGCATAGCTCCTCCCTCAAGCACAAGTCCCGTTTTCATAAAGCGATCATTCTGATTTCGCGATAAAATTACAAAATTCCTGATGACTTATTGCATTTCGGTCAGATATTTCCAATAACGCACAGGCATATCCTGACGCTGTTTTTTCGGATTGGCACGTTCCATTATGGCGGTAGCGTTGAAATAAGTTTTCCATAGCCCTTGATACAGTCTCTCTTGCGGGTCTGACATATCTTCTGTCAAACGACCCGTGCGCAAATGCTCCCCCGAGGATTCAAGCACGATCCTCCGTGCATCCGTTCCGTCATAATGATATCCGTAGTTACGTGCCCTGTCATAGATTATAAAATGTTGATCGGCAAAACGGTCGACAAAATGCGTGACAGCAAACGGAAGCACATCAAATAGAGGTTCGATCATTGAAAAATAGGTCCCGTCGACAGCCTTTTGAAACCTAACAAACTGCAACAAGCGGTGCGCTTCCCCTGTCACCCTCCGGCACTCTTTCAACACGACAAGCACATTCTGATCCGAAAAGTCACCCTCTATAGATTCTCCCGACACCACAGCACGACTGACAAAACGCATGGCAGACAAAGGAAAATCAGCTCTGTCTGTAAGAAATGCCCTTGTCAAAGCCGATTGTGCGCCACGCGACACCATACGACACAATTTCCGCCACACGCGCCCGCTCTTCGATTCATCCGTGACGACATCATGGAGCACATCGTAAAACAACGGCAGTGCATCACTAAACAGACAAAGAACATCCGGGCATTCCTTGCGGACAAACGAATCGAACACAGCTGTAAGCATCCCGTCAAAAGTCCCGTCAAAACGATACACTATCATGTGAAATCAAATGACAGTTGCAAGTGGCTTACACCCTTATCTTTCCGGGCCGTAAGCTGACAGCGCACGAATTCCGGTGAAGAATCAGCGATCGATACGACCGCCAGCTCGCCACAAGTGATAAAATACTTCGCACGTTTCATCGCAACCCCTATTTTAGAAAGATGTGACGAATTCAGATGCCTGAACCGACGGGCATTCACGATCAGTGCCGCCGACTTGACTCCTATACCCGGCACACGCAATATCATTTCGTATGACGCCCTGTTGACGTCTACCGGAAAAAACTCCGGATGGCGCAAAGCCCACCCTAACTTGGGATCCACCTCAAGATCAAGATTCGGGTTTGATTCATCAGCGATCTCCTCGGCCCTGAATTGATAGAAGCGCATCAGCCAGTCAGCCTGATAAAGACGGTTTTCCCTTACGAGCGGAGGCTGTTTCAAAGCCGGGAGACGGCTGTCATAGGTATTGACGGATACATAACCCGAATAATACACCCTGCGCATCGTCGGTATCCTATATAGCGACGACGTGGTCAGAAGAATATCGCGGTCAGTGTCGGCCGACGCTCCCACGATCATTTGCGTGCTTTGACCGGCAGGGACGAAACGCGGCACATGCCTCATACTCTTCCTGTCCTCCTGCGTCTGCAATACCCCCTGACTTATATAGCCCATCGGCTTATAGATGCTTTTGTAATCCTTGTCAGGAGCGAGATATATCAAAGATTGTTCACTCGGTATCTCTATATTGACACTCATACGGTCGGCATATCGACCAGCCTCGTTGACCAATTCGCGCGAAGCCCCAGGTATGCTTTTAAGATGAATGTATCCGTTGAAACGATGGACAAGCCGCAGATCCTTCGCGATACGCGCGATACGCTCCATGGTATAATCCGGATTACGCACTACACCAGAACTCAGAAACAATCCCTCTATATAATTACGCCTGTAAAATTCCATCGTTATATCGACCACCTCCGACACCGAAAGTGTCGCACGCGGGATGTCATTGCTCCGTCTATTGATGCAATATGCACAGTCATACATGCAATAATTCGTAAGCATGATCTTCAACAGGGATATGCAACGCCCGTCTGCAGCAAAACTGTGACATATCCCTATGCCGCCAACCGTATTTCCAACTCCTTTACCGTCATTGCGACGCACCGTCCCGCTCGAAGAGCAGGACACGTCATACTTTGCGGCCGCGGCCAGTATCTTTAATTTTTCAAGCGTTGCTTCCGTCATAGCAATGCAAATTTACATCCCATCAGAGCGGGAACATGACACAACCGTGTTAAAAAACCTTATTTTGCGTATTCCCCCTCTTACGCACAACCATTATAAAAACGCTACTAAACAATATCTTAGCACACCAATGACCGATGTTTAAAACCATCTTGGTTAATTACAATAAATCACATAATATCAAACCATTAAACAGAATATTCTTAGTGTGTTTAAGCCCAAACATACTCTTAAACAACATAGGAAAAACAATAAGCCCGGGAAAACTATCTGCTAAAGAGCAGAGCCTCTCCCGGACTTGTGTCGTCTTATGTTCGAAGTATGTCCGAATTTCAGACCTGAATGACCTGAAAATAGTCTTTTCTTATTCTGAAATTCTACGACAAGTCAGCTTCATATAATCCTCACAGTTCACACCGTCTTCCCTATACTTGGCATGGCCTTCAAGGATCAGGACATTGTCATCAAGACGCTTCACAGATACTCCACCGTCCCATTCTTCACCGTCTTCCGACATATAGATTTTTCCACCCGAATACTTATATCGACCTACACCGTCCTCATGCCATGTTCCGTTGTAACGTTCATACATGGTCAACACCCCGTCTTCTCCGAATTCATAGCGGAGATCGGTATCATCCTCTTCATCCAATGACCCTTCAACGATCACACCGTCTTCCTTATACCATTCTATAATCTTCTCAGATTCCCAAAGGCCGACGAGTTTGGAAGTAGATCCGGATTCGTTGTCATCATCGGAACATGCGGTAAAAGAAAGGCCGGTTATAAGCAACGCGATCAAGCTCCCAAATTTAAAAATTTTCATAGTTGTTTGTTTTTTAGATTAATAATGATTAGTTTTTATATACCGATCCAATCCGTTAAAAATTGAATACAGAACTTGTTACTTTTCTGCAAAGTTAAACATTTTACCCCCCCCGATAGTTAAAATACGCAAATATATGTTAAATGCAGCGTATTTCCTACATTTTCCAAAATAAAACCAATCATAGACAGGCCTATCGCAAACAAACCGAAAACCTATTAAATACTTACTTGCCATCAAATATTCTTCGTTATATTTGTAAAATCAAACAAACACGACAATCATGGCTTACAACAAATTTTACACAGCCTCTTCCGCCCGCTATGAAAATGGAATGAAATACCGACGTTGCGGCCGAAGTGGCATCTTACTCCCGGAAATCTCTCTTGGACTTTGGCATAACTTCGGAGACGTCAATCCTTTGTCAAATTCGATTGAGATGGTCCATTTCGCGTTTGATCACGGCATCTGCCACTTCGATCTCGCCAATAATTACGGCCCGTCCTACGGTTCGGCCGAAGAGACATTCGGAAGCATCATGAAAAAGTCATTCCGCCCCTATCGCGACGAGCTCTTCATCTCCACCAAAGCCGGCTACGATATGTGGCCCGGTCCCTACGGCAACTGGGGATCGAGAAAATATCTCATGTCAAGCCTCGACCAAAGCCTGAAACGAATGGGACTCGAATACGTCGACATTTTCTACAGCCACCGTTACGACCCGTCAACCCCTATCGAAGAGACCCTACAGGCACTTGTCGACATCGTACGCCAAGGAAAAGCCTTGTATGTCGGCATATCACGCTGGCCAAAAGAACAAGCTCAAGAAGCATACGGCTATCTTGCCGCCCACGATGTTCCATGCCTGCTGTATCAAGGCAAATACAATATATTTGAAAGAAGCGACGAAAAAAACGGCATTATCGAAGACGCATCACTCGCAGGAACCGGCTACATAGCCTTCTCCCCTCTCGCCCAGGGATTGCTTACCGACAGATATCTGAACGGAATCCCAACAGGATCAAGAATCGCCAATGGCGGACACCTGAACAAAGGCGCATTGACCAATGACACACTTAGAAAAATAAGCGATCTTGATAAAATAGCCCGAGACCGGGGCCAGACTCTCGCGGAAATGTCTCTGTCATGGATACTGTCAAACGAACATTTGACAAGTGTAATAATCGGGGCAAGTTCGACATCCCAAATAGCCAGCAATCTGAATGCGCTATGTTCACCTGAATTCACCGACGAGGAACTTAGCCTGATTTCCGAAATAGCCTCATGATTATCGCTTCAGAACTCATCGTTAAGCAACTGTCTCCAGCGTCACAACCATAAGCCGGATGGCTTGATCAAAGCAAAAGCTGTTGTCTTCATAGTTCCAACAGTTCCGTAACAAATAAAAACAGACAGCCTGCTCTCCTTTAGGAGGCAGGCTGTCCTTAAATATAGAAAACTTCGTTAGATTTCTATCAACAATCGAGGAGTTGATTATTTGTTAGCCTCGATAGTCACGGCACGGTCAAGAGAAACGAACTTCTCACCCATGTCATTGAGATTGCCGCTGTTAACGGTCACGTCAAGCTGAGAAGGATTTACACCGTTGCGAAGAAGAACCTTTTCAACACCGTTTGCACGGGCGTGACGAAGACGGTCGTTAACACGGTCTGAACCAGTGTAGTTGTCGGCCCAACCTGTAACAGTATACTTCTGATCGGGATTCTGCTTCATAACTTCTGCGACAGCACCGAGCACCTTATTGTCAACACGGCTCAAACGAGAAGTGCCGATAGTGTAATAGATAGTGCAGAGGGGACCTTCTTTAGCTTCAACCTTTTCAACAGGACGGTTGAGACAGTCGCGAAGCTGACGCTCGAGGTCTGAGATACGTGCGTTGGCAGCCTGAAGACGTGCTTCAACAGCATCGCAATTGGTAGGCTCCGGACATACAGGAACAACAGGAGCAGACCATGTTGCCTTATTGAAGTTGTAAGTAAGACCGAGGTAAGCCTGGAGATCCATGAACTGAGCCTGACCACCTTTGATTACGTCGTCAGTGAGAAGGACACCGCGTACGTCAAGATAAAGGCTGACGTTCTTGCTTACCGCGAAATTGTTAATAAGACCTACATGAGCTGTAAGGTTCTTGTTGTCACCGTTTGTCCAACCGTCACGTTCACCGTCAGAGTTGAAATCGGGTACGTACTGGATGTTCATGCCTGCACCACCGTAAAGGATACCATTGTAGACACGACCCGGACGATAGCCACACCACCAGTTGGTAAGGTTGACCATAGCGTCGAAGTTAAGACCGAATTCATTACGTTTGTAGCGTGTATAACCATCGCTGAAACCGGCATAAGGACCTACACCGCCTTCACGGCCAAGACCTTTAAGCTGAGTGAAGTTGAGACCTCCACGGAGACCTACGATGGGAGAGAACCATTTACCTACCCAGAAACCTGCGTTAGGTGCAAAACGGTTGAAGAAGCTACGCTCTGAATTGTTGTGACGGAATTGGTAGTTGAGACCACCTTCAACCGAAACGAACCAGTTGTTAGAGAAGCTATTGAAAAGATAGCCCTGAGCGGGATCCTCAACATAGCTGATTTCTTGGTTGCTCTGAGCCATTGCGCTTTGACCCATGAAAAGAGCAGCTACCAAGCCAAGGATAGTACTTTTTTTCATAATAATTTAAATTATTGTAAATAGTTGAAAAAATGTTGTTTCTGCATTTAGATCAATCTGTGTTTTCAATCTTTTGACAGACACGACAAGGCAATCGACACAGCCTTGTTGTGGAAATTATCGTCAAAGGTATAACATTTTTTTCATTCTATCTAAATGCAGACAAAAATTTCTTTAAAAAAAGCTAATTTTCTTACTTTTTGACCAATTTGACTCTGTTTTCGCACCAAATTTCAGACAAAAAGAACATCATCTAAACACAAAATTTAACGGATCCCCACTCCAGCGTAACCGAGGCGGGAATCCGTCAATAATGTCTGCCGGAGTGCAGCAGCTGTTTTTAAACTTTATGGCTATGCACCAAGGAAATTGTCGACGAGGCCTTTCACGTGTTCAACCGTGAAACCAAACTTCTCATCGAGCACTTTGTATGGAGCTGACGCGCCAAAATGATCAAGACCAAACACCATTCCACCAGCTCCGACAACTTCACGGAGTGTGGAAGGCAAACCTGCCGTAAGACCAAAAGCCGGCACACCGGGGGTCATCACCGAACGACGGTATTCATCATCCTGAAGGAAGAACAGACCGATAGATGGAATGGAGACAACCCGCGCTTTCTTTCCTTCGGCAAGAAGTCTTTCGGCCACATCGCAAAGCAGCGACACTTCGGAGCCGTTGGCAACCAGAATGACATCTGGATTCTCGGCTTCCACAACCACATATCCACCGCGACGGCATCCGGCGTCAGCTTCAGCGAAACGATCGCCAGAAGCCGCAGGAAGATCAGGTATATTCTGACGGGAAAGAATTAGAGCGGAAGGGGTTTTGAAGTTCTCCATAGCCATTGCCCAAGCGACAGTGGTCTCGGCAGCGTCGCCCGGACGCAGCACAAGCATAGACGGCTCTCCGTTGAAATTGCGAAGCTCTTCCATCAAACGCAGCTGAGCCTCCTGTTCGACAGGTTCGTGCGTCGGCCCGTCTTCTCCCACACGGAATGCATCGTGAGTCCAGATATACTTGACCGGGAGTTCCATCAACGCGGCCATACGGACAGCGGGTTTCATATAGTCACTGAACACAAAGAATGTGCCACAAGCCCCGATAACACCTCCGTGAAGAGCGATGCCGTTCATCACCGCGGCCATCGTCAATTCAGAAACACCGGCATGCAGAAAAGCACCGGAGAAGTCACCGTTGGTAAATGGATGTGTCTTTTTAAGGAACGCATCGGTCTTATCCGAATTCGCAAGGTCAGCCGATGACACTATCATATTGTCGACTTTCTCAGCCAACACCCCAAGCACATCGGCCGAAGCCTGACGAGAGGCTATGCCGGGTTTATGCGGGATAGCTCTCCAATCGATTTCAGGTAGCTTATTATCAAGGAAAGCATGAAGTTCCTTGGCAAGACCGGGATTTGCAATCTCCCATTCGGCCTGTGCAGTGCGACGAGCTTTGACTATCTCACGCAATTCAGCGCGACGTTCGTCATAAAGCTCTTTCACGTCGTCGAAAATCACCCATGGATTTTCAGGATCGGCCCCAAGATTTTTTATTGTGGCAGCATAATCGGCTCCCGATGCGCTAAGTGGCTGCCCGTGGGTCGAACATTGACCTTCGAAGTTAGAACCGTCGGCCTTGACAACCCCACGCCCCATAACGGTATTACCTATTATCAAGGTCGGGCGTTCAGTTTCTCCTTGAGCAGCGACTATAGCTCCTGCTATCTCAACGGGATCATTGCCATTTATCTCTATGACATTCCAATGCCATGCGCGATACTTCGCAGCGACATCCTCACGGTCGACCGCGTCGACCATCGTGGAAAGTTGCACACGGTTACTGTCATAAAACATTATCAGGTTATGAAGGCCAAGATAACCGGCGAGACGTCCAGCTCCCTGGGATATCTCTTCCTGAATACCACCGTCTGAAATAAAAGCGTATGTCTTATGACTCATCCATTCGCCAAAACGCGCGGTCATGAACCGCTCCGCGATAGCGCAGCCAACAGCCATTGTGTGCCCCTGGCCAAGAGGACCGGACGTATTCTCTACCCCACGTTCGGGATGGAGCTCCGGATGCCCAGGAGTAGGAGACCCCCACTGACGGAACTGGGCAAGCTCGTCAAGCGAATAGTGTCCGAACAGGGCAAGCACGCTGTAAAGCATAGGAGACATGTGGCCGGGATCGAGAAAAAAACGGTCACGACCGATCCATTTACCGTCGTCAGGATCCGTAATAAGGAATTTAGAATAAAGGACATTTACAAAATCCGCGCCTCCCATCGCGCCACCTGGATGGCCGGATTTGGCTTTTTCCACCATCGATGCAGCAAGGACTCTTATATTGTCGGCTGCATGGTTAATTGCGGTTAGATTCATTGGGTGTTATTAATATGTGATTATTAGTAATAGCTATTACCTTTTCATAAAGATATGTATGAGGCAAATTTACAAATTAAAAACGAATTCCCTGCCAAAAATGGCAAGGAATTCGACACACAATAGTAACAAATAATAGATGAACCGCTTTTCACAAAGAGGATTGTCACCTATGCTTTAATCCCGGCATTAGATATCCCGGAATCAAATCTTCACCACACCCGACAAAACGGGAGAGGATAATGGGAAGGGGGCCTCGGATGGTGGCTGGAGCCGGCTCATCCTATATGCTCGTTAGTTGAAGCCCCCTAAAAACCGGGGCCGCGAATCAAGCGAGCATTCCGATGCCATCCACAAAAAGCGACAGCGACACGGCCTCACAGATTAAATACGTTGCAACCGATGGTTGGGGAACAAAGCTATTGAAACCTTGTATAAATCAGTTTTACAAAGGGGGGAAGATCCGCAAAATCTTGATGACAGCGGAACGGAAAACGTTACAGAGAGAGGGAAATGTTTGTTTTTATGTTTTTATAATTATCGTTCAGTGTTCAGAAAGATTGGAGTCATTATCGGCATATCCTCTACACTGAACCGAGATAAATAAGCTACACACGGACGTGAGAGGACTAAAGTCTACAGAATTGCGACACAAAATTACATCATGTTGACGAATTGACAACAAAATATTTCATTTTTTTTGAAAAAATTTTGTCCTTCCCCAATCATAACCCATAATCACAACTCTTTTTTTCACTCATAGAGCCTTTCAAATTTAACGGATTAACACTTTTTTTGCTATCTTTGCCAACATCATACAATCTTCAACACCTAAAACTAAAAAAATGGAAACTACCGCAAAAAACAATGCGAGAGTAGCGGCAATAGTCGTGATGTTTTTCATCTATGCCATGATCTCTTTTGTCACAAATCTTGCCGCTCCAATAGGGACAATCTGGGGCTATCAGTTTGAAGGGAACTCGGTGCTCGGAATGATGGGCAACATGATGAACTTCCTCGCTTATCTATTCATGGGCATTCCCGCCGGCAACCTTTTGGTTAAAATCGGCTATAAGAAAACCGCCCTGTGGGCACTTGGAGTCGGCATTCTGGGACTTTTCGTACAATTCCTATCAAGTATCGCAGGTGTAGACACGGTCGTCACTACATTCACATCGACCAACGCTGACGGTGTCATCCTATCCTATCCTATCACCCTCAACTTTTTCATCTATCTCCTCGGTGCATTCATCTGTGGATTTTGCGTATGTATGCTCAACACTGTTGTTTGCCCGATGCTCAACCTACTCGGAGGCGGAGGCAACAAGGGCAATCAGCTTCTCCAGTTCGGAGGTGCACTGAACTCGCTCTCCGGGACTCTCACCCCTCTATTTGTAGGAATGCTTATCGGTGTGCTAAGCAACAGCACACGAATCGGCGCCGTAAACCCGCTGCTTTTCATAGGCATGGGAATATTCGCCGTTGCTTTCATCATCCTTAATTTCGTAAGTATCCCCGAACCCGGAAGCACAAACGGCAGCAAGGTCAAATATGCCCACTCACCATGGAATTTCCGCCATACGGTGCTTGGAGTAATCGGTATATTCTTCTATGTCGGGATCGAGATCGGAATTCCAGGCACACTTAATTTCTACCTCGCGGATCAAAGCGCAAATGGAGCGGGAGTCGTAGGCCAGGCATCAGCGATCGCAGGTGCGATTGTCGCTGTCTATTGGCTATTTATGCTCATAGGACGCTTTCTGTCTGGTTTTATCAGCGGCACTGTATCATCCCGCGCACAGCTCATAGCTGTCTCGACTACCGCGATCATACTTATCATACTTTCGATCTTCATCCCTAAGACCGTCACTTTCCCCGTCCCGGAATTTCTCTATGAAGGAGGCGCACAAGTACCGGTCAGCGCGTTCCTACTTATCCTCTGCGGACTATGCACATCAATCATGTGGGGCGGCATATTCAACCTTGCCGTAGAAGGTTTAGGGAAATACACAGCTCAGGCATCAGGCATATTCATGATGATGGTTGTCGGTGGAGGCGTTATGCCACTTATACAAAACGCCATCGCAAAAACAACCGGCTACATGACCTCCTACTGGCTTGTTGTAGCAATGCTCGCCTATCTGCTTTTCTATGGGTTGATCGGTTCGAAAAACGTAAATACAGATATACCTGTAGAAGAAGACAACACTGATCCGCTAAATCTTTAAGCGATTCAAGCCATAGCATCCTACAATAAGCCAAACTGATCCGGTTACAACATATCCACCAACCGGCAAGCAATACCAATACCAAGCCCGCGTTCTTTTAAAAAGAACGCGGGCTACTTTTTTATAGCCGCAATTGCCAAATGACCGTAAACATTTTCAATCATATCCTTTAAAGATAGATAATATCTCACAATCGAATGTTTCCCGCACGATAGACCGATATTGATAAGTCAGAATGATATTTCTTAGATTCCTATCAAATTGAAATGACAAAAAGACCGGTTCTTCCATTTCAGTCAGTTGATCGGTTGAGACAGAGGGTCGCGGAATGAAGGCCGCAATCGATTTCCGGAATTCTCTCCGACTGATTTTTTATTCCGTCCTGTTTTCGGTTTATCACTGATAAAAACACGCTCCCCGGATAGTTCAACAGAATCTGTCCCTGAGCCGGAAGCATCCATGAATATGTCAACTAATGGCTCATCTGACATTTCGTCCCTGCAATCATATAAAATCATCTCCCGATATGCAATAATTGAAACTACCGACAATAGAAGTGTCGCCAAGAGTATCAATCCATATTTTTCTCTTTTGGTAACCGATCCCATACAACCAATATTTTCTGTTCGTCAAATTAAAACTTTTATAGACTTACGAGAAAACAGAATTATCCCGCATCCACATAGTCCACAAGATACAAAAAACACCGTCATCCTCCAAGGGACAGACGGTGTTTTCTATATAAAAACTCTCTCTTAAGAAAGAATTATTCCGCTGCTGGTGTTTCAGTTTCCACAACAGGAGCCTCAGCTGCGGGAGCTGCGCTCTTGCCACCGCGACGCGAGCGACGGGTGCGCGAAGATTTCTTGCCGGAATTGTCTTTCAACATATTTTCGTTGTAATCAACGAGTTCTATGAAACAAGTCTTGGCATTGTCACCGAGACGGTTTCCTGTCTTAAGTATACGGGTGTAACCACCGGGACGGTTAGCGATCTTCTGAGCGATCTCGCGGAAAAGTTCAGTCACGGCCTCCTTGTTCTGGAGATGAGCGAAGACAAGACGGCGGTTGGGAGTGCTGTCTTCCTTAGCGCGGTTGATGAGGGGCTCAGCGTAGACACGGAGAGCTTTGGCCTTGGCGAGAGTGGTGAAGATGCGCTTATGCATGATCAACGAAATCGTCATGTTGGCGAGCAAAGCGTCGCGATGAGCCTTCTTGCGACTGAGGTGATTGAATTTTTTATTGTGTCTCATCGTTAATAATTACTCTTTATCAAGTTTATATTTTGAAATATCCATTCCGAACGAGAGGTTGAGATTAGCGAGGAGCTCGTCAAGCTCTGTCAGCGATTTCTTACCGAAGTTACGGAATTTCAGGAGGTCGGTCTTGTTGAAGACCACGAGTTCACCAAGGGTCTCGACCTCGGCACTCTTAAGGCAATTGAGGGCGCGGACTGAAAGGTCCATATCCACGAGTTTGCTCTTGAGAAGCTGACGCATGTGGAGCACTTCTTCGTCAAATTCCTCTTCACCATCTGTTTCGTCTGTCTCGAGAGTTATCTTTTCGTCAGAGAACAACATAAAGTGATAAATCAGGATTTTGGCGGCCTCTTTGAGGGCGTCCTTTGGAAAGATTGAGCCATCGGTTGTGATTTCAAGCGTGAGCTTATCGTAGTCGGTCTTTTGATCAACGCGGAAATTCTCCACTGTATATTTCACATTCTGAATCGGGGTGTAGATCGAGTCGATCGCAAGGACATCGATAGCGTCATTGGCGCTTCTGTTTTCCTCTGCGGGAACCCAACCGCGACCTTTATTGATTGAGAGGTCGATAGTGAAACTGGCACTCGGATCCAAATGACATATAACAAGATCGGGATTCAGGACTTCAAATCCTGAAAGGACTTTGCCAATGTCACCGGCTGTGAACTCTTCCTGACCTGACACAGTGATGGTGGCCTTTTCGAAGTCGGTATCTTCAACCGTCTGTTTTAGGTTGACTTTCTTGAGATTAAGTATGATGTTAGTTACATCTTCCTTGACTCCGGGGATGGTGTCGAACTCGTGTTTAACTCCGTCTATACGTATAGAGGAGATGGCGAAACCTTCGAGCGAAGAGAGTAGTATGCGACGCAAGGCGTTGCCAATGGTTATACCATATCCCGGTTCCAATGGCTTAAACTCAAATTTACCGAAATGATTATCGGCTTCCAACATGAGGACTTTGTCAGGTTTCTGGAATGCTAAAATAGCCATGGATCTTAATTTAATTATTATTTAGAATACAACTCGACGATAAGCTGCTCTTTGATGTTCTCGGGAATATCTTCACGGGCTGGAACGTGGAGGAACTTTCCAGCCTTAAGGCTTTCGTCCCATTCAAGCCATGGATATTTGCTGTGGTTGAAACCGGCGAGAGCGTCGGCTATTACTTCGAGAGACTTTGATTTTTCACGTACACCGATAACGTCACCCGGTTTTACCGAATAAGATGCTATATTTACGACCTTACCGTTGACAACGATATGACGGTGAAGCACGAGCTGACGTGCAGCCGCACGCGTCGGTGCGATTCCAAGACGGTAAACTACATTGTCGAGACGTCCTTCAAGAAGTTGCAGAAGGATCTCACCGGTAATACCTTTCGCGCGTGATGCTTTATCGAAAAGATTATGGAACTGTTTTTCGAGCACTCCGTAGGTATATTTGGCTTTCTGTTTCTCGCGAAGCTGAACACCGTACTCAGAAGTTTTTCTTCTTTTGTTGAGTCCGTGCTGGCCCGGGGGATAGTTTTTCTTGGCGAGGACTTTATCTTCACCGAAGATGGGTTCGCCAAATTTACGGGCGATTTTGGTACGTGGACCTGTGTATCTTGCCATTTTTGTTTTTGTTTGAAGTTGTCGGCTCCTCTTGCCTGACAGTTGAGATAGATATGTCAACAGGTGACAGCCGCGACCACAGAGAGGTGATAAAAAATGTGGTCTATTTCACGTTGGACACATTTGACTCAACAATTGCCATTACCGAGGGAATATACTCTCGTAATTAAAGCTTGACAGGAGTAGGCCAGATGTAAAATTGAATAATCAAAATTTACTTTACCGCTTACAGTACAATCTCTCGGATGACAATGAAAGTTAGAGCATGGAGACTGACAGAAGCTTTGGTTATATACGTCGTATTATACGCGACGACGTTTGGGAGGACGGCATCCGTTATGAGGTAGCGGAGTTACGTCCACTATTTCGGTTACCTCTATTCCTGCGCCATGAATTGTGCGAATAGCTGATTCACGACCGTTTCCGGGACCTTTGACGTATGCTTTCACTTTGCGAAGACCGAGATCGTATGCGACCTTGGCACAATCCTGCGCGGCCATCTGGGCTGCGTAGGGAGTGTTCTTCTTTGAGCCACGGAACCCCATCTTGCCGGCTGACGACCAAGAGATCACCTGGCCTTCTGAATTGGCTAAGCACACAATGATGTTGTTGAAAGACGAGTGAACGTGAAGCTGACCAGCAGCGTCAACCTTAACGTTTCTTTTCTTTGCTGCGACTGTCTTTTTTGCCATTTTGATCTATTATTTAGTAGCTTTTTTCTTGTTTGCAACAGTTTTCTTGCGACCCTTACGAGTACGGGCGTTGTTCTTGGTGCTCTGGCCACGAACGGGAAGACCGTTACGATGACGGATGCCACGATAGCAACCGATGTCCATGAGACGCTTGATGTTGAGCTGAATTTCGCTGCGGAGATCACCTTCAACCTTATAGTCGGAGCCGATCACCTCACGTACTTTGGCTGCTTGGTCGTCGGTCCAATCCTTTACCTTGATATTCACGTCTACATCGGCCTTTTCAAGAATAGATTTGGCTGCGCTGCGTCCGATACCAAAAATATAGGTCAGGGCGATTTCACCTCTTTTGTTCTGGGGGAGGTCAACTCCCACGATTCTTACTGCCATATAATTATTTGATTACTTGACTAAAATTTTTGCAAAGGTAATACTTTTTTCAGTGACCGTTAAGAGCATAAGCGCTAAGATAAACACTTATTAGAAATCATTGAGAAATATTAACTAATAAGTCGCTATAATAGAGCTGACACTTCTTAACGTGTCAGCCCGATTAACCTTGACGCTGCTTGTATTTAGGATTTTTCTTGTTGATGACGTAAAGACGTCCTTTGCGGCGCACGATTTTGCTGTCAGGAGTGCGCTTTTTTACTGAAGCTCTTACTTTCATTGGTTTATCTATGTATTGAAGATGATTATTATTGCAAGTTATTTATATCGGAAGGCGATGCGCCCTTTTGAAAGGTCATATGGTGACATTTCCACTTTTACTTTGTCACCGGGTAGTATCTTGATGTAATGCATACGCATCTTACCGGAAATATGAGCGGTTATTTCATGCCCGTTTTCCAATTCGACACGAAACATAGCATTAGACAATGCCTCGACGATGGTTCCGTCCAATTCGATTGCAGCTTGTTTTGCCATAAAAAATTATGTGATTTTAGTTAAATGAATCTATCACGGAGGGCGTCCTCTATATAATCGAAAGTCGTAAGTATCTGCGGGCCCTCCTGACTAATCGCGATCGTATGCTCATAATGGGCGGATGGCTTACGGTCTTTAGTCCGACACTGCCAACCATCCTTTTCGATAACGATATTCCGGCTTCCGAGATTGATCATAGGTTCGATACAGATACACATTCCCTTTTTAAGTACCGGACCACAGCCACGGCGACCATAGTTAGGCACCTCCGGGTCTTCATGCATCTTTTTCCCGATCCCATGTCCACACATCTCACGTACAACTCCGTAACCGTGACGTTCACAGAAAGTCTGCACCGCATTGGCTATATCGCCTATACGCTTGCCTTCCTGAGCGGCTGCTATACCTTTATAAAGTGATTCTTTTGTCACTCGACAAAGGTCGAGCACTTCCCCTGAAACTTCACCGACAGGGAAAGTATAGCACATGTCACCGTTATATCCATCAAGCTCTACAACTGTATCCACTCCTATTATATCGCCATCACGTAGCTCATAGGAAGATGGGAAACCATGTACAACGGTCTCATTGACCTCGATGCAAAGAGTACCGGGAAAACCGCCATAACCGAGACAAGCGGGCTTTCCGCCATTATCACGCATGAATTCACGCGCGATATTGTCAAGATGACGGGTAGTCACGCCCGGAGCCACCCACTTGGCAACCTCGCCAAGTGTGCGGCTCACAAGCGTGCATGCCTGTCTCATCTTTTCGATTTCCTCCGGAGTCTTGAGATAGATCATTTATCTGAAGAATTATTCTGCGAAAAATCGTAGACGGGTGTTAGTAGGCCGAGCCGGTGGTACGGCCCTTGATTTTACCATCTTTCATAAGACCATCATAATGATGCATCATTAAGTGGCTCTCGATCTGCTGGAGCGTGTCAAGGACAACTCCTACGAGAATCAGCAGCGATGTTCCCCCAAAGAACTGTGCGAAATTCTGGCTGATGCCGAAGAAACGCGCAAAGGCGGGAAGAATGGCCACTATACCGAGGAACAATGAGCCGGGAAGAGTGATACGCGACATGATGGAGTCAAGATACTCTGCTGTCTTTTTACCGGGCTTAACACCAGGTATAAAGCCGTTGTTGCGTTTCATATCCTCGGCCATCTGCGTAGGACGCACAGTGATGGCTGTATAGAAATAAGTAAATCCCACTATCAGGATAAAGTACACCAGATTATACCAAAATCCGTTTATATCAGAGAATGCCGCATAGAAACCCGACGATCCTTCAGAACTGCCGAAACCGGCAAGAGTGATAGGAATAAACATGATCGCTTGGGCGAAAATGATAGGCATTACGCCTGCAGCATTGACTTTTAACGGGATATACTGGCGCGCGCCTCCGTACTGACGATTACCGACAATACGCTTGGCATACTGTACGGGCACTTTACGTGTGCCTTGTACAAGAAGCACCGCACCGACAGTAACCGCGAACAACAGGATGATCTCGACCACAAACATGATAAGACCGCCTTGGCTACCGGTAGCTCCCGGAAGACGGCTTGTGAACTCATAGAACAGCGCACCTGGGAGGCGTGCGATGATACCTACAAGGATTATGAAAGAGATACCATTGCCGATACCACGGTCTGTGATACGTTCACCGAGCCACATGATAAACATGGAACCCGCTGCTAGAATGACGGTAAGGAACGCCAATGTCCAAAAGCCCATAGTGGCTCCGCCTGTAGCGGCGCTCACCTGGACTTGGAGATTTACAAGATATGCAGGACCCTGGAGCAATAGTATCAGAACAGTCAGATAACGTGTGTACTGACTGAGTTTCTGACGACCGCTCTCGCCTTCGCTCTGTAATTTCTGGAAAGAAGGAAGCACCATGCCTAAAAGCTGAATCACGATGGACGCAGTAATATACGGCATGATACCAAGAGCGAAAATCGAGGCTTGTGAGAATGCACCGCCCGAGAACATGTCAAGCAGCTGCATCAAACCACTCTTGTTGGTAAATTTCGACAAGGCATCGAGATCTTCGGGCGAAATGCCCGGCAGAACGACATAACAGCCGAGTCGATATATGAGTACCAACAGAAGAGTGACGAGAATGCGTTTTCTCAGTTCCTCGATGGTCCAGATGTTACGGATTGTTTCAATAAATCTCATTTCGAGGAGGAGGGATTAAATTTTATTTACTGAGCCTCCGGCTTCAACAATAGCCTTTTCAGCAGCCGCTGAGAAAGCATTAGCCTCTACAGAAAGCTTCTTTGTAAGCTTTCCTCCGGCAAGGATCTTGATCGGTTGCTTACCGTTCACAAGACCTGCGGCCACAAGCTCAGCGACACCGATTTTTTCAATGTTCGCAGCTTCTGCGAGACGTTCGAGTTCCTCAAGATTGACAGCTTTATATTCGGTGCGGTTGAAGGGCTTGAAACCGAATTTGGGGAGACGACGCTGAAGAGGCATCTGACCACCTTCAAAACCTATCTTGCGGCTGTAGCCGGAACGAGATTTCGCACCTTTGTGACCGCGTGTGGATGTGCCGCCTTTACCGGAACCGGCACCACGACCGATACGTGTTTTCTTCTGCACGGAGCCTACAGCGGGTTTTAGATTGCTTAAATCCATAGTTGTGTTGATGATTTTTAGAAATTAGGCGTTGGTCACTTCTACCAAGTGGCGTACTGCTTTAACCATACCCATCACTGATGGAGTGTCTTCAAGGACAACCGAGTGATGCATTTTTCTCAAGCCGAGGGCATCAAGAGTGCGCTTCTGCACGGCAGGAGCATTGATGCGGCTCTTAATCTGGGTAATTTTTATTTTTGCCATCTGATATATGGAAGATTAGCCGTTAAACACTTTTTCGATTGAAATTCCACGGTTCTGGGCAATCTGTGCCGGTGAACGCATTTCACCGAGAGCAGCGATTGTAGCCTTCACCAAATTGTGAGGGTTGGACGAGCCCTTTGATTTTGCGAGTACGTCGGTTATACCTACGCTCTCAAGCACCGCACGCATAGCACCACCGGCTTTCACTCCAGTACCGTGGCTTGCGGGTTTAAGAATGACGCGAGATCCACCGAATTTGGCGATCTGTTCGTGAGGTATAGTGCCGCGATGTACGGGAACCTTGATAAGATTCTTTTTCGCAGACTCAACGCCCTTGGCGATAGCGGCCTGAACTTCATTAGCTTTACCGAGACCCCAGCCTACGATACCGTTCTCATTGCCGACAACGACAATAGCAGCGAATGTAAATGTGCGACCACCCTTGGTCACCTTGGTAACGCGATTGATGGCAACGAGACGATCCTTGAGTTCGAGATCGTTGGTAGACTTGACTTTATTATTCTTATTTGCCATATTGTTCTTTAGAATTTAAGGCCGCCTTTGCGTGCAGCGTCAGCCAATGATTTTACTCTGCCGTGGAAGAGGTAACCGTTACGGTCGAAAACCACTTCGGTGATACCTGCCGCGAGAGCTTTCTGAGCGATAGCTTCGCCTACCTTGGCTGCGATTTCACACTTTGTGCCCTCTTCGATACCCTTCGATGAGGTCGAACATAGGGTCGAACCTGCGAGATCGTCGATGAGCTGGACATAGATCTGCTTGTTGCTGCGGAAAACCGACATGCGTGGACGAGCGGCTGTGCCGGAAATCTTACCGCGGATGCGGGCCTTGATTTTATTTCTACGTTGTATCTTAGAAACCATTGTTTTAATCAATTTAATTATTTAGCACTTGCCGACTTACCAGACTTGCGACGGATGATCTCACCAACGAACTTGATACCTTTGCCCTTATATGGTTCAGGCTTGCGGAGAGAACGGATCTTGGCACAAACCTGGCCGAGGAGCTGCTTGTCGTCGCTTTCAAGAATGATAAGCGGGTTCTTGTTACGCTCGCTCTTGGCCTCAACCTTAACCTCGGGGGGAAGTTTGATATATATCGCGTGTGAATAACCGAGCGAAAGCTCAAGCACTTGGCCGGTAGCTGCAGCGCGGTAACCCACACCAACTAATTCCATTTCTTTGCGATAGCCGGTTGAAACACCCACGACCATGTTGTGGAGAAGCGCGCGGAAAAGACCGTGCTGAGCGCGGTGCTCACGCTCATCACTCGGACGGCATACAGTGAGATGGCCGTCTTCCACTTTGACTTCAAGATCGGGATTTACTTTCTGTGTGAGAGTGCCTTTAGGACCTTTTACGGTTACTACATTATCCTTGTCGACGGTGATCTGTACACCTGCGGGGATTTCAATTGGAGCTTTACCTATACGTGACATAATTTCTGTATCCTCCTGATTGATTAGTAAACGTAGCAAAGAACCTCACCACCGATCTTCAGGTCGCGGGCCTTTTTGTTAGTCATCACTCCCTTTGATGTCGACAGGATGGCGATGCCAAGCCCGTTCAACACACGAGGCATATCTTTATAGCCGGTATAACGGCGGAGACCGGGACGTGAAACGCGCTCAAGGCTCTTGATAGCGTTGACCTTGTCAACCGGATCATACTTTAGGGCGATCTTGATAGTGCCCGCTGGGGTTTCGCTCTCCTCAAACTTATAGTTGAGGATGTAGCCTTGCTCAAAGAGAATCTTTGTGATCTCTTTCTTCAAGTTTGAGGCAGGGATCTCGACAACTCTATGGTTTGCCTTGATCGCATTTCTCAATCTTGTCAGATAATCTGCTATAGGATCAGTCATTTTAAAAAATGTTTAAATTGATTGGGATTTTCCCAACAATATTTAATACTCACTGTGATTCGCTGGAGTTTTATGGGAGAAAGGTGGTGGAAAATGCGTCACTGGAAATCCAAAGTCGACGCACTTGAGAAAACATGTCAAATCCTTAAATGTCGGACGGCTGCGGACTTCACCCCGTAAGGTTGGAGTAACTTCAGGAAGGGCGAAGATTCCGCTTTGAGGTAACGACTCTCGAGCCGTCGACTACTCTAAGGAAACCGGGGATCACCCGGTTCTCGGATCGGCCTCTGTTTTATGGAGGACCTTAAGAATCGCCCTGTGTTACCAGGAAGCTTTCTTTACACCGGGGATAAGACCAGCCGAAGCCATTTCACGGAATTGAATACGCGAAATACCAAACTGGCGCATATATCCTTTGGGACGACCGGTGATCGAGCAACGATTGTGGAGCCGTACGCTCGAAGCGTTCTTGGGAAGAAGCTGCAGACCTTCATAATCGCCTGCGGCTTTGAGTTCGGCTTTCTTATTGGCATACTTGGCGACGAGCTTTGCGCGTTTCACCTCGCGTGCCTTCATTGATTCTTTTGCCATAAGGGATGCTTAATTTTTAGCGTTTTTGAAAGGGAGACCGAATTCCTTGAGAAGAGCATAACCTTCTTCGTCAGTGTTGGCTGAGGTAACGAAAGTAATGTTCATACCCATAAGCTTGTTGATTGTATCTATATTGATTTCCGGGAAAATGATCTGCTCGGTGATACCGAGAGTATAGTTTCCACGGCCATCAAGCTTGCTTTCGATACCCTTGAAGTCACGGATACGGGGAAGAGCGACGCGGATAAGACGTTCGAGGAACTCATACATTTTCTCGCGACGCAGTGTGACCATCACACCGACAGGCATTTTTTTACGAAGTTTGAAGTTCGAAATGTCCTTGCGGGAAAGTGTAGCGACCGCCTTTTGTCCGGTTATAGCCGTGATCTCGTTAATGGCTGTCTCGATAAGTTTCTTATCCTGTGTAGCTGCGCCAAGACCTTGGTTTATGACGATCTTTTTCAACTTGGGCACCTGCATTGGAGTGGTGTAGTTGAATTTCTCGGTCAGGGCGGGAACGATGCGTTCCTGGTAGTCTTTTTTAACTGTCTGGGTGCTCATTACTTAATTTCCTCTCCTGATTTTTTAGAGATTCGTACTAATTCACCTTTCTCGTTGCGCTTACGGCTGACACGGGTAGGCTTGCCGCTCTTGGGATCAATCAGAGAAAGATTGGAGATATGAACGGGAGCTTCCATCTTCACGAGACCTCCCTGAGGATGCTGTGCGCTGGGCTTGGTAGCTTTAGTGACCACGTTGATTCCTTCAACGAGAGCTTTTTGCTTCTGCACGAGCACCTTGAGCACACGACCCTCCTTGCCACGGTCTTCGCCGGCAAGAACATAGACGATGTCGCCTTTTTTGATATGTAATTTGCTCATTACGTTTAATGTTTTTGACGGTTAAGAATGATTAGAGAACCTCGGGT
The DNA here is from genome assembly GCA_910587515.1 of uncultured Duncaniella sp. Classification (GTDB taxonomy): domain Bacteria; phylum Bacteroidota; class Bacteroidia; order Bacteroidales; family Muribaculaceae; genus Duncaniella. The sequence goes on from CAJULW010000035.1 coordinate 188,507, forward strand.
GCGAGTGAAACAATCTTCATTTGGTTCGCAGCGCGAAGCTCACGTGCGACAGGTCCGAAGATACGTGTTCCGCGAAGCTCACCAGCGTTGTTCAGAAGAACACAGGCGTTGTCGTCAAAGCGGATATATGAACCGTCTGGGCGACGGATCTCCTTCTTTGTACGGACAACCACAGCCTTCGACACTGTGCCTTTCTTAACGTCGGAGGAAGGGATGACACTCTTGACGGAAACGACAATGATGTCACCTACAGAGGCATAACGACGACCGGTACCACCCAAAACATGGATGCAGAGTGCTTCTTTAGCACCGCTGTTGTCGGCTACTGTTAAACGGCTTTCAGTCTGTATCATAGTTTATTTCACTTTTTCGATGATTTCCACGAGACGCCAGCGTTTTGTTTTGCTGAGGGGACGGGTCTCCATCAGACGTACGGTGTCACCGATCGAACATTCATTCTTCTCGTCGTGGGCGTGATATTTCTTGGTTTTATTGACAAATTTGCCATAGATGGGGTGCTTCTCTTTCCATTTCACCATTACAGTGATGGTCTTGTCACCCTTGTTGCTTGAAACAACCCCGATGCGTTCTTTTCTTAAATTTCTCTTTTCCATTTTGTCGGGAGTTTATTTATTGTTAAGTTCGCGCTGACGCAACTCAGTCTTTACGCGAGCGATAGCCTTGCGTGCATGTGTAATCTTAGCGGGGCTGTCAAGGGGCGAGATAGCGTGGTTGATCTTGAGCTGGGCATAGTCCTTCTCCATCTCAGCCAGACGGTCGCGGAGGTCTTGAGTGCTGACCTCAGTGTATGATTCTTTCTTCATGACGGGTTACACATTTTGGGTTGGGTCATAATCGCGACGCACGATGAACTTGGTGGTCACGGGAAGTTTCTGAGCAGCGAGACGGAGGGCTTCCTTGGCTATATCGTAAGAAACGCCTTCAACCTCTATGAGTATGCGGCCTGGGGTTACGGGAGCTACGAATCCTTCGGGAGCACCTTTACCTTTACCCATACGAACCTCTGCAGGCTTCTTTGTGATGGGTTTGTCTGGGAAGATGCGGATCCAGATCTGACCTTGACGCTGCATATAACGTGTCACGGCGATACGGGCGGCTTCAATCTGGCGACCGGTGATCCACTTAGACTCGAGAGTCTTGATGCCGAACGAACCGAAGGCCAATTGGTTGCCACGCTGCGCAATGCCTTTCATGCGGCCTTTTTGCGCGCGGCGAAATTTGGTTTTCTTAGGTTGTAACATTGTGTTGTTGAATCAATTGTGGGTTTAACGGTTGTTTTTAGGTTTACGGAAACCGCCGCGACGGGGAGCACCATTTGAAGCTGCACTGCGGGAATCCTTCTGCGCTGAAGTGTACTGGGGAGCGAGGTCACGCTTACCATACACTTCTCCACGACAGATCCATACCTTCACACCGATCACACCGACTTTAGTGTGAGCCTCAACGAGGGCATAGTCGATATCGGCACGGAGAGTATGAAGCGGAGTACGACCTTCCTTGAACATTTCAGAACGAGCCATTTCCGCTCCGTTAAGACGACCTGATACCTGCACCTTGATGCCCTCGGCTCCTGCACGCATGCTCGATGCAACCGCCATCTTCACAGCGCGACGATATGCGATCTTGCCTTCGATCTGACGAGCGATAGTCGAAGCAACGATCTGGGCGTCGAGTTCTGGACGTTTAACTTCGTAGATATTGATCTGGACATCCTTGTCGGTGATCTTTTTAAGCTCTTCTTTCAGTTTGTCAACCTCAGCTCCGCCCTTGCCTATTATAAGACCAGGACGCGAAGTGCAGACTGTGATCGTTATAAGCTTCATGGTGCGCTCGATTACGATGCGCGAAACGCTTGACTTTGCAAGACGGACATTGAGATACTTACGTAGTTTGGAGTCCTCAAGCAGAGTATCGCCGTATTTTTTACCGCCATACCAGTTAGAGTCCCATCCACGGATAACTCCCAAGCGATTGCTGATTGGATTTACTTTCTGTCCCATTTGTTAAGCTTTAGCGTTTTTGTTATCAATTGTGTCAACAATCAATGTGACGTGGTTTGCGCGTTTGCGGATACGGTAGCCACGGCCTTGGGGAGCCGTGCGGAGACGCTTGAGCATCGGGGCACAGTCAACAAAGATTGTGCTGATATATAGCTCACCGGCATCAGCCTTGCGTTCGTTCTTAGCTTCCCAGTTGGCGATAGCCGAACGGAGGAGTTTCTCAACGCGGGCAGCCGCTTCCTTATTTGAAAATTTCAGGATACCGAGGGCACGGTTAACCTCTACCCCGCGCACCATGTCAGCGACAAGACGCATCTTGCGGGGAGAAGTGGGGACGTTTGTCAGCTTTGCGAAAGCTACCGTCTTCTGTTCGGCTTTCCTGAGGTCGGCTGAATTTCTTTTTCTTACACCCATTTTATTGTAATTCTTTTCTTTTTTACAAATGAATTAGTTATATCAGGGCCCAAATTATTTCTTGCGGTTACCGGAGTGACCACGGAAAGTACGGGTGAGCGCGAACTCACCGAGCTTGTGGCCGACCATGTTTTCAGTAACGTAGACAGGGATAAATTTGTTACCGTTGTGAACAGCGAAAGTATGTCCCACAAATTCGGGGGCGATCATCGAAGCACGGCTCCAGGTTTTGATAACCGACTTCTTACCGCTCTCTTCCATTGCAGCGACCTTCTTTTCGAGCTTCACGCTGATAAACGGGCCTTTTTTTAATGAACGACTCATGATAAGTGTTGCAAATTTTAAATCAGATTACTTTTTTCTTCTTTCAATAATGTACTTCGAAGAATGTTTCTTCGGGGCACGAGTCTTAAGACCCTTAGAGTATAGACCCTTGCGAGAACGGGGATGACCACCGGATGCGCGGCCTTCACCACCACCCATGGGGTGATCCACAGGATTCATGACAACGCCACGGTTGCGAGGGCGACGACCGAGCCAACGTGAACGGCCAGCTTTTCCTGAACGTTCGAGTGAGTGCTCGGAGTTACCTACGACACCGATAGTGGCGCGACAGGCAGCGAGGATCTTACGGGTTTCGCCCGAAGGTAATTTGACAATAGCATAGGTGCCTTCACGTGAAATCAGCTGGGCAAATGTGCCTGCCGAACGAGCCATGAAAGCTCCCTGGCCTGGACGCAACTCAATGTTGTGGACAAGCGTACCTACAGGGATGTTAGCCAACGGAAGGCAATTACCTACCTCTGGTTGAGCATCTGCTCCTGAAAGCACCTCGTCCCCAACCTTTAAGCCGTTGGGTGCAATGATATAGGCTTTAGCACCGTCTTTGTAGTAAAGCAAGGCGATACGAGCCGATCTGTTTGGATCATACTCGATGCTCTTCACTACAGCGGGTACACCGTCTTTTGTTCTCTTAAAGTCAATGATGCGGTATTTACGTTTGTGGCCACCACCAAGGTAACGGGTGGTGAGATGCCCCTCGGCGTTACGGCCGCCTGAGGCTTTTTTACCGACTGTAAGAGATTTCTCCGGTGTAGTAGCAGTGATGGTACCTTTGAATACACCGATAACTTTGTGTCTCTGCCCCGGTGTTGTGGGCTTGAATTTTCTTACTGCCATTTTTATATTTAGATATTGCTATAGAAGTCAATATTCTGTCCTTCAGCGAGAGTCACGATCGCTTTTTTCCAAGCAGCGGTCTTGCCACGGAGCAATCCGCTCTTGGTCCAACGCGATTTGTTCTTGCCTCGAACATTGATGGTGTTTACGCGAATAACTTTCACGCTGTAGAGGCTCTCCACGAGTGCCTTGATCTGAAATTTGTTAGCCTCGGGAGAAACTCTGAAGGTATAGCGGTTAAGCTTCTCTGTGAGATTGCTTGCCTTCTCCGTTACGATGGGTTTGATTGAGATTTCCATTGTTTCTGATGTTTTCTCTGATGAGGTTAAAGTTTATTAACGAAATCAAGGCTGCTCTCGGTGAGGATCACAGCATTCGAGTTCATAAGCACGTAAGTATTAAGTTCCGATGCCTGAATAGTTTTGGCATTGGGTACATTACGGGCTGACAAAGTTACGTTATTATTTTGACCTTCTAAAACAAGTAGGATTTTTTTGCCGTCAACTTTAAGATTTTTAGCAAAATTTACGAAATCTTTAGTTTTCGGAGCCTCGAAATTGAAATCTTCAACCACGATAAGCTGAGAATCCTGCACCTTGTAGGTCAACGCGCTCTTACGGGCAAGCACCTTAACTTTCTTATTCAACTTGAAACGATAGTCACGGGGACGGGGACCGAACACACGGCCACCACCGACAAGTACCGGTGAATTGATATCACCTATACGGCTGCCGCCTCCGCCTTTCTGCTTGTGGAGCTTGCGGGTAGAACCCGAAACTTCGCTGCGTTCCTTGGACTTGTGAGTACCCTGACGCTGGTTGGCGAGATACTGCTTCACATCGAGATAAACGGCGTGCTCGTTTGCATCTACTGCAAAAACTTCGTCGCTGAGCTGAGCCTTGCGACCGGTGTCTTCACCTTTGATATTGTAAATTGCGACTTCCATTATTTCTCAATTAAAACGATTGAACCTTTACTTCCAGGTATAGAACCCTTGATAAGAAGCAGATTGTGATCTGCGATAACCTTGAGCACCTGGAGGTTTTGAATTGTCACTTTCTCGTTGCCCATCTGACCTGCCATACGCATTCCTTTGAACACCTTGGCGGGATATGAACATGCACCGACCGAACCCGGAGCGCGAAGACGGTTATGCTGACCGTGGGTGCTTTGGCCTACACCACCGAAACCGTGGCGTTTTACCACACCCTGAAAGCCTTTACCTTTCGACACACCCTGGATGTCGACGAAATCGTTCTCGCTGAAGAGATCGACTGTGATGGTGTCACCGAGATTGTACTCGCCGTCAAATCCTTTGAACTCGGCCAAGTGCCGCTGGGGAGCTACTCCGGCTTTTTTGAAGTGACCGGCCATAGGGGCGGTGGTGTGCTTGTCTTTCTTTTCAGTAAAACCAAGCTGCACGGCCTCGTAACCGTCTTTCTCTGCCGTTTTAATCTGAGTAACTACGCAGGGGCCTACTTCGATAACAGTGCACGGCACATTCTTGCCGTCGGCACTGAAAACGGATGTCATTCCGATTTTCTTTCCTAATAATCCTGGCATTTCTCTTTGATTTAAAAAATGTGAACTGTTGTGGGAGTTTGTTGTGATTACTTGAATCCTTGAATTTGATTACATGTAGAAAGGCTTACACCTTGATCTCTACTTCTACGCCCGAGGGTAGCTCAAGCTTCATCAAGGCGTCTACAGTCTTGCCTGTCGAATTGTGGATGTCGATCAGACGCTTGTAGGACGAAAGCTGGAACTGCTCGCGAGATTTCTTGTTGACGAATGTCGAACGGTTGACTGTGAAGATGCGACGGTGTGTTGGCAGGGGAATAGGCCCGCTGATAACAGCACCTGTAGCTTTTACGGTCTTCACAATCTTCTCGGCCGACTTGTCAACCAAGTTGTAATCATAGGATTTAAGTTTGATTCTGATTGTTTGGTCCATATCTTTGTTGAATGAAAGTATTTGTCTTACTTGATAAGGTCTACACGGCCCTGGCACTCGGTCAGAACGTTCTTTGCGATAGAACTGCTGACTTCCGCGTAATGACTGAAAGTCATGGTTGAAGTCGCACGACCGGAAGTGATAGTACGGAGAGCTGTCACATAGCCGAACATTTCAGCCAACGGAGCTTTAGCTTTCACGACACGTGCTCCGGAACGGCTTGTCTCCATGCCCTCAACTTGGCCACGACGTTTGTTAAGGTCGGAAATAACGTCACCCATTGATTCCTCCGGAGTGACAACCTCAATCTTCATGATAGGCTCGAGAAGAACCGGTGATGCCTTTTCTGAAGCCTTCTTGAACGCCTGGATCGCACAAAGCTCAAACGACAACTGATCGGAGTCAACCGGATGGAAAGAACCGTCGATAACGGTAACCTTAAGATGCTCTACAGGGAAACCGGCCAATACACCGTTCTTCATAGCCGAGGTGAAACCTTTTTGTATAGAAGGGATAAACTCTTTGGGGATATTACCACCTTGACTTCATCGACAAACTGGAGGTTGCCTTCGAAACCTTCGTCGATAGGCTCAACGCGGACGATGATATCAGCGAACTTACCGCGACCACCGGTCTGCTTTTTGAACACCTCACGGAGTTCAACAGGCTTGGTGATTGCCTCTTTATAAGTAACCTGCGGACGACCTTGGTTACATTCAACTTTGAACTCGCGACGGAGACGGTCAATAATAATATCGAGGTGAAGCTCACCCATACCGGAAATAACGGTCTGGCCTGTTTCTTCGTTGGTTTCAACACGGAAAGTGGGATCCTCCTCAGCAAGCTTCTGAAGGCCGACACCGAGTTTATCAAGGTCTTTCTGAGTCTTAGGCTCTACAGCGATACCGATAACCGGATCGGGGAATTCCATTGCTTCAAGAACGATCGGATGGTTCTCATCGCAAAGGGTGTCACCGGTACGGATATCTTTGAAACCTACACCTGCACCTATATCACCGCATTCTATGGCCTCCTTGGCATTCTGTTTGTTTGAATGCATCTGGAATAGACGGCTTACGCGCTCTTTTTTACCCGAACGGCTATTAAGAACATAGCTACCGGCCACTACATCTCCTGAATAAACACGGAAGAATGTAAGACGGCCTACATACGGGTCGGTCGCGATCTTGAACGCCAAAGCACACATAGGCGCGCTTGACGAAGGCTCACGTGTCTCAACCTCGCTTGAATCTTCAGGGTTTGTGCCCTCGATAGCACCTGAATCAACAGGACTGGGTAGATAAGCACACACAGAATCAAGAAGATACTGAACACCCTTGTTCTTGAATGAAGAGCCACAGATCATCGGAACGATCTCCATCTTCAGAGTGGCATTACGGATAGCACGACGGATCTCATCCTCTGTGATCGTAGAAGGATCGTCGAAGTACTTCTCCATAAGAGCGTCGTCAAACTCGGCAACCTTCTCAAGCATCTTATCACGCCATTCATTTGCCTCGTCAACAAGCCCTGCGGGGATCTCCTCAAGAGTATAGTCGGCTCCCATGGTTTCGTCGTGCCAAAGCACGGCCTTCATCTTTATAAGGTCTACGACACCCTTGAATGTCTCCTCTGCTCCGATAGGAATTTCGATGGGGCAAGGATTTGCACCAAGCACCTCTTTCACCTGACGCACCACTTCAAAGAAGTTTGCGCCTGAACGGTCCATCTTGTTTACATAACCTATACGGGGGACATTATATTTATCAGCCTGACGCCATACGGTCTCTGACTGAGGCTCTACACCACCTACCGCGCAGAAAGCAGCGACCGCACCGTCAAGAACACGGAGCGACCGCTCAACCTCGACGGTAAAGTCGACGTGTCCCGGAGTGTCAATAAGGTTGATTTTAAATTTATCTCCGGCATAGTTCCAAAATGTGGTGGTAGCAGCGGAGGTGATTGTTATACCACGTTCCTGCTCCTGCTCCATCCAGTCCATGGTGGCTGCACCGTCATGAACCTCTCCGATCTTATGGGTAAGACCGGTATAGAAGAGGATACGCTCTGAAGTGGTGGTCTTACCGGCATCGATGTGAGCCATGATACCGATATTACGCGTATATTTTAAATGTGCGTCTTTAGACATTTTTTGTTGAATCTAAATGATTAAACGATGAAAAACTTGTGATTCGCCTGTGGATTAGAAACGGAAGTGGGCGAAAGCACGGTTGGCCTCAGCCATCTTGTGCATGTCTTCCTTACGCTTATAGGCTCCGCCCTGATCATTGAAAGCGTCTACTATCTCAGCGGCCAGCTTCTCAGCCATAGTTTTGCCGCCACGCTTACGGGCATAAAGTATAAGGTTTTTCATCGAGATAGATTCCTTACGATCGGGACGTATCTCAGTGGGCACCTGGAAAGTGGCACCACCCACGCGACGCGACTTCACCTCCACTTGAGGGGTAACGTTCTCAAGAGCCTTTTTCCAGATCTCGAGAGCTGTTTTCTCCTCATTTGGGAGTTTGTTCTTCACGAAATCAAGAGCGGAATAGAAGATCGCATACGAAGTGTTCTTCTTGCCATCATACATAAGATGATTGACGAACTTCGAAACTCTTACGTCATTGAACACGGGATCGGGAAGAATCACCCGCTTTTTAGGTTTTGCTTTTCTCATTGTTTGAGGAAATGTTTTGTTTTTGGTTGCTTGGCTGCTGCATCTTTCATCTTCAACGGTCTCCCTCCGGAAACCATTTACTCAACCTGTGATTTAGCCTTCCAATCAAATCAAAAAACGAGGGTTAACGACTCTGTTTTTAATTTAATTAACTATTTTCAGAAAAGGAGCGTATTTTTCTTATTTCTTTGCTGCCTTGGGACGCTTGGCGCCATACTTACTGCGACGCTGCGTACGATCTTTAACACCGCTGGTATCAAGAGTTCCGCGGACAACGTGATAACGCACACCGGGAAGGTCTTTCACACGGCCACCACGCACGAGCACTATCGAGTGTTCCTGAAGATTATGGCCTTCGCCCGGTATATAGCTATTCACTTCTTTACCGTTAGTGAGGCGGACACGAGCCACCTTACGCATAGCCGAGTTAGGTTTCTTAGGGGTAGTAGTGTACACACGCACGCACACACCGCGACGCTGCGGGCATGAATCAAGCGCGGGTGACTTGCTCTTATCTTCAAGAGCCACACGTCCTTTTCTTACTAATTGCTGAATAGTAGGCATCTTAGTTTCTTAATTGGTTTATTTAAATTATGATTAGAAGTTTTCTTTCTGCTTATACACATTCTCCGCCTCCAACATTCCTGACCATCAAATGGTTAGCAATGTCGAGACGACAAATCGCTCCTAAAAGCGATGCAAAATTACAACTTATTTTCCTAATTGCCAAACATTTCCAAATAATTTTCACAGTGAAAGCCACTGATGAAAGAAAACACATCGCACTTGAAAAGACAAACTTCAAAATCGACCGTGCCAACACCAGCCACCCTCCAAATAAATACCAGAAACGCAAACCGATATCTAAAGAAAAGACACGCCGAATAAAAAAACGATGGCCACACCTTGCCTCGTAAAAGCGAGCGCAGACACAACCACCGTAACAATACCGTCAGATTATGGCTTTCAGAGAACCTTTCGATAAAGAAATTCTATATCCGACAGACTCACATCGCGCGGATTTCCTGGAGTGCATACATCAGCGAGAGCCTGTTCCGCCAAAGCATAAATATCGGATTCACTTATTCCCAACTCTCTTAGATGCTGAGGAATCCCCACTTTGACAGCAAGAGCCTTCACCGCATCACATGCCGCACGGGAAGCATCTTCTTTTGTCATCCCCGAAACATCCACACCCATCGCACGGGCTATCTCCGGATATTTTTCAAGACACTTCTCCATATTGAACTCCATGACAACCGGAAGAAGCAAAGCATTCGCCACACCATGAGGAATGTCAAAAAGCGATCCTAAAGGATGAGCCATACCGTGAACCAGCCCAAGCCCCACATTGGAAAAAGCCATACCGGCTATATATTGCGCCACCGCCATTCCGTTGCGCGCCTCGGCATTACGCGGATCCGCGACGGCCACAGGAAGATAACGGCTTATCATACGAACAGCCTCGATCTCGAACATATCCGACATTTCCCATGCACCCTTTGTTATATAGCCCTCGATAGCATGAGTCAAGGCGTCCATACCCGTCGCAGCCGTAAGCCCTTTCGGCAGACTGTACATCAACTCCGCATCGACAATAGCGACAGCCGGGATATCGTTCGGATCCACACACACCATCTTTTTACGCTTCTCCTCATCGATAATGACATAGTTTATAGTTGTCTCGGCAGCGGTTCCGGCCGTTGTAGGAAGTGCTATTATAGGAACACTCTTATTACGAGTAGGAGCACAGCCCTCAAGCGAAACCACGTCACCGAACTCTGGATTATTAACGACTATCCCGATGCCCTTGGCCGTATCGATGGACGACCCTCCCCCTATGGCTATAATAAAATCCGCTCCGCACTTTTTATACGCATCAACCCCGTTTTTAACGTTCGTCACGGTCGGATTTGGCTTGACATCGCTGAAAATATCATATTCTATCCCCGCCTCGTCAAGAACATCCGTCACCATTTTTGCCACACCGAACTCGATCAAACCGGGATCGGTAACGACCATAGCCTTACTTTTTCCTAATTGCCCGATCGCCTCCGGCAACTTTTTCCTCGCCCCAGGCCCGAAATAAGACACTTCATTAAGAATAAAACGATTAACCATAATCAACTTTGTTTCAAGGTATTAATTAAATATTTAGGTAGTAGAGCAACACCTGCGCCAAAAAGCTATCGGCAACATGCCTGACTTCAGTCTATTAACAATCATGACACAACGGTGTTTCCCGCAAAATTATTCAAAAAAAATTTAAATTCGATATTGCCACAACCATTTCGTCATACTTTTGTCACACGCGCTGAATCATGCCTAAAAATTACCATCCACTATTGCTGTTATTTCCCTAAGAAACACTAATTTTGCATCCTAATAAAAACAATGTCACCATCTCCGATCCGTGACAATAAATTCAGACACATAAAATACTGCATAGAATGGAAAAAAAATTCAAGCGCACCCTTGTCACCACAGCCCTGCCATACGCAAACGGCCCGGTACACATAGGCCATCTTGCCGGTGTCTACGTCCCGGCTGACATATACACACGCTATCTTCGGATGCGCGGATGTGACGTCATAATGGTCGGTGGAAGCGACGAACACGGGGTTCCCATTACACTCAGAGCCCGCAAAGAAAGCATCACGCCACAACAGGTCGTCGACCGTTATCACACTATCATCAAAGATTCGCTTGAAGAACTCGGTATCAGTTTCGACATATATTCCCGCACGACATCCGAACTCCACCATCAGACGGCCTCGGAATTTTTCCGTCGCTTGTACGACAATGGGGAGTTCACCGTACAGACTGCCTTACAGCCTTATGACGAAAAAACGAATGAATTTCTCGCTGACCGTTATGTTGTAGGGACATGTCCGCGTTGCGGCAATGAAAACGCATACGGTGACCAATGCGAAGCGTGTGGATCATCATTGAACGTCACCGACCTCATAAACCCACGTTCCGCTCTCACGGGTGAACCAGTCAAAATGCGCGAAACCACCCATTGGTATCTGCCCCTCGACAAATGGGAACCGAATCTGCGCGAATGGATACTCGAAAACCACAAAGAGTGGAAAACCAACGTATACGGACAATGTAAATCCTGGCTTGACGCAGGCCTTCAGCCTCGCGCAGTGAGCCGCGACCTCAATTGGGGCGTACCAGTCCCAGTGGAAGGAGCCGAAGGAAAAGTGCTTTACGTATGGTTCGACGCTCCGATAGGATATATTTCGAACACAAAGGAACTGCTTCCCGACTCATGGGAAAAATATTGGAAAGATCCTGAAAGCCGTATCGTCAATTTCATAGGAAAAGACAATATCGTTTTCCATTGCATTGTCTTCCCGTCTATGCTTATGGCATACGGTGACAATTTCCAACTTCCATACAACGTACCGGCAAACGAATTCCTCAACCTCGAAGGCGATAAAATATCGACATCGCGCAATTGGGCTGTATGGCTTCATGAATACCTGCGCGAATTCCCTGGAAAACAAGACGTTTTGCGCTACGTGCTCACTGCAAACGCACCGGAGACGAAAGACAACGACTTCACTTGGGCGGATTTTCAAGCGCGCAACAACAATGAGCTTGTGGCCATATTAGGCAACTTCGTCAATCGCGCTGTAGTGTTAACCCATAAATATTTCGGAGGCATCGTTCCAGAATGCGGAGAACTCTCCGATACCGATCATGAAATATTCGCGGAACTTTCCGACATAAAAGTAGCCCTTTCGGACGCGCTTGACAGTTTCCACTTCCGTGAGGCACTCAAACAAGCGATGGAAATCGCCCGTCTCGGCAACCGCTACCTTCAGGAGACAGAACCGTGGAAACTCGCCAAGACCGACATGACACGCACCGCAACGATACTCAACGTCGCACTGCAACTATGCGCCAATCTTGCGATCGCATTCGAGCCATTCATCCCATTCAGCTCCGCGCGCCTTTCCAAAATGCTCGGCTTGGGAAAACTTAATTGGGACATGTTAGGACGCTCCGACCTTGTCATTACCGGTAATGTCATCGCCCCAGCAGAACTTCTGTTCGAGAAAATCGAAGATTCCGACGTGCAAACCCAAGTACAGAAACTGCTTGACACTAAAAAAGCAAATGAAACCGCTGCATGGAAAGCCGAACCACAAGCCGATACGATCGAATTTGACACATTCATGTCATCCGACCTTCGTGTGGGAACTGTCCTTGAATGCGAAAAAGTGCCCAAAGCCGATAAGCTCCTGCGTTTTCTTATTGACGACGGTCTTGAAAAACGTACGATCGTTTCCGGAATCGCAAAATACTATAAACCGGAAGACCTGATAGGGAAACAAGTATGTTTCATTGCAAACCTCGCGCCACGGAAACTCAAAGGCATAGTCTCCGAGGGCATGATCTTATCAGCGGTAAACTCTGACGGAGCCATAGTACTGATCACACCTTCAGCCCCAGTCGCTCCAGGAGCAAAAATAGGCTAAGCTGGCCCACCGCTTTTCAGCTCAGCCGCATTACAATCATTATCGCAGAGAGGGGTCATCCCCCTTGGCTCCTCCCTGCTATTTTATATTTCGGATTAACCTTAAGAACACACTGACAAACCATGTCTGACACTCCTAAACCACGTCTACTTATAATCTACACCGGGGGCACAATAGGGATGATAGAAAATCCAGATACACATGCTCTCCAGCCTTTCGATTTCAGCCACCTGATCGATAATGTGCCCAAAATAAAGATGCTTGACTACGACATCGACAATATTCAGTTCAACCCCATTGATTCAAGCGACATGGGACCTGCGGGATGGGCTGAAATAGCAGAAGCGATCGCTGATAACTACGACCGGTATGACGGCTTCGTAGTCCTTCACGGCACAGACACAATGGCCTATACGGCATCCGCCCTATCATTTATGCTCGGCAATCTCCACAAACCGGTCATAATAACGGGTTCTCAACTACCTATCGGAGAGGTTCGAACCGACGGAGAAGAAAATCTGATAACCGCGTTGCAAATCGCAGCCGCAACCACATTTGACGGGTCTCCGATGGTACAAGAAGTCGCGATTCTTTTTGAAAACTATCTTTGGAGAGGCAACCGGTCCACTAAAATGAGCGCAGACAATTTCAACGCGTTTAAAAGCAATAATTATCCGCAGCTGGCTAAAATAGGACTCGGTATCCATTTCGCGGAGGAAGCACTATGGAGGCCTAAAGAAAAGCAGCCCCTAAGCGTAAGCACAAAAATGGACCATGGGGTAATGTTCGTGGATCTACATCCCGGAATGACACAAGCAACCCTCCGACATCAACTAAACACTCCAGGGATCAAAGGTATAGTCCTACGAACATACGGAGCCGGAAACGCACCTACTTCCGGATGGTTCATCGAAGAGATAGCCCAAGCAATAGCCAGGGGAATGGTGATCGTCAACGTGACACAATGCGTCAACGGAGGCGTACACCATCGCAGATATGTGGCAGGTGACAAACTCGCCAATGCCGGAGTCATATCCGGACACGACATGACCTCTGAAGCAGCAATTACAAAACTCATGTATCTTTTCGGCCTCGGCCTCACATCTTCAGCCGTAGCCACACGCATTAACACAGCCCTTTGCGGTGAAGTCACGCTATCTTAAGACATTCCGTCATAAACACCACAATAACGGCATCCCAAAATTCCATCTGGAGTCTTGGGATGCTGTTGTTTTCAACAAAAGTTTATAGTTCGTGTATCTAATGTATCCTATAAACCTACTGACAGTGATGACTCTATCTACGGGTAATATGTCAATTATACAGGAAATAAAGCCAGTCCCGATTCCTTGCAAAATATGCGTTCCATGGCATTCCAAATTTTCGGTCCTATCGACTCATCCTGAGCCTACGGATTGGCCGATTACCATATCTGCAATCTTGTCCCTATTTTTCTATACCTTGATTTATAGGATATAAACATCCATGAAGATTGACAATATTTTCAAATCCGGCCTTCATCAGCATAGGAATACGAACGAGAACGGGCAATGATTACATGGTCGAGCACCTTGATGCCTAGAAACTTCGCACCCTCCTTTATATTTTTTGTAAGCACGTCATCCTCCGGACTTGGTTGCGGATTGCCTGACGGATGATTGTGCACAAGAACTATCCCCTCGGCAAGACAATCTATCGCACGTTTCAAAAGCAGTTTCACATCAACCACAGTCGCAGCAGTGCCACCTTGAGAAACGCAACGTTTAAATTTCACTCTATTGCTACGCGAAAGCAACAACACCCAGAATTCCTCGTAGTCCAAAGCATCCAAAAGCGGACTCATTATCGCTACAACATCCTCGCTTGAACGAATCAGTTCTTCCCGGCCATTGCCCATCTGCTCTCGGTTACGACGCCCAAGTTCGAAAGCGGCCGCGAGACACACGGCCTTCGCCGGCCCCACCCCCTTGTATTTTGCCATCAATTCCTGCATTGTCAGACGCGCTAGATAGTCCACACGGTTGTCACAGTCACGTAGTATATGACGCGCCATGTCAACCACCGACATCCCTGGCAAACCGCCACCGAAAATCAACGCGACCAACTCAGCGTCGCTCAGCGCACGTATGCCCTGGCTCAAAGCTTTTTCGCGGGGCTTTTCATCGTCATTAAGATCCTGAATCCGGACCGGAGAAAAATCCATAGCCATTATTTTCGAAAAGAATTAAGCCAACACATCATTTCCCTTTACGTATCAACACTTCTTCCTCGATGTCGCGTCCACGACCAAGAAGTATTTTCATAAAATAAGCTTTTATGAAACCGCAACCGTAACCACATATCTGAATCACGCTTGCCGGAACAGCTTTCAACGCGATAACCGGTGCTCCTGTCGAAACCAAAGCCGAACAGAATATAGCAAAAAGATACAAACCCAAAGGAAACAGAAACCAAGGCGAAAAGCACACAGCGAGAACAAGCAGTAACAATCCGACAAGGACCGCCAAAGCAGGAAGAGCATGTACAAGTTTCAGTGAACCTGGATAGAGCAATTTAAGAGTTATACGCGACATGCCGAACACATACACCTGTCGCATAAACTTGCGAAAGGATATCCGGCGCTTATGATAGACGAAAGCCGGACGCACGAGAGCGACTGAGAAACCGGCCTGACGTATTCGTGTAGACATATCGATATCCTCCGAAAACATCTCCCTGAATCCCCCTACTCTCTCATAGACTTCGCGGGAAAAGCCCATATTGAACGTTCGCGGGACGAATTTTTCAAGACTGACCTTGCCTCCGCGTATGCCTCCCGTTGTCAGAAAAGATGTCATGGCGAAATTAATGGCCTTCTGAGTGGAGGTAAAAGATTCATGCGCTGAATCCGGACCACCGAAACAGTCCGCTGGAGTAGCGTCAAGTTCGCGTGACAGCACCTCGAAATAGTCAGCTGGAATGACGCAATCACTATCGAAGAAAACAAAATAATCACCTTTGGCACGATCCAAGCCATGATTACGCGCAATCGACCGTCCCTCATTATCCTTATAATAATAAGAAACATCAATGCCTTTTACTGATTTCACGACCGTATCGCAAGGCTCAGTCGAACCATCCTCGACAATGATAAGCTCGAAATTCTTCAGGGTCTGATTTTGCAGACTGCCAAGCAGATCACTCACCTCGTCTATGCGATTATAGACTGGGACTATTATTGAAAAACGTGGATTGTCCATCATCAGCTCATACGGTTTTTATAGTCTTCATAATCAAACCGACGCAAATAAGAACAGTCTCCGTTCGAATCACAAAGCACCATGGACGGATGCTGAATCCCATTGAACATCGTAGTCTTTACAGTAGTGTAATGATTCATATCCTCAAAAGTAAGCCGGTCACCAGGACATAAGTTTTTATCAAAACACCAATCACCGACATAATCACCGCTCAGACAGGAATTTCCGCCAAGCCTATACTTAGTCATGCCCTCTGTCTCAGGCACACTCTGTGTGACCACCGGCTTATATGGCATCTCCAAACAGTCCGGCATGTGGCAAGCAAAACTCACATCTATTATAGCCGTCTTGACTCCCTGGTTTTCCACAACATCGAGCACCTCGGCCACGAGATCTCCGGTACGCCACATCCACGCGCTACCTGGCTCCATTACGACAGCAAGCCATGGATAACGTCCACGGAAATCACGAAGCAAGCTGATCAAATGCGCCACGTCATATCCATCGCGTGTCATCAAATGGCCCCCTCCGAAATTAACCCATTTGAGTCTATGGAAATATCCACCGAACTGCTCCTCGAAAGCTGCAAGCACCTTGGCAAGATCATAACTCGAACTTTCACACAACGCATGGAAATGAAGCCCCTCTATCCCCTCGGGCAGGATTCCATCAAGTTGCTCACAGGTCACACCGAAACGCGAACCCGGCAAAGCTGGGTTATATATTTCCGTCTCGATCACCGAGCATTGCGGATTAACCCTCAATCCAGGAGAGACTCCCGCCGCCAATGTCTTTTCGCCATATTTCAGCCATTGACTCAACGAATTGAAAGTCAAATGTGTCGCACGTGAAAGAAACTCATCTATAGTAGCATCCGTGTACACGGGGCAATATACATGAGCCTCCCCGCCAAGTTCTTCATTGCCGAGGCGTAGCTCATTGAGAGAACTTGCCGTGAAATCTCGGTTATACTCGCGGACTATCGGAAAGGTACGCCACAAGGCATTCGCCTTGAACGCCATAATGATATTGACACCTGCCTCGCGTTCGACGCGGTTTATAAGCTCGAAATTACGACGCAAACGATCTTCATATACTATATAATACGGCGTCGGTATCTGTTCTACTTTCATATATGAGGGTATTTATAGAGAGTTCAATTATTCAAAGGCCGCATCCACTATTCTATAACAGCGAATTTGGCAAACTTAAGCATCAGTGTGCGCGTATCGGTCGAGTCGAAGCGGACAGTCATCCTGGCATCCGGACCCGAATTGTCAACATTGACAATCGTACCGACACCGAATTTCGTATGCTCGATCCTCATCCCTGCGGACAATGAAGATGGGGAATGCAACGCATAAACCTTTCCGATCGCAGGGCTTGCAGATCCATCAGAGCGATGCTCCGACACCACCGATCTCCCCCCCGTGGACGCTCCCGATGTGTACTCATCTATAGCCGGTCGCTTGCGCAATGAATTCAGACTGCGGGCCGACCCTGCCATTGACGCATAATAATTTACCGTAGGTCTTACTTTAGCTCTCGGTTCGGTAAAATTGTCGTTGGTAGCGAGTCTCAGATAATCCCTATCCATATCCCCGAGAAAACGCGACGGACGACACATCACTGTCTGTCCGTTACGGAACCGCGAACCTGCATAACTCAACATGCAGAATTTCTTCGCGCGTGTTATGGCGACATACATCAGCCGTCTCTCCTCCTCTATCTGTGAAGGCGAATCCTGAGCCATGGCTGAGGGAAACAGTTCCTCCTCCACTCCTACGACAAATACATTATTGAATTCCAATCCCTTAGCAGCATGAACGGTCATCAAAGTAACACGTTCCTCATCGGTCGACGAATCAGAGTCCTGATCAGTGGCCAACGAAACCTCAGCCATGAAATCGGCAAGCGAAACCAATCCATCGCCCTCCTCCGTACGTGTTTCGACAAATTCCTTTACACCACCAAGCAATTCTTGCAAATTGTCTTGTTTGGATATGCTTTCAGGAGTATTGTCATGGATCAACGACGAGAACAATCCGGTACGTTCGATAATCTTTTTGGCCAAAGCGAACGCGTCGTCACCATGCCTATCGGCATCAATAAAACCGCATATCAACCCGGCAAACATGTCAAGTTTTCTAAGTGTTCCCGCATTGAATCCGGCCGGATATTTGTCTGGCTCCTGAATCACGTTCCAAATACTGACATTATTGTCGAGAGCCTGTCGCGTAAGTTTGTTTAGGGTGGTCTCGCCTATGCCACGCGCAGGCACATTTATGATCCTTTTCAACGCTTCGTCATCATCCGGATTGAGCGCAAGACGGAAATATGCTATCGCATCCTTTACTTCTTTCCGTTGGTAAAATGACAAACCGCCATAAATTCGGTAAGGCACATTGCGTTTACGCAACGCTTCTTCCAGAACTCGACTTTGAGCGTTAGTCCTGTAGAGTATGGCAAATTCCTCGGCACTGTCTCCACTCATCATTTTCAACTGTGACAATCTGGACGCTACCTGATAAGCCTCCTCAAAGTCACTGAAACACTTCACCACTTCAACAGGACGACCGTTCTCGTTTTCGGAATATACAGTTTTCGGTATCTGCTCGCTGTTCTTGTCTATGAGCGAGCCGGCCGCGTTGATTATGTTACGAGTCGAACGGTAATTACGTTCAAGTTTGAATGTGGCAAGAGTCGGATAAGTCTTCTTGAGATCAAGTATATTACGAATATTGGCTCCGCGAAACGAATAGATGCTCTGAGCGTCATCTCCCACCACACACAAGCTTCCGCTTTCGCTTGTCAAGCGGGTCACGATAACATGCTGCGCAAAATTAGTATCCTGATACTCGTCGACAAGCACATAACGGAAATACTCTTTATAATGGTTAAGAACGTCGGGATTATCGCGAAGCAACACGTTGGTATAATAAAGAAGATCATCGAAATCCATAGCACCAGCCACCAAGCAACGGTCACGATAGGCACGATAGACAGCGTAGAGCTCCGGACGGCGGGCACGTCTGTCTGCCTCGATCACATCACTGCCAGCGGCATAATCCTCGGGAGAAACAAGCGCATTTTTCGCTCCGGAAATAGCAGACAACACCACTGACGGTTTATATACCTTGTCATCTAGCTGCATATCCTTGATTATGGTCTTCACCAAAGATTTACTGTCGGCCGAATCGTAGATAGTAAAATTGCTTTTGAAGCCTATACGTTCAGCGTTCGCGCGCAGTATACGCGCAAATATAGAGTGAAAAGTGCCCATCCATAATTTGGATGCGGTGGCACCTCCGACGAGTTCGTCTATACGCTCCCGCATTTCCCGGGCGGCCTTATTGGTAAATGTCAGAGCCAAAATGCGCCACGGTTCATAACCGAGGCGCAAAAGATGCACGATCTTATATGTGAGTACACGCGTCTTGCCTGAGCCGGCTCCGGCGATCACCAATTGCGGACCGTCACAATATTCAACAGCCGATCGCTGCTGCTCGTTCAGTCTGTCAAGATAGTTATCGGTCATTACTTTATAAGCAGATGGTCACCGGTCTGGTCGGCTATCGAACGGTAATAGCGTTCATCATATCCACCATAGACAGGAGATACAGGCATTCCCTCCGGAGTGCGCTCAAACACACCGTCTTTCTCTCGTTTGATATTGCCGTCCATATATTTCACCAACAGATAGTCACCAAGATCCTTGTAGCGCTTTACATAGCGTCGCGACGCTATGGCCGAATGGTCGTTGAGCAGACTGCGTGCGGCATCCTCGTCAAGCGAAGGGATTTCTGTAATAAACATTCTGACCTCTCTCTCAAGAGTGTCCTCCTCGGCTTTCTGCACTCGACGTATATCGTCTATCATTTTCGAATATTGATGGTAAGCCTGATTGGCAACGTAGCTTGTCACCCAAAAAGCGGCATCCCACGACAGAGTCAACAAATCTCCGTTGCCGACAGAAAACTCATGAGGAATGGAAGTCATACTGTTGTACATCGGCACATAGACACAGGTATTGGCATCGTCGACCCCGAACCACAATATACCCCGCATAAGTTGCGGATGCGTCGAATTCATCTGTGATACGAATGAAAAACCTGTCTGTTGTGTAGCTATAGCCCTTTCGTTAAGATACTCTTTGCCATCAACCTTAAATGTCATCGGACGCCAACGGTATGGAACTTTATACGGACCAGCACCTATATCCTGTGTCATATCCAACGGTGTGCCTTCGAAATGGTCACGCATCATCCACTTCATATCATTCAACCCTACTTTGCGGTCTGGCTTCACCCAAAGCGGAAGTACCTCCCCTTCGGCTTTCATTACCCAAGGCAGATAGCTGTCCATCCCGTCAGCAAAACGGTTGAAATAGCTCCACACACGACCGTCGCAACCACGACAAGTAGGAGCATCGTGCTCCCCGTAGGCCAATGCAAAACTGAAATCCTCGTCCTTGCCGTCAAAATATCCCATCTTACGGGCGAATTTGATAACATCGGGCGAATAGATCGTGTTATCCTTATCTTTCAAAGGAAATTTATGTATTCGGGGCTGATTCGCGTGACCGGATATACAGTCATCAGGAATACGACGCGCCACCCACACAGCGCCTTTTTCCTTTCCGCCTTTGCCTATCAGCTCGAGTATCCATGCTTCCTCTGAATCTGCGATGGAAAACGATTCACCGCTCGAATGATAGCCGTAGTCCTTCACAAGGTCAGTCATTATTTTTATAGCCTCACGCGGAGTGCGGGCACGTTCCAACGTCACATATATCAATGAGCCATAGTCCATGATTCCTGTAGTGTCCTCAAGTTCGTGGCGTCCGCCCCAAGTGCTTTCCGAAATGGTCAGGCCATGTTCGTTCATATTGCCTATAGTAGTATATGTTTTTGCCGCCTCAGGTATTTCGCCAAGATAGCGACCGGTGTCCCATTCAAATATCTTGCGCATCTCTCCTGATTTATGTATCCCACCTTGGCGATTATACAACTCTCCGTAAAGCGTATGGCTGTCAGCTGCATACGTCACAAGCACCGACCCATCGGCTGTCGCGTTCTTACCCGCGATCAGACTCGTACAGGCAAAACCTTGCACAGGCAATAGGAGCATCGCGCCAAAGATGATTTTATCGAACAATTTCATAATTGGTTTTGTTTTTTTAATGTTTTTATACACCATGGTCATACGACCCTAATATCTCGCAAAAATAGCGAAAATCAGATATAAAACCAAACTCCATCCACCGACTCTCTTCATATTTACTGACATTGACATTAAGAAAACCTTGCCTATCAAATAAATTTGTTTAAATTTGCATTTGTGGCCCTTCCCTGGTTGGGGCGGTCATGACTGAACAAATCCTACATAATCATTTTTCAACCATTTATTTATTATGAAAAAGTATCTCGCAGAGATGATCGGGACATTTGTACTGGTCCTCATGGGTTGTGGAAGCGCAATTTTCGCCGGAATCGGACTCGGAACCACTGGCTATGGAGTAACAACACTTGGAGTCGCAATGGCATTCGGACTCTCGGTCGTAGCTATGGCCTACACGATCGGCAATATTTCCGGATGCCACATCAATCCGGCAGTCACACTCGGAGTTTGGTCAAGCGGACGCATTAGTGGCAAGGACGCAGGGCTATATATGCTTTTTCAGTGCATCGGAGCTATCATCGCTTCAACCGTTCTCTATACGCTTGTACATACAGGCAACGAAGCTGGAATCCAGGCTGTATTCAACAATACTACCACTACAGGAGCAAACAGCTTCATGGAAGGCAACATTATTCCAGCATTCCTTGCCGAACTCATCTTCACTTTCATTTTTGTCCTAGTGGTTCTCGGGTCCACGGACAGTAAAAAAGGCGCAGGCAATTTCGCAGGCCTCGCAATCGGATTGACACTCGTACTTGTACACATCGCATGTATCCCCGTCACAGGCACATCTGTCAACCCGGCCAGGTCCATCGGTCCAGCGATTTTCGCTGCGATCGAAGGCAACTATCTACCAATCTCTCAACTGTGGCTCTTCATCGTCGCCCCCTTTATCGGAGCACTCTTAAGCTCATTTGTATGGAAAACCATACGTACCGACGATTGATCAAATAATTTCGATTAAATAAATCAATAGACCCGCAGGGACGTGGCTCTCGCTGCGTCCCTGCCTTATACCAAAAATAACGTATATCTATGAGACTTAACGGACGACGCGAAAGTGACAACGTCAGCGACCGACGCAGCAGCGGAGGCAAAAAAGTTGGAGCCGGCATCGGTGCGGTAATTGTGGCCGCCATAATAGCATGGATATCCGGAGGCAATCCTCTCGAGGTCCTTATGTCAAACGCGGGATCATTCACGCAAACTGAACAGGCAGACCGATACACCCCGACTGACGAAGAGGAAGAACTCGCACGGTTTTCCAGGCAGATACTCGCAGGAACAGAAGATGTATGGACAAAGATTTTCGCATCAATGGGTATCGAATATGAAGCTCCAACCCTCGTGCTTTTTACTGGTGCGGTGAAGAGCGGTTGCGGCAACGCGACCGCATCCGTAGGTCCATTTTACTGTTCCGCAGACCAAAGCCTATACATCGACCTGTCATTTTTCCGCGATATGCGCAAGACGCTCGGAGCCGACGGTGATTTCGCCTACGCATACGTGATTGCACATGAGGTAGGACACCACGTACAGCATCTTCTCGGCATTCTCGACAAGGCCCATGCAAAAATGAACCGACAAAACAAGACCGAAGCAAACAATACCAGTGTGCGCATCGAGCTGCAAGCCGATTTTCTGGCAGGAGTGTGGGCACATCATGACAACAAGATGTTCAATTCCATCGAGGATGGCGACATCGAAGAGGCTCTCAACGCATCAATGAAAATAGGCGACGATTATCTTCAGAAAAAAGCACGCGGATATTCTGTGCCTGACTCATTCACACACGGGACCTCCGAGCAACGCTCGCGCTGGTTGAAACGAGGTCTGTCCACAGGAGATATCACACAAGGCGACACTTTTTCAATCCCCTACCAGAACTTATAATCCCAAACCTGTTCTCATTTTGTATCATCGCACCTTTCAAAGAGATATGTGCGTTTAATTTGTGGTATAACATTAACATGCTTATACCAATTAAAATGAGAAAGTTATTTTATTGTGCGCTCCTGTTTACATCCGGCTTCGCGACCTCCTATCTGATAAAAACAAAGCATCCTGAAATACGTAACATCGTAATGACTGATACGATCATAAGTCACGACACGCTTTTTATCCGTATACCAAAACCAACCGAAAGCCACATCGTACGCCACACCACCGCCAAGTTACCGATATCAGACTCTCTTTGTACAGAACAGCAATTCAGCGTCAACGATACATTTACACCCGACTCCGCGACTGTCCGCATCCCAATCAAAACAAAAGTATATTCCGATTCAACGTTTCGGGCTGTCATAAGCGGCTATGAACCACGACTCGACAGTCTTACAATATATCCGGAGACAAAAATTGTACGCTTCAAGCCAAAGAAATGGACGCTCGGCATAAGCGCGGGGGTTACCGCCACTACACACGGAATAGCACCAGGCATAACGGTTGGCGTCACTTATTCCTTCATTAGTTTCTGATAAAGCAGTCCAGCGACATTGGCTGCGGCAGGAATATCAGTATCCAACAATTTTCTGACTTTTAAATATCCCTCAAGCTGCATAGAGCGGGCCGGCCCGTCAGGGAGTATCGCTGATAACTCACGGTCTACATTCTCTGGTGTACAGTTGTGGACAAGCATTTCCGGAACGACGCAGCCTCTCACACCCGTACGGACTGCTTCTTTATTGACCATACGGCGTGTCTCGCGGTCAATCCTGCCACCTATCAGGTTCGGCAACGTCGCGTAAGGTATTTTCAGTATATGCAAAAATATATCATGGGCCCATTTCCATCCGACCGCCCTGTAACACACCACCTGCGGACACGACGCGAGAGCGCATTCAAGAACCGCAGTGCCAGAGGTCACCAAAGCAGCGCGCGAATGCGCCATAAGTTCAAGAGTGGAGGCCTCTATAACCGGCAAATCAGTAAATTTCCTATATAAATCCATCGGAAGCGAAGGAGCACCCGCCACTACGGCCTGCAATTCCGGATGTTTCCTGGCGACAGCGTCCATAATCGGCAAGTTAGCCTTAATCTCACCGACTCGGCTTCCAGGTACAATCGCGAGCAACTGACGGTCCGGAAGCCTGTGTGCTTTTAAAAATTCTTCGCGACAAATCAGCGATTCTACTGCGTCGCTGACTTCCTCAACCGAAGGATTACCGACATATTCAACCGATACTCCACGCTCCCCAAACCACTCAGTCTCAAAAGGAAGAATCGAAAATATCCCGTCCACATAACGACGCAGCTGCTTTATTCTATATGATTTCCATGCCCATAACTTCGGGGCTATGTAGTAATAGACATTCAGCCCGAGACTTTTGGCATACTTTGCGAGTTTAAGATTAAATCCCGGATAGTCCACAAGCACAACCGCATCGGGACGCATATCGCGTATAGCCTCCTTGGCAACACGCAAATTACCAATCACCTGAGGAAGATGAGCTGCGACATCTATAAACCCCATAAAAGCCATGCGGCTGAAATGGATCAACGGCTCACTTCCCACAGCCGCGGCCATCCGGTCGCCTCCGAGAAAAACTATCTCAGCTGAAGGATCATATTTCAACAACTCTTTGATCACCTGGGAGGCATGGACATCACCTGAAGCCTCACCGGCCGAAAAAAAGTACTTCATAAAGACAAAGATATGCTTTTTTTTTCATTCTTTGAAGGATTTTGGCTAACTTGCGCGTTAATTATGTCGTAAGCCACATACATAATCAAACGCCAGTCGCACTATGCTACGCTACGCATTCAACATCATGTTTTGGCTCCTTCCGGTTATAGCATTCGGGAAAACACCCATTTTCGGTGAGCCGGAAGTGGGAATAGACCATATCTATAACTACGTAAGTTCCCATAATCCTGATTTCAAGCGCGAACTTGCGGAGGCGTTTTACCGTATAGGCCAACGATATGGCATACGCGGCGATATCGCCATTTGCCAGGCGATCATAGAGACCGGATGGTTCCGTTTCGACAATGGCACGGCTGTCACACCTGACGCACATAATTATTGCGGGCTCGGTGTTAGAAAACGCGGTGACAAAGGATGCAGTTTCTCATCAATCGAAGAAGGCGTCACCGCCATGATACAGCATCTGTATGCCTACGCATCAAAAAAACAGCTTCCCAAAGGGGAAAAAATAATCGACCCGCGCTTCTCATACGTCAATCGTGGCTGTGCACCGACATGGGAGAAATTGGCAGGACGCTGGGCCATGAATCCGCATTACGGCTCAAATATAATGCGGATATACTCGGCTTTGTACGCACGGTCAAAAGGAAGCAAGACAATACACTTCATCGAAGTCGATATTCCCGACGAACTCATCGCAAACAGTTCCGAGACAACAGACCAGAAAGAGAACGATACCTCGGAGACTACCACCGACAATGACCTATTCAATTGACATGAAAGAAAAAGACATCTACGCGAATATCGCGTCAAGACTATCCATAAAAGAGCTTAACCCGATGCAGAAACGCATGGCAGGAATAAATGTCAACGGAACCGTGACCCTGCTCGCCCCGACAGGCTCCGGAAAAACCATAGCGTTCGCCATCCCGTTGCTCAAAAGTCTCGGAAAGCCCACAGGAAACACACAAGCCATCATAATGGCCCCGTCGCGCGAACTGGTCATTCAAATAGCAAACGTTATACGGCCTATAGCCATCGGATTGAAAACAGTCGCATTCTACGGTGGACATAACATGCTGGAAGAAACAAACTCGCTTTCTGTAACGCCTGACATAATAGTGGCCACGCCTGGAAGACTTCTTGACCACATAACAAGAAAGAATCTCAATCTTACAGAAGTCCGCACACTCGTCATAGACGAATATGACAAAGCTCTCGAGCTGGGATTTACCGAAGAAATGCGCAAAGTTACACGTCGGCTTCCCAAAGTGAACCTTGTGATACTCACCTCCGCCACCCGCCTTGACGGACTGCCTGATTTTCTTCCGAAAACAAATTCCGATATCGTCGTTGATTTCTGTAACTCATCTCCTTCTCCACGACACAAGACAAGGATCGTAAGAGTGCCATCACCGTCACGCGACAAACTCGAAACGCTGACGGACCTGCTACAATCATTACCTGACGGACGTGTGATAGTGTTCGCCAATCATCGTGAAAGCGTCGAACGAATCTATTCGGCCCTTGAAAAGACCGGCCTTCCAATCGGACTATACCATGGAGGCCTTGACCAAAAAAACCGCGAAAACGCGGTCGAAATGCTCAACAACGGCTCTACCCCTATACTTATCTCAACAGATCTCGGATCTCGTGGTCTCGACATTTCCGGTCTGTCAACAGTAATACACTACCATTTTCCACCTTCGTCCGAAGCATGGACGCACAGAAACGGACGTACAGCCCGTCAAGATGCTTCAGGTGAAGTATACATTATAAATTCCGAAGGTGAAAACATACCCGACTATGTCGAATGGGACAACGACTACACTCCTCAAGGTCACAATCATAATCCGATCTCGGCTCATACCTCATCGCTTTATTTCAATGTAGGCAAGAAAGAAAAGATATCGCGTGGCGACATCGTCGGCTTCCTTATCGCCAAAGGAAACCTTGAATCGTCTCAGATCGGACGCATAGCCCTGCGCGACCATTCAGCCATAGTAGCCGTTCCACGTACCGAGGCCGCACGCCTTGTGGACGAGCTCAACAGTCACCGCATAAAAAATACACGCGCTAAAATTTCGGTGTTGACCCCTGTTATATTGTAGCTTTAGTCCGCAGACTTGACACACATATCACCGGACCATGCCATCAGACAGTTATATCAAAACCGCGATGCTGAAGAGCGCGAAGCATTCGATATTTCATTGCTTCGCGATAATATCCAACGATATGTGAAGCCCAGTCATTATCACTCTTATCTCCTTGACGGCTACGGTTGTATGCCGCAACTACTTCATCATATTCTTTTAACTCCTCAATAATAACCTCACTGTCGTCCCGATAGTGATTCCGATGTACAACCAGACTGCATGGCTGCTTCGGTTTCAAATCAGGCTGTTCCCGCGGAACGCCAATCGCAAGGCCACACACCACAAATGTCTTTGGAGGAAGTTTCATCAAAGCCGAAACATCATCCGGAGCCGCGGTCCTGACATAACCGATAGGACACGTGCCAAGGCCAAGCGACTCAGCCATAGTAATTGCGTTCATCATCGCGAGCGTAGCATCGACCAATCCGACGATAATACCGTCGGCCGTATTTGTAAAATCAGGCATGTCTATATTTTTCGCCTCGCTGATAAGAGTTATCTTATTATAGTCGATCAGGAAAAGCAGAAAATGACTGCAAGTCTTGATTTGTTTTTGATTGGTGAGTCCGTAAAGCTCCTCTTTGACAGCCTGATCGGTGACATCTATAACCGAAAACTGCTGACCGTTATAACTTGTCGGAGTATTTCGTATCGCCTCGTAGATCATACCAATCTGTTCGTCCGTAACCTGTTCACGCTCATACCGGCGGACACTTCTCCTTTCAAGAATGCTTTCCTTAACGCTTTTCATAGTTTTAATCTTTTTCATCAATCGGGCATTTCAATATCTGCCATAATGCTTTTATCGGTATTAAAAAACTAATCCGCAACCGGATAACCTGCGCACGACCGGTTCGGGAAATTGCTCTGAAACCGAATATAAGTGCTAACACACGAACATCCCGTTTGGTTTACCACGAATTTCGCTTCAAAACAACAGACACCCCGAGACAGCGTCTTTTGTCCGTCTCAACTAAAAAAACTAATTTTGCACACGCCCCTCTCTCCCATTTCCACAAACACAACCTCATCATCCATTCATGGAATTTATAACCTCGGAAAACGTTCTCCTTATCGGATCGACCCTCCTAATAGCCGGAGTGCTTATCGGAAAATCAAGCTATCGTTTCGGCCTCCCCCTACTTCTGATTTTTCTACTCGTAGGAATGGGATTCGGTACGGACGGACTCGGCATACAATTCAGCGACATGCACACAGCCCAATTCATAGGAATGATCGCATTGTGCATAATCCTGTTCTCCGGTGGCATGGGCACAAAATTATCAGCAATCCGCCCTGTGGTTCTTCCAGGACTGCTTCTATCCACTGTAGGGGTATTGCTGACAGCCCTCATCACCGGACTGTTCATTTGGTGGCTATCAGGAATATCATGGACCAACATACATTTCGCATTCATCCCTTCGCTATTGCTCGCTGCAACCATGTCGTCAACAGACTCAGCATCAGTATTCGGCATACTTGGAAGCCAGAAAGTAAGCCTCCGGCATCATCTGCGTCCCATGCTTGAACTCGAAAGCGGCTCCAACGACCCCATGGCCTACATGCTGACTATAATACTTATCGAGACAATAACGCTTGGAGGACAAGTATCCGCCGGAAATATAGCCGTCGAACTTCTGCTCCAGTTTGGAGTCGGGGCGATCGCTGGATTCGCCATGGGACGATTGACTCTATGGATCATAAACATATATAACCGCATAGGACGCAGTTCGAACTCGAAAGAGGATGCGGGACAAGCCACAGCGATGACCTCCATACTGATGATCGGCTCCGTATTTTTCACTTTCGCCATCACCACCGCCCTCGCAGGCAACGGCTATCTCGCGGTCTACCTGTGTGGCATCATAATCGGAAACGCACATCTGCCCAACCAACGTGGCATCGGAAAATTCCTCGACGGAATGACATGGCTCGCACAAATCGTGGTATTCCTTATGCTCGGCCTCCTCGTCAATCCGCATGAAATGCTCGATGTGGCA
The DNA here is from genome assembly GCA_910587515.1 of uncultured Duncaniella sp. Classification (GTDB taxonomy): domain Bacteria; phylum Bacteroidota; class Bacteroidia; order Bacteroidales; family Muribaculaceae; genus Duncaniella. Next base: position 217,470 of record CAJULW010000035.1, read on the forward strand.
GCAGTCTCCTTACTGATAGGAATCTTCATGATAATCATAGGCCGTCCGGTAAGCGTCTACCTCTCACTCGCCCCATTAAGACGAATCTCCATCAAATCCAAAACTTTCATCTCTTGGGTAGGTCTTCGAGGAGCCGTCCCTATAATCTTCGCAACCTATCCGGTCATTTCTGATATCGAAGGCGCAGACAAAATATTCAACATAGTGTTTTTCGTCACAATCATCTCACTGCTCATCCAAGGCACAACCGTCATTGCCTGCGCCAAACGGCTTGGACTGATCGACCCGGACGCAACCGACGACGATGATTTCGGAGTGGAGATCTCCGACGAACTGCCGACATCTCTCCAGACACTCACTTTGACAGAACAGCAACTCGCAAAAGCCAATACCCTGCGCGACATGCAACTTCCAGCCGGATCTCTCGTAATGATGATAAGACGAGGGGCACGCTACATCGTACCTAACGGCTCCCGCAAACTACAACTCGGTGACACACTCCTGATAATCAAAGAAGAAACCACATCAAAACCGACATGAAACAGAACTAATCTTAAACACATAATGAATATTTGAATAGATTCATTGAAAAAAATATATAAAAATATCTTCATCCACTTGCTGAAATAAAAAAAAACTGCTACCTTTGCATCGCAAAAGTCAAAAATAGGCACTCAGCAGAGAATCGGTGAATTAAATCTCATTCTTGCTATGTGAAAATAAATCTGATTTTGGCAAAACTACGCAAAACAGAGCGTAAGGTCCTATAGCTCAGTTGGTCAGAGCACCTGACTCATAATCAGGGAGTCCTTGGTTCAAGCCCAAGTGGGACCACTAAAAATCAAGTAGTTAGCTAATCGCTGACTACTTTTTTTATGTCTTTGGCTCTACCAAACCCTGCTAAACGCACAGAATCACGCTCTCTGTTTTCACCAATGTTTTAACCGCTTATGATAACAGTTGAAGCAGTATACTACAAGTACAAACCGTTGAAAAAATGGCGAATTACCTCTAAAAGTGAGAATCTGCAAAGACAGAAAATCACGTTACATCAATCTTGGTGTTTCAACCAAAGCTGAGAATTGGGACTTTTCTAAAAATAGGCTGAAAGACAGCCATCCCAACAAAGATGAGATAGAGAAACTTATAACTCGTACAATCTCAACCCTCAAAGAGAAAATCATTGAGCTAAAAGCCGAACAACAAGACTTTACAGCCCAGTCATTACTTGACAGACTCAATTCATCCACGGCAAAAAAAGACCGTTGGCGACATCTTTAATGAGCAAATGCAACGGCTTTCTGATGAGGGCAGACGCAAATATTTGCTCTCACTCCGGTATGTTTATAACACACTATTAGCGTTTAACAAACATCTTGACATCTATTTCTCTGAAATTGACATTATGTTTTTAAGGCGTTATGAAACATGGCTACGCAAAAGAGGTGTGGCAGAAAATACAATCGGCATACATTTTCGCTCTTTAAAAGCTATCTACAACATTGCCATAGAGCAGATGTAATCGGTAATTTTGTATCGACAAAATTACCGATTACACTTTGTGTTTCATCTGACGGATTCGTTGAGCAGTTGGAAGTGGCAAACACTTCTGACCTCTACCTCAGCACTCTGGAAATGCTCAACCGCTACAACCCTGCCAAACATCTACACCTCATGCAGACACTTGGCAACACAAGCATGACAGAACACCAATTCTGTCAAATTCTTGGAAAAATGCGATTGTATCAAGCCCTACCGCAAAAGATACAGCGCAACATTCCACGGTTGCTGATAACTGACACCCAAATCAATACAGTGGCTAAAGCCTACATCAACGATGAAAACTTTGTCTCTTACAGCTCTGATATTGATATGTGGAAGTTCTATAATCTCCTTACGGGAGCAAACAAGAGCAGCCACATTGACAGCTTCCTTGACCGCTCTTTCAACGCAACCGAAGTGGCACAAGGCATTAACGCCTCCCTGCATGGCGATGACCGTCATTCATGGTTTATCGACTAATCCAACTGACAACGAGGACACTTGCACAGATTGTGTGGATGTTCTCTTTCTTTTTTGTGAGATTTCGTGAAGTTGGATTTTACGAAACAGTCAGACTTATTCTGAAAAACATTACCCAATATAGCCCCACCAATAACATTTTTTAGTAACTTTGCACTTGATTCACAGTCGTGCCATAGAGCTGGCGCAGTGAATCAGACATACTTACAAAAGGTGTTATTGAAATTTTATCTTCTAAAGTCAAACTTCGCAACTTTGATATTCAGCATGAAGATGAGATTGGCAATAGCACCTGCATCGGTTGCTTATACCCTGCCGAGAATGGCAGATTATATAGCAATATCGGTGTGGGGGCTATTGTTTTATCCATGCTGAAAGGTAATGCGAAGACCTGACTTTAGGATAAAACAAGATACAATCCTCACACCTTTTTCATATTCAACCGTAACCGTTCCACCGAGGATTGAGGAACACAATAAATCAATCAAAATGAAGAAATTAAAATTTCTTGCATTCGCACTTTTCACAGTGCTTGCGTGTGTCAGCTTCGCTTCGTGTAGCGATGATGACAAGGACGAACCCCAAAACGATAACGCCATTATTGGCGTTTGGGAACTTGTGAGGGATACCGGTGGCAATCTTGAATTTAACTCGATTGAGTTTAAATCAGACAAAACCGCCGTTATCAAATCCGCAGAGGGAACATCCTCAAACAACAACTATGTGCTGAACGGCAACAAACTCAGAATCAACCTCAATGTTACAGACGGAGTGGTTGATGACTACACAGATGGCACATTCTCTCTTAACGGAAGTACTGCGACTTACAAATACACCGTGCATGACGGAGAGGGTAAATGGCATCAGAACACGGAACAGACGATGGTACTCAGAAAAAAATAATCAACCATCATACCATAAGAACAGCACCTTTGCACTATCGCATTGGTGCTGTTTTGTTTGATTCTCCCAATATACGGAGAATCGCGGTTAAAAAAATTGATGATATTGAAAAATACAGTAGATTAGATTGAACGACAGTACATTTTTCAAAGATTTTCCTTTTTATATGGAGGATTCATAAAAAGTACTGTCTATTGTCATATTCTTTTAGTATCGTATTTCATTGTCAAAATATATTTATTCAAAATCGGGCTAACAAGCAAATAAACCGTATTCTAAGCCATCGAGATCCCGTAATTCCTATCAACCATACTTGATGAAACAATTATCGAAATCAGATAAAATGTTTGAGTATGAAATTGATGATGCGCCATCGACGAGTAACCACAAGCCTTTTTTGTTTCTTGTCAATAGCTCTGATGATCCGGTGAACAACTTTGTCAAGTGGCATTACCCAAAACAACCCATCTCCTTTTGCCATACGTGTATCCACAAGACCAGGACGTATCTCAGTAACTACTATGCCCGTCCCTTTCGTCTTATGTTGCAATGACTTCGTATAGTTGATCTGGAAAGCCTTAGACGCGCTATAAGAAGGGGCAATTGGTGTCGGCTGAAATCCTCCAACCGATGTGACCGTAACGAGATGTCCCGACGATTGTTTTTCAAATAATTTATAAACCAAATCCACGACATTAGTCCATCCGATCACATTTACAGACAATGTCGCCAACTCAAGCTTAACATCCAAGCCCGGATTCAGGTCTCCAATTCCAGCACATATTATGGCCAGATCAATCCGCCCGAATCTAGTTTTCACATTGGCTAAGAATTTATTGAATGAATTGTGATCAGAAATATCACACGGTATGGCATAGGTCTTATCTGGATGTTCTTCATTCATCATATCAAGAACCTCTTTTCTTCTGCCCGTGATTACAATATTATGACCTGCCGAAACATAATGTTGCCATAGGTTGTTCCCTATACCCGATGTGGCGCCGACAATAAGAATATTCATCTAAATTTATTGAATGATTTTTCTTCGACAAATTTAGTGCAGCACCGGAAATCTATAGTGAACAAATGTTCATTTAATGGCCACGAGACTTGTATCTATCGTGATTTTTTTATCCTGATAAGATGTTGCGGTGTTATACGAAGGTAAGATGCAAGTTCCCATGTCTTTATTGTCGATATGACATCAGGATATGCCTTGACAAATTCACTATACCTCTCTGCCGGAGTCAGTGCATATAGATCAGTCATACGCATATAGACCATCCTGAACAATGCCTCCGATGCGTGATATAGAAATTCGCGGTCTATCTCTTTCGCCTTATTCACAAAATAATCCAGTGGCAATCGATACGCCTCGACCCTGGTTGACGCAATCATCGATACAATCGATGGCAAATGTCGGACTCCATTGTTAAAGTCGGTGACAAACTCTCCCGCCATTGCAAATCCGACAACGGCTTCTTCTCCATCTGATTTCAAACGCACGTATCTGCAATATCCCGACTTTAGAAGTGAGATATGCTTTTCCACTTCACCTTGACAAAGCAAGTATTCATTCTTTTCGTAAAAGACATGTTTGCCCTCAGCCTCTATGAGCTCTACGAGCGGACCAAGATCGACAATATCCTTATATAAGTTAAAAGAGCCAGACATCAACGATTGAATCATGACACAACAAGTTAGTTACAAATAACGAAGTTGGTAAATTATCATTACAAAACCAATGCCCCTGCCAACTTCACCCGATAATTTTTCAATAACTGTGTCATACAAACATGATTTATTTATTTTTCCTTGATTTCGGAAAAGGCAGATCATCCCAAAGCCTCTCTATTACACGTATACACCGACGGACATCTATAAAATCAAGGATATATGCCTCTTTTGCACCCGGATAAGGACATCCACTTTCCGCATCGGACATCATTTGCTCTATACATGGCAGTTTCTTGATGTAGGCTATATTGTCACACGCGGTTATGACACATTTTTCATTAACGTAAATAACGTATTCCCCCATCATTTTGCGGCTCCTGACATCGCCTAACGGGCGGAGCGATTCGCAAACGAACTCAATAAACTCCGTTGTGCAAGCCATTATTTTCAATTCGGAAAGAATGTACAGAAACCCTGCTTATTGAACTGATAATACATCTCTATGCGCTCAGGCGTATCGTTTTGAAGTACCAACAACAACTCTTTGGCAAATTCAAGCGCAGCCGAACCGTTAGCAGTAACGATGTTGCCGTCGCTTACAGCCTGAGCGTGGACATATCCGTCCGTATTGGTGTAATCACAGCCTCCCCAAAACTTTAATTGTTCCAAACCATTGCCGGTATGCTTGACGGCATTAAGAAATCCATGCTTTGCCATAAACGAAGCCCCATTGCAGATCGCACCGACAATCTTGCCTTTCTCAATGGCTCGCCTAACAATAGCCACAACCCCGTCTGCAACAGGCGTGCTCCATCCAAAGCCACCGACCAACACCAAAGCAGCATAATCATCGGGAACAGTTTCAAATGAATAATCTGGCAGGGTCCGAAAACCGCTTATAGATTTAACCGGATCCAATGTCGGCGCAACAATCTTATTGACATATTTCGGGGTTTCTTTCAGCGCAAATTCGTCGGAGGCAATTGCCTGTGAAACATACACCGCTTCATGTTCGGCATAATCCGGCAAAAAGATATATAAAATTTCGTTACTCATCGGGAGAATTTACCTTTTCTAATTTTCAAATGTGATGGTTCAGATATCGAATGCAAAATTATTGATTATTTTGGATAGTCCGTCCTTCAGACACGAACTAAAATCCGTTTTATGTGACTTGAAATACGGTCGCTTTTGAAACTTTATTTTTCTTATCTTTGCATACTCAGCATTGTATTTCCTTCATCTAAGTTAAAAAAAACGGAACATATATTATGGACGAATATACCGAAGCCTGGAAAGAAGCATTGTATACAGAAGCGATACCTGGCAAAAAAGAAGTCTTGCAGCGCTTTTTCAAAACAGGTCCGGGCGAATATGGCGACGGTGACATATTCATCGGTGTGACAGTGCCGCAAGTACGCAAAATCTCAAAACTCATGTCCGACGCACCGTTTCACGCGATCGAAACGATGCTTGATTCTCCAGTACACGAGCACAGGTTGTCGGCTCTACTCGTTCTTGTAGAATCGTTTCGCAAAGAGCGTAAAAATCCGGAGGCGAGAAAAAAGATAGTCGAATTCTATCTATCCCACACCTCCGGTATAAATAATTGGGATCTTGTGGACCTATCCGCTCCCAAAATAACGGGTGAATACGTAAGCATGACAGGCAAAACAGACATATTGCACCGTCTCAGCCTCTCGACAGAACTCTGGAAACAACGCATAGCCATCGTGTCGACATGGACCCTGTTGAAAAACGGTGTTTATGAACCGACCGTCGAAATAGCCTTACGCTATCTCTCCCACAAACATGATCTGATACACAAAGCTACCGGATGGATGTTGCGGGAAATGGGCAAACGCATCGGAGAACCCCAACTATGCGAATTTCTCGATCTCCATGCAAAGGACATGCCAAGAACCATGCTGCGATATGCTATCGAAAAACTCCCGGCGACGCAAAGAAAACATTATCTCTCCATACGGTGAAAATGTCTCATTAGCAGATCCCTTACTTACTCACCCGCCGGAGCAAGTTTTACTGTGAAATGTCGCATAAGAGGCGCTTCCCATGTGATTTTGACTCCTCGCGTTATTTCATTCCGACGATCAAATACGTTTTTCAATGCAACCGCCACTACATCCATGTGATTGTCAGTATAAGTGCGGCGTGGTATAGCGAGGCGCAGCAAATCAAGACCACCGAAACGGTTCTCACGTGTGACAGGGTCACGGTCGGCAAGAATATAACCGATTTCACAGCCTCTTATCCCCGCTTCAAGATATAACTCTACTGTCAGCGTCTGGGCCGGGAATTCCTCTTTTGGCACGTTTGTCAGAATCTTCGACGCGTCAACAAAAATCGCATGGCCACCGGCAGGACGCTGATAAGGGATCCCGAACTCATCAAGACGGGCAGCGAGATACTCAACCTGATGTATACGCGTGTGCAGATTGTCGAATTCGGTATTTTCGTCAAGTCCGACAGCAAGAGCCTCCATATCGCGACCGTTCATGCCTCCGTATGTAAGATATCCTTCAAACGGGATAGAATAGCGCATAGCACCCTCCGCCCAATCGTCATGACGGGTGGCGAAAAATCCTCCCATATTGACAATGGCATCTTTCTTTGCCGACATGGTCATGCCATCGGCCAAAGCGAACATCTCAAGCACGATTTCCTTAATAGTCTTTCCGGAATAACCGTCTTCACGCATTTTGATGAAATAAGCGTTCTCAGCAAAACGCGCGGAGTCAAAAATCACCCTAAGACCATGCTTATCAGCCACCTCTCTTACCGCTTTTAGGTTAGCCATTGAAACCGGCTGCCCGCCTGCGGTATTATTGGTGACAGTCACGATTATAAAAGGAACACGCTCCGAATTTTCGGCCAACACTTTCTCTAATTTGGCAATATCCACGTTGCCCTTGAATGGATGTTCGAGCTGTGTATCCTTAGCCTCGTCAATTGTACAATCCACAGCAAAAGCCTTACGGCTCTCTATGTGTCCTTTTGTAGTATCGAAATGCGAATTACCCGGCACGATGTCACCCTCTTTGACCAATGCACTGAAAAGAACGTTTTCGGCCGCGCGCCCCTGATGTGTAGGGATGACAATAGGAAAACCGGTGATACGCTCTATGGTATCTTTCATTTTAAAGAAGGAACGCGCCCCCGCATAACTCTCGTCACCAAGCATCATCGCGCTCCATTGCCGGTCGCTCATAGCACCCGTCCCGGAATCGGTCAGCAGATCGATATAAACATGTTCCGCAGGAAGTTGAAAAACATTGTAATGAGCGTCCTTTATCCATCTCTCCCGTTCTTCACGAGTACTTTTGCGGATAGGCTCCACCATTTTAATACGCCATGATTCGGCAAAAGGCAATTCCATAGTCTATAATAAATTTAAGGTTATAATAAAGATCTTATTAATAAGGCAAAAATAATAAATATATTTCATGATATTTACTAAATAGTGTCACAAAATGTCAATTCAGAGTCTATTTAACAGCCTCTAAACGCCATGAGTCACTCGCCATCCATACCAATAACTAACCAAAAACTCATAAAAACACCGTATCATGTCATTTTTTCATCAAAATATTTGCAGAACTCCAAAATAGGAATTAACTTTGCACTCGCAAAACAGCAATAAGCTGATGTGCCTCTAAAACTTGGTGTGGTAGTTCAGCTGGTTAGAATACCTGCCTGTCACGCAGGGGTGTTCTTGAATGGAAAGAGGTGCAATATGATGAACTTCCTGCCGCTGTGCAAAGCAATTATACAGCACCAACGAATGAGTAAGGGCGGTTATGGATTTGGAGCTAAAAATAACAGAAAGGTTGATGATATGTGTTATAGAAAAAAATGTTTCCGTTTTCTTTCGGTAAGTGCCTTGGTGTCTAGCTTGACGCTTGTGGGGTGTTCAAAAAATGAAATTCTGGATCAGTATAATAATGTTGTTCAATCAGCCGGAAATACGGCACTTACAAGCGATTTTTCGCTGAAAGGGAATCGGGCATATGGGGAAGATTGCTATACTGGAACTTATACGGCAGATTATAAGGACTTTTCTAAAACAGAATATCTTTTTGGTGGAACTTCTATCGAGCGTGAAAACGGCAAAGATATTTCTGTTTCCTGCGACTTGAAAATTACCGAGGGAACAGCGCAAGTGTTTTGGGTTTCTGGCAGTGATGATCCGGTGATCCTGTTTGAAGCAACTGGCAGCTATTCCGAAACAATAATATTGCCGGAAGGCGGAAACTATATTGGCGTTATTGGAAACAATTTTACGGGGCATTTAGAAATGAATATAGAATAATTATCTGCCGCACGACGGCAAAAGGAAAAAAGCTGTCGTCAAGCAGAGTTTTTTCACATGCCTATCATTAAAGAAGCGAGAATCTTTGCCTAAAGAGATATGGC
>CAJULW010000036.1 GCA_910587515.1 uncultured Duncaniella sp.
CGGACGCACGAGGCCGCGGGAGGCCTCCCCCCTTCCCGCACACGCGGCGGACCGTCCCCGAATCGGGTTTTGCCATTTTTTGTTTGACGGTTGACAAATTTGTTGTACTTTTGTAGGAGAAAGGCGTAGAATAGCCGTTCTTTTTCTAATACATTAAAACAAAGTGACTAATTAAATGGAACTTACCGCATCACAGCTTGCCTCTATCGTTAATGGTACAGTGGAAGGTGACGATAATGTGAAAGTCAGCTCTTTTGCACGGATTGAGGAGGGAACTCCTGGTTCTCTTTCTTTTTTGGCAAATCCTAAATATACACATCATATATATACCACCGATTCGTCAGTTGTTCTTGTTAAAAAAGATTTTCAACCGGAAAATAAGATTAAAGCAACTCTGATTCGGGTAGAAGATCCTTATGCGACTGTCGCGCGTTTGCTTGAGATGGTCACTGAGATGAGTAAGGTTGAGAAAATCGGTATTGAAAATCCATCTTTCGTTTCAGAGGGAGTAGAAGTTCCATCTGATGTGTATATAGGGGCTTTTGCATATATAGGAAAAGATGTAAAGCTTGCGGATAAAGTCAAGATATATCCTCAGGTATATATCGGAGACTCATGCGAGATTGGAGAAGGAACTGTCATCTATGCCGGTGCCAAAATTTATAATGGCTGTAAGATCGGTAAAAATTGTATAATCCATTCAGGAGCGGTCATTGGTGCGGACGGATTCGGATTTGCGCCTGTTGACGGAGGATATGAAAAAATCCCACAGACCGGCAATGTCGTCGTAGAGGACGATGTTGAGATTGGAGCCAATACAACCATCGATCGTGCAATGATGGGTGCCACAACTATTGGCAAGGGTGTGAAACTTGACAATCTTATTCAGATAGCCCATAATTGTTCGGTAGGTTCCAATACGGTCATGGCGGCTCAGGTCGGTATAGCCGGATCGGCAAAGGTCGGAGCACATTGCATGATAGGAGGACAGGTCGGACTTGTCGGTCACATATCTATTGCAGACGGTACACAGATCGGTGCTCAGAGCGGTGTGAATAAAGGTACGAAACCGGGAGAACGCATAATGGGAGCCCCGGCTGTAGACATGGGAGAATATGCCCGCAGTCTTGTTTACATTAAAAAACTCGGTTCGTTGTATGACAGAGTTAAGGAACTGGAAAAGCAAGTGAAAGAAGCAAAAAATTGAAATCGGAATATGAACCAAAAGACATTAAACGGAGAGTTCACTCTCATAGGTAAAGGCCTGCATACAGGTCTCGATATAACCGCGCGTTTTATGCCAGCGCCTGAAAACCATGGATATAAATTTAAACGAGTGGATCTTGAGGGACAGCCGGTGATTGACGCTCTTGCGGAAAATGTCATCGCGACAACCAGAGGCACTGTAATTGCGAAAGGAGAGGCTCGCGTTTCGACTATAGAACATGCGATGGCTGCTCTTTATGCAGCGGGAATTGACAATGTCATTATCGAGGTTAATGCTCCGGAAATGCCCATACTTGACGGAAGCGCTCGGTTCTATTGCGACGAGATCGAACGTGTCGGTATTCTTGAACAGAATGCTGATAAGGATTTTTATTATATCAAATCAAAGATAGAAGTGCGTGACGATACCACAGGTTCGTCGATAATAGTTCTGCCTGATGATGAATTTTCAGTAGATGTCAAAATTGATTTTGATTCGGTCGTTCTTAATAATCAGTTTGCTTCGCTTGAACGGATGAATGATTTCCCTGAAGAAATTTCTTCAAGCCGTACATTCGTATTTGTCCGTGAGATCGAACCGCTTGTTAAAGGAAACTTGATAAAAGGTGGTGATCTTGACAATGCGATTGTGATTTATGACACACCGATGGAACAGAGCGAGCTTGACCGTTTGGCGGATCTTATGAATGTGCCGCGCAAAGATGTCAGCATGTTTGGATATATAAATGACAAACCATTGTCATCGGAAAACGAACCGGCTCGTCATAAATTGCTTGATTTGATCGGAGATCTCGCTTTGATAGGTCGGCCTTTGAAAGGTCGTATCATCGCGACTCGTCCGGGGCATTCAATAAACACTGCTTTTTCGAAAAGCATCCGTCGTGAAATAAAACATCAGGAAGTACAGGCTCCCATCTATAATCCCAATAAGGAGCCATTGATGGATAATAATCGTATTCGTGAACTTCTTCCTCACCGTTATCCTTTCCTGTTGGTTGATAAAATTATAGAGAAAGGAACCAATCATATTGTTGGTGTCAAGAATATTACTGCCAACGAACCGTTCTTTCAGGGACATTTCCCTCAGGAGCCTGTTATGCCAGGTGTACTTCAAGTTGAAGCTATGGCTCAGACAGGAGGCTTATTGGTGTTGAGTAGTGTGGATGATCCGGAAAGATATTCGACATACTTCATGAAGATCGATAATGTGAAATTCCGTCAGAAAGTCGTGCCGGGCGATACGCTTCTTTTCCATGTTTCCTTTATGACCGAGTTGCGTCGCGGATGTGCGATGATGAAGGGGTATGCTTTCGTTGGTGAGAAAATTGTGACCGAATGCGAATTTATGGCTCAGATCATCAAAAATAAATAGTAGACATAACAGTCTCGATCTTGATCACACTTCAAAATATAAAAGGAAATATTGTAAAAAAGTATAGCATGAAACAACCTTTAGCATACGTACATCCGGCTGCCAAAATTCATCCGAGCGTGGTGATTGATCCGTTCGTCACGATCGACCAGAATGTGGAGATCGGAGAAGGCACACGAATTGGCTCCAACGTTACCATTATGGAGGGTGCCCGTATTGGGAAAAACTGTACAATCTATCCCGGAGCCGTGATTTCCGGGCCTCCTCAGGATCTTAAATTCCGTGGAGAGGAATCTGTCGCTGTCATCGGAGATAATACAACCATCCGTGAGTGTGTCACCATACATCGCGGAACAGCCTCTAAAGGCAAGACGGTTGTCGGAAGCAACTGTCTTATAATGGCTTATTGCCATGTGGCGCATGATTGTGTGATCGGAGACAACGTCATTATGTCAAATGCCGTTCAATGTGCCGGAGAGGTTGTGATCGATGATTTCGCTGTGATCGGTGGCGGTGCTCTCATACATCAATTCTGCCATATAGGGCCTCATGTCATGCTTCAGGGTGGTGCGTTGGTCAATAAGGATATACCTCCATACGTAAAAGCCGGCCGTGAACCCATCGCCTATGCCGGAGTGAATTCTATCGGTCTGCGTCGCCGTGGTTTCTCAAATGAGACGATCCGTGACATTCAGGAGACATACCGTTATCTATATCTTTCCGGTCTAAACAATTCAGATGCGGTTGAACGTATCGAGGCAGAGCTTCCGGCTACAAAAGAAAGGGACGAAATCATACTCTTCGTCCGTAACTCCAAACGTGGTATTATCCGTGGCTATGTATAAATAAAAAACGATATACTTTATGAGGTTTATTGCCTCGATGATATTAATGTTAGGCACTTCGGTTTCTACCTCGGTAGAAGCGGAAGTGCCTTTCAACGGTAAATCCGGAGCTGGATTGCAAAGCTCGCTTGCGGATTCCTGTTGTCCGTTGCGTATAGTGGAAAAATCGCGGATATCAGAGGTATATTACGACCCGTTCTCTTCTTGCTCTGTTGCGGTGGTTTCCGGTGTTCTGCCGGATGGCTATGTTTGGGGAAGCCTTTTGCCTGAAGAATGGTGGGGATATTCTTCAGGCGTTTACGGAGAAGCCATTGCCGGTGACATTTTTAATATTTTTCCGGTCAATAAGGATGTAGCGATGTATAGAAGGGATCTCCCGCCCGGAAATGTTGACGAACCTAAATTTCAGAATGATTATTGGAGCGCGGGTATCGGCCATATATCTTTCACCCCTTTCGAATGCTATACTCCACCTGAGTCTATGAGGGGTGCTTTTGCCCGACTTGTTTTCTATATGTCCGTCGTCTATCATGTCGATTTATGGACGGAGCGAGCCTCGTTGGTGATGACTTCAAAATCTTACCCGGGCTTGACGGATTATGCTATACCTTTGTTGCTTTCATGGCATAGGTTATACCCACCTACAGTGGATGAAAATTTGCTTAATGACCTGGCTGTGGATTTGCAAGGCAACCGTAATCCTTTTGTCGATTATCCGGAGTTGGCGGAATATCTTTGGGGAGAGAATAAAGGTCAAGTCTTTTTGATATCGGGTGAGCCGGTGCCCTTGCGTTCTACCTATAGGTTGAGCGATGGTGAGATATCACTCTATTCCCCTCATATCCCTTCCGATGCTGTATGGAGTGTTGATGGGATTCCGGTTTCATTGACAGTTCTCTCAGCCGAACATCTCGGAATCGGGAGTCATGAACTAAAGTATTCCTCGTCCTCTACAGGAGAGAACGGAAGTGTGCTTATAAAAATAGTAGAATAATGATATGGCAGCCTTCAATCTTCGTCTGAATAGAATGTCTATGATCTTTATGATAGCCATTGTCGTGTCGTTTTTTTTCGCTTGTGACAAGGGCTCCGATAGTCCGCGACGGGGTGATATGGTTGGGAGTGATAATTCCGGTCCTGGCTCTATTGGGGGAGAACGACCGGATACGGATGGTGATTTTGATTATTCTCCGTATTTTAGGGACGCTGTGTGGCGTTATGTAGGTGAAGGTATCGATTTACGCTATGATCGAGGTGGCGTGTTGTTTAAATCGTTGTCTGATGGTGTCAGCAAAATAATAGATCTTGACGGAACAGCGCATATAGAGTTGAGACTTGGTAAGATATTGAAGGATTCAACTCTACCGGATGCTGTTATTTCGGTAAACGGACGAAAATTGGAAGGGATAGACGTAAGAATGAAAAAACAGACCGCGGAAGCGGTCTGGTATGATATAAAGAATGGAGAGAAACACACGGTTCTGGTTTTGCCTTGATGATTCTATTTCTGCATCATACGTGCGATAGCCACCTTGTCCTCGCGTTCTTTTATTGATTGACGCTTATCGTATTCTTTTTTGCCTCGCGCGACACCTATCACGATTTTTGCCAATCCGCGATCATTTATGAACAGACGTAAAGGCACTATGGTGAAACCGGTTTCTTTTCCGTTTTTTTCGAGTTTTGTGATCTCTTTTTTGTTTAGCAAAAGTTTGCGGTCGCGTCTTGCGCTATGGTTGTTGTATGTGCCATAGAAGTATTCGGCTATATACATGTTTTTTACCCAAACCTCACCTTTGTCCACATAGCAGAAAGTATCGGAGAGAGAGGCTTTCCCTTGTCTGATTGATTTTATTTCAGTGCCTGTGAGCACGATGCCAGCGGTGAAAGTATCACCGATAGCATAATCATAGGTTGCTCGTTTGTTTTTTATGTTTATGTCTTTGGAAATCATCTTTTCTACCTGATTATCATTGAAAACAGGAAATAAAAAATATAAGGTGGCATTAACACGCCAAGAATTGCGATAATCATGAAGACACCGACTTTGTCAGGCTTTACTCCCATATAGCTCACCCCTTTCCATTGTATGAGTGCTACATAGAACGGGAGGAAAAAAAACATCATAGATGTCACCGGAAGACAATTTACGATAAGGGATATCACTGCGAGTAGCCCGAGGGTGTAGAGGACGAAAGTATGGCTGCGGTGCTCATCGTAATATCCTTCGAGAGTCGGTTCTGAAAACAGAGACAGAACGAAAACCCCGAAAAAATATCCGATGAAATATACAAGAAACGTCACGATCATCCGTATGAACAATACGAGAAAATCTATATTGTGATATATGCCTTTCATAAAGACGCTTACCGCGGCTAATGCGATCAGTGGATAAAAACCTTTTGTGGAGATTTCTTTTGGATTGTCATTATCAGCAGCTATATCTTCCCAGCCGTTTCCAGGGGATAAAACCAATTGAAAAATATTTTTGAGATATCGTTTCATTATTTTGCAAAATTACATAGAATTGATGAGAAACAAGCATCGTTAAAATACAAAATTAAGAATAGATCAGTGAACGATACTGTGTTTTTTTATTTAATAACACCAAAGACTGCAGAGATGATTTCTTGTTTAAACGGGAATATCGCAGCAATATGTAATAAATGTTTGTTTTATGGTATAAATTTGTTATATATTGTTGCTTTTTTACATTTGTTTTATTAGGTTTGCATTTATAAACACATTCTTTGTGCAAGTATATCATTCATATATTAAATCATATCACAAATTTTGCAATTATGGGAAAGGGACTAATTTTTTCAGTGGTTTGTGGACTGCTGATCCCCCAAGCCTCATTGGCCAATCGAGGTGTCGCGTCGTCAGACGCGGTCGCTGAAAGCATGGTCATGTCTGTAGCTCAGAAAGAATCTGGTATAAACAAGAAGATTTCGGGGGTGGTGCTTGACAAAGATGGAGAACCTCTCCCTGGAGCTACGATAATGATTGAAGGGACCACCGTTGCCACGGTTTCTGATATTGATGGAAAATTCAGCCTTAATGTCAATAGCGAAAATCCGGTACTTGAAGTTCGTTATGTCGGGATGCACGTCTTTCGCTTCCTCTTACGGAATGCCGTTTCGGATCTGAAAATCATTCTTGAACCGAATGATATGATGATGGACGAGGTTGTTGTCACCGGTTATCAGAACCTTAAAAGAGAAAATGCCACCGGTGCTTTCCAGCAGATATCGGCAAAGGATCTTGACAACCGTTATATGTCATCGCTTACTTCCAATCTTGAAGGAAAGGTCGCGGGCATGGTCGTGTATAATAACAATATACAGATACGAGGGACCGGCACATTTAAAGCAGATACGCAGCCGCTCGTGGTTGTCGACGGTCTTCCGATAAACGGAACTTTGACTGATATAAATCCATACGAAATTGAAAAGGTGACTATTCTTAAAGATGCGGCAGCCGCTGCGATCTATGGAGCGCGGGCATCAAACGGTGTCATAGTCATAACTACCAAAAAAGGCCTTAGCGAAAAGTTGTCAATAGAGTTTAACGCAGACTTCACTGTACACGAAATGCGTAATTTCAATGACCTTGGACTTTGTAACGCGGCTGAATTGATCGAACTTGAGGAGGCAAATTTTGACTGGATCAAGAACCGTCCTGATGATTTTGATAATTTGGAATATAATTGGAGAGGCCGTGGCGGTACATGGAATCCGCTTAACAAGCTGATGATGAGGCGCCATCTCGGTGAAGTAAGCGATCAGGAATATGATTCGCAAGTGAGCCAGTGGAGATGTAACGACTATATTGGAGATTGGCAGGACTATATGGAGCACAACCGTTTTGAACAGCGTTATAACCTTGCCGTGCGCACTAAAGGCAAATATCTAAACAACAACCTCGTTGTCAATTGGTATGGCGACAACACACAGTTTGTTAACAGTTATGACAACCGTCTGTCTCTACGCTATTTCGGTGATATCGACGCCACGAGTTGGTTTAAGGCGTCTGTAGGATTGCAGGTCGACAATACTCGTCAGAAAGGGCGTTATTTCGATGGTTATGACTATACCAATTATGACGACCAGCCTACTTATATGTCGTTCCGTAATCCGGATGGCTCTCCTGCCCGTCTGCAATGCCGGGTCGATCTAAACGAGCCGAGCTTGAGCGATCCTAGCTTAGGTCTCAAAGACGAAGGTTTTGTTCCGGTGGAAGAATTGAGACGCAACATATCCAAATACAGGGAGACATATACCCGAGGTTTCGTGCATTTGAATTTTTTCCCGCTTCCGGAACTAAAACTTTCAGGAATGTTCCAATATGAGGATATTACTGCCAAACGCGAGGATTTGCAGGCTGCCGACGCGTACGTGACCCGTCATAACTATAACTTGTTTACCTCAAACGGCAAGCACCTTCTTCCGGAGGGAGGTGTGATGAATGAGATGAATTACGAGAAGAACTATTATACATTCCGTCTACAGGCAAATTATGATAAGACATTCCTTGACAAGCATGAAATAAACGCTGTTGCAGGATACGAATACCGCTATACACGCGACAGATACACTCAGAACCGTTTTTGGGGCTACGACGAAAAGACGTTGACCAACTCTAACGCCATCATGAACTTCTATGATCTAAGCAAAGCATCGTCGACTGATCTCGGTTCCATTTATAATTCAAATGTATTTTTCATGTCGGAGGATGTAGCTGACTTTTCAGATGAAGAACATAAATACATTTCATACTATGCCACAGCCAACTATACATACGATCATCGTTTCAGCCTTTCCGGAAGCTATCGAATAGACAGAGCAGATCTGTTCGGTGCGGACAAAAAATTCACCCGCCGTCCTTTATGGTCGGCCGGAGCGAGCTGGAATATGCAGAATGAAAAATTCATGCAGAATCTGACATGGCTTGACATGTTGAAACCGAGGATCAGCTATGGTGTTACTGGTAATATAAATTCTAACTATTCGTCATATCTGACTGCCAAAATTTTTGTACACGGGGAGACCGGTGATAAATATGCTCAGGTTAATACTCCTCCGAACGATCAGTTGCGTTGGGAGAAGACAAAGACTTTCAACGCAGGTATAGATTTTGCTGTGTTCAATTACCGTCTCCATGGTTCGTTTGATTTCTACAACAAGGTTGGAAGCGACATTCTTAGTCTTGTCGATACGGACCCTACAACCGGTTGGTCAAGCCTTAACATTAATAATGCGGGCACTCGTAACCGAGGCGTGGAATTGCAGCTTTATGGAGAGATACTTAGAGCCTCAAAACATTCAGAGGTCGGCATACGTGCGGATCTTGCGGTAGCATATAATAACAACAAGGTCACAAGCATCAACCACGTGGCGACAGCCGGATGGCGTGCATTGGAATCAAGTGATTACAAAAAAGGTTATCCTGTAAATTCGATATATTCATACATATGGGACGGGATAAGATACGATGAAGACGGGTATCAGCACATTTATTGGAAAAAAGCGGATGGAACACCGAACTGTGATGATCTGACATCGAAGACTTTTGAGACGAGCGATGTCGTGTTCAGCGGCTCGCTTGATCCAAAATGGAGCGGAAGTTTCACTCCTTCGATTTCTTATCAGCGTTTCACTCTAAGCGCGATGGCAGCGTTCTACCTCGGACACTATTTCCGCCCGAATTACTATAAATGGTTCTATACAAGTTCTTACGGCAACTCAGCGTCTAAAGAATATCTTGCTTATTGGCGGGCCACTCCTGAACAGCGGGAGACAATGCTCGGTACCGGCGGGACTATGGACAATGTCGAGATGTATTGGGACGATGTATATCAGAGCGATCGCAATATAGCCAAGGCTGATTATCTTAAGATCCGTAACATAGTGTTGTCATACTATTTTTCGGAAAAGATTTGTAAGAAAATCGGTTTGAGCGGTCTGCGTCTGCGCGCACAGATGAACAACGTCGCTACATGGGTCCGTAACAGCGAGGGGCTTGATCCGGAGCGGGTGGATGCACAGACAGGAAAGTGGGATTTCGCTGCTCCGCGAAGCTATACTTTCAGCATCAACGCCAATTTTTAATCTTGAAACATTATGAAAGATATGAAAAAATCAATATATATGCTGCCCCTTATGGCAACGCTCTTTGTAAGCTCATGTGATATCGAGATGGTTCCGAAAGGGCAGACTACACTTGAAAGTGCACAGGAGATAGAATATCTGTTAAATTCACTTGAAATCAATGTGGATCCTGGTTCGGATTTGTGTGTTATTGTAAATGAGAGCTACGGACAGGAATTTACGACTGTAAAACAGCTTATAGCCAATACCAATACATTGACCTCGGTATATCTGAGTTATAATGAAGGCCCCGACAGAGCCAATCTTACGAGAGACGACAAGCGTTATAGCTCAATTTACAAGGCTATCAACACCTTGAATGTCGCTCTTGGCAAGATCGATGATTCCAGCGGAGAGGAAGCGGTCAAGACAAGAGTGAAAGCGGAGGCTCATGTGAAACGCGCGTATCTCCATTTCATCGCAGCCAACATATATGCCAAGCAATACGACGAGGCGACCGCGTCAAAGAACGGTGGTATAGCCTATGTTACGGACTATGAAATGAACGTCAAGGAACAATTGCCGCTTGATAGGGTTTACGAACTTATTCTTGAGGATCTTGACGACGAATATATCGATCAATTGCCTGACGAGGCTACCGTGTTGCGTTGCAGCAAGGCCACAGGCAATGCCATCAAGGCCCGTGTGCTGTTCCAGATGAAACGTTACTCATCCGCTCTTGCATATGCAGAGAAGGCATTGGAATTGAATGATGAGGTCGAGGACCGTAGCTATATGATGGATGAGTATGGTTGGTATCTGCTTCCCACCTCTCCTAATAACTATATCTATATATCCTCTTCCGGTGAGAGCTGGTGGGTGCCGTTCGCTGACAATCTTTCGCTTGAAACGGTCGCGAAATTCGAAGATGGTGATTTTACCATAGACTACGGCTACTCGGGTTATCCCGAAGAAGGGGAGGAGCTATGGAATCCGATGTATGGTGAAATGAATACCGGTATTGAAGGCTCATTGAGTTTCTCCGGATATGACACATATAAGAACCCATGGGGATTGACTGTTGAACAGATGATGTATATTGCTGCTGAGTGCCATATACGTAGTGGGGAGGCCGGTGGAGTCCAGACAGGAATGGATCTGATAAACCTTGTGCGCACATATCGCATAGATCCTGACAAATATGAAGTATGGAGCGCGTCTGACGAGCGTGAGGCGATGGCTTATCTCCAGAGAGCCAAATTTATAGAAAATATCGCGACAGCTGAGAACTTTTTCGACCGTAAACGTTGGAATACCGAAGATGACTATAAAATGACCATTACGCGTGAACTCCCGGGTATCGGTACATATTCCATCTCTCCTGAAAGTCCGCTGTGGGTGTTGCCGTTTCCTAACTCGGTTATACAGAATAATCCGACATTTACCCAGAATTATTGATAAGATATGCTAAGGAATATAATTTTGACAATGGCCTGCGTTTCCGCTTTCACAGCGGGAGCGCAGGCTCTTACCGTAAGCTTTTCAGATGCTGTAGGTCGTCCGGAGACATTTGTCGGGCTCAGTGACCGTAAAGGCCTTTCAAAATATGACGCCAAAATGATAGAGGTTATGCCCGATGACAAAGGGTGTTTTACTCTTGATTCTATACGCTTGGATGGAATGGACTTCTGTCCTGCATGGCTCTTTGTCGGAGACGAAGTCTTCCCTTTTATATTCCAACCTGGAAGCAAGCTTGAATTAAAGGTGACGGAGCGGCCTGACAGTGTCGTTAATGTGGTTTATAAAGGGAGTAATGCGGCCGCGTCGGAATATTTCGGACGCTATGAATCAGCGTTCGACTATGAGAGATTCTTTGTCTATCCTCCAGAGAATGATACGGTCAGTGTCGAATCGAAGAGAAAATTGCTTGATGGAAGTTATCGGAAATTGATGTCCGAACTTAAAAGACTGCCGAAGGGGGATGTTAGGACTTTTCTTGATAGGTTGACACGCGACGCATATCTGAATTATCAGATACGATTCTGCGGTGATGACAGAAGAAAAGCCGATGAGTTGATGAGTGGCGTTGATCTCAATTCATGGATAGGTCTTTATAACAATATTCCTGTCTGGGCTTTTGAAAATAAGTTGTCAAGACCGGATTATGATGCCGATATGACTTCTTGGGGATTAGAGTATCTCGAAGCACTTAAGACAAAGATAACGGATACGGCTGTACGAGACTTTCTATTGGGGAGTTGCGCGGAGCAGGTGATCGGTTGGGGCCATTGTGATAATATCGATGATTTTTGGACTCCTTTTGTCGCTTTGGCCGGTGAAAACTCCAGAGTGGTAAGGCGTTATGAAGACAAGGTCAGATCGCTTAAACGTAACAAACCTGGAATGCCGGCGATTGACTTTACGTTCAAGGACAGGGACGGGAACAGCCATCGTATCAGCGATTATTTCGGGAAAGTTCTGTATATAGATTTATGGGCGAGCTGGTGTGGTCCGTGCCGTAAAGAAATACCATACATAGAGACCCATTATAAGGAATATTATAAAGATAATGACAAGGTTTCGTTTATAAGTATTTCGATTGACGAGGATCGCGATGCATGGCTCAGACTGATAGACAAGGATAAGCCTGAATGGTTGCAATTTATAGCATCGGGTGAGGAAAGCAGGGCTTTGTCGAAAGCCTATGGTATTATGGGAATACCTCGTTTCCTGTTGATAAATGCTGACGGCACTATTGCAGATGCTGACGCTTTCCGTCCTTCGGACGAAACATTCAGACAGAAATTGGATGAAGTCATATCAGTTTCGAAGTAAGAGATTGAGAGCGTTTTAACATTATACTGATTATTTCTGGATTTTTATCTTTGGATTTGAATGCTTTTTCAATCTGATTTTTCGGCTGTGGTCGGCTAAATGTTGGAGAGTCGGGGAAAATTGACTAATTTTGTCCTCAGACTTGCTTCCCGGAAATAGAATACTGGTTTTTGCCGTATTTCGGATAGCGGTCATGAATTGTGATAAAAATAAAAACTACAATATCCTAAAATGGAAGTAACAGGAAAGATTATTGTCGCGCTCCCGGAAGTAGGGGGCACTTCGCAGAAAGGCAACGCATGGAAGAAGCGTGAATACGTGCTTGAAACCCAGGAAACATATCCCCGTAAGATATTCTTTAACTTTTTCGGTGACCGTGTCGACCAGTTCCCTCTTCAGGTCGGACAGATGGTGAAGTTGAGTTTTGATATAGACAGCCGTGAGTATAACGGACGCTGGTATGTAGAGGTACGAGCCTGGAAAGCTGAAGACGCCAACGCGGCATCGGCCGGAGCTCCTGCGCCTATGGCCTACGGTCCGGCTCAGCAGATGCCACAAGGCTATGCCGCTCCCGCCGGAGCTCCTGCGCCTCCGATGCCTGACCTTACTCCGTCTGCGACAGATGATCTGCCGTTTTAAGGCGTAGACAATTCAATAAAGCAGCAATCCCGGATATCAATTATGATATCCGGGATTGCTGCTTTGTTGAATGCTTTTTATTTCACATTAGCTGTTTACATAGACTAATGATGAGTAATACGGGTTATTTGATTTCGCACATTTGCCGTTTTTGCTTTTTCTCATCGTTTTTTGTTTTGAACGGATGGGTCCGGTCGTAACGGTTTTTGATCCGTCAGGCTTGATGACTATAGTCATGATTGTATCAGAGTCACCGGATTTTATAGTGACAGTTTCGTTGTTCATTGCCTGAAATACGTTTTTGTCAAGATCGTTGATTATATCGAACGCGTCATCGTGAATGTATTCGCTCCGGTCAAGGTGTCGGGCGTTTTTATGTTCGGTCTTACAACTGTATTTTTCAATGGCGAGTACCCATGATGATTGTCCGTGCTGCACGAGAGTATATTTCGAGCAAAGTCCTTTGGAATTCACGAAGTGTATTGTGTAGATCGCGTTGCTTCGCCTGTTGTTCATTTGGAATGAAGACGCCTTGTTTCGTTCTTTTTTTATGGCGTCTATTATGCGGGACGCTATTTTATTGTCTGTGAAATTGAATACACGGCTTGATTTGATTACAGCTTTTGACGATGGATCACGACGTTCGGAATACACCTCGTTTGTCACGCTTTTCGAATTTTCAAGCGAATGTACGACATTGTCGATTGATCCTTGGGCTGACACGCACAGTGGAGAGAGGAGAATGAGCGTAAGGATTATATGGCGGAAAAGTTTCATGACTGTTATAATTGTGGATTGATATTGTGTTCGGAGTGACTTTGAGAAATTTTCCTTCTCGGTTAATAACTTAAGGTTGCCTCTACAATTTCTTTGACTGCCGGGTCGGACATGTCATAGCTTTCGGCCACAGCTCGGTTAAAAGCGTTGTCAGCTTCCATAAGGCTGTTGTCAAGAGACAGCAGACGGTCATCGACCATTTTTTGAGTGCGTATAATTTCCGGAACAACCACGCGGAGATCGGTGATTTTCTTTCCGTCGCGTATGATATAGCTGCCTTGATAGGAAAGATAGTCGTCGGGAATATCTTCGGGGGAATGGAATATGAATCCAACGGACAAAAGCAAGGCTACCATTGCAGCCACACTGATCCATTGCCATGAACGCAAATGTAGTAATCGGACTTTGTTCCGTTCGTCATGGCGCGACATGAGTGTTTCCGGATGTGTTATGAGGTCTTCTTCCTTCTCTGTATGAGATGAAGAAAGGGATGCGTACCAAGAAAACATCTCCCGGTATTTTTCCGCTTCGGGTGATAGATCGCAACGATTGAAGAAGGCATACAGCTCCTTCTCTTCCTGGAGGGAGGTCTCCCCGAAGAGAAATCGGTCGATCCATTGACTGATATTTGAATTGTCTATGCCTGTCATTTGATTCTTTGCATGAAAATGTCTTTGATATTTTGTCTTGCTCTTGAAAGCGCTACTCTTATAGCCCCCGGTGTCGCGCCTGTGATCGCTGCTATTTCCGAAATTTCAAGTCCTTCGATATGTCTCATTCTGATTACGGTCTGTTGGACACTCGGGAGTGAGGCCATGATAAACATCAGATCTTTCAATGATTCGCGGTCTATGATGTTTTCTTCGGGAGACGGTGCGATTAGATGGGATTCACTGATATCATCTAATCCTGATGTCTTATTCGATGCGGACCGGAGAAGGTCTATGGTGCGGTGGCGTGCGATGACCATAGCGAGCGAATCTATATTCCTGTATTCGTCGAGCTTGTCACGTAGAGTCCAGAGTTTGAGCATGGTGTCTTGTGCCACATCATCGGCAAGGACATGATCGACCGAAGCCGACATGGCCATGACCATGTTGACAATGCGCTCCCTTAAAGGGGGAGCCATCCGTTCAAACTCTTTGCGGTTCATTCTATAGAGTTGCCTTCAAAGGTATTTGTTTATCATATATACGAGGATGTTTCGAAATTGTTACTTCGGTAACGTATATTTTTTGTTGTGTGGTTTAACCTTGCCGATAGGCGGTTATAATTGACAATAATTTTCAAACAGCTTGTCTGATGGAGATTGGAGTGAACTTAGTGTTAGCCGGAAATGTTATTAAAGGTGAAATAGTCTTTTTGAATGTTGTCGGCAAGATGTCGCTTAAAAATCAGATTTATATAATTTAGATTCTATATGAGAATTTTACGTGCCGTTTTTTGCATTATGCTGTTGTCGGTTCCGGTCGCAACCGTTTTTGCGGTAAGTCCGGTTGAAGAGCAACGGGAGTCCCTGCTCAGTGATCATAAGATCGTTTTTTATGGAAAGGGTGAAGAACCGCATACGGACTCCATTCGTCACCTGATGGATAAATTTTATTATGATCAGTTCCGTAGTTTCCAGGATCCTCAAGCTCCGTATTTCCTTTTTATGAGCCGGGATACACAATTGGCTATGGGAATAGGAGGCCTTGTCAGGATGAGGGGCTATTTTGATTGGGGCGGCACTACGGGGATACCCGGTTTCTCACCTTATTTTATTCCGGTGCACCGTGATGAATTAAACCGTCAGAAGCTCGGTACGACACCGGCCGGCACATCGCTTTTTTTCCGCGTCATAGGCCGAAATAAGCGTCTTGGTGAATATCAGCTTTATATCGAGGCAAACTTCAATGGCTATCAAGGACGAGATTTTCATTTAAAGAAGGCCTATGCCGTTGTCAATGATTGGACAGTAGGCTATGCTCCATCGACGTTTGGTGACGGTTCGGCTGTGCCTCCTACCATTGATTCCAACGGCCCGACGATGAAAATGGACGGAACGAATGTGTTGGTTCGCTATATGCATCATTTCAAAAAGAGTGGACTTTATGTGGCGGGTTCTATAGAAACACCGGATATGGCTATTCAAGCCGATAATCGGCAAGTCGCTGAGCGTAGCGAGTTTATTCCTAATCTTTCCGCTATGGTCCAGTATGAATGGAAGCAGGGGCAGCATGTCCGTCTTTCTGCGATCACACGGTTTATGCCTTATCGCGATTTGATAAACGGTCGCAATCACCAAGAGGTCGGGTGGGGTGTGCAGCTAAGTACGGTGTTCCGTCCGATAGAGCCTCTTACGGTATACGGGACGGTCAACGGCGGACGGTCATACTCTAATTTCGGTGGAGACTTCCTTCTTGGGAAATACGATCTTGTCGAGTGTGACGATTGTCCGGGCCGTTTATGCACGGTTCCTGGATGGGGATATTTTTTCGGGTTACAATATAATTTCCGTCCCAATTTATTTGTGTCGGCGACTTTTGGCCAAGGTAGGTATCTGCCTTGTTGCAGGGTTGATGGAACAGATTATAAGTATGGACTTTACAGTGCGGCCAATCTTTTTTGGGATGTCACTCCCCGTATACGGGTGGGTGCGGAGGTCAATGTCGGCAAAAGGCAGAACTTCAATGGAGAGCATGGTTGGGGGCGTAGGGTCGGTGCGCTCGCTCAATTCTCGTTCTGAAACATGAAGGATTTACGAGGATATTTTTTAATAATAATTATCAAATCTATTTTGCCACATCTGTGAACAAAAAGAGATAGACTTTTGTTTCAATAATGCAGCAACGCACCGATGGGCGATGATTTTTTCGGTGGCGGCTTAAAAAACAAACTGCATCCATCCGGGAAAGCGATAAGGGAGTCCCCCTTCGCGATGGCCGGATGGATGCGTTGTTTTTACGGATATATGATATCGTTTTGCGTCGATATGCGTTCAGAGTTTTATTTTACCGAGTTCGATGACTTCGAGTCCGGTGACGGCTGATGATTCGAGGCTGAGCCTAATGAGGGTTCGTTCCTTTTGCCAACCGTGATATCCGGCTGCACCGGGATTGACGTGGAGAAGGCCGAGTTCCGGATCGGGCATGACTTTCAATATGTGTGAATGTCCGCATACCATAAGATTGACCCGGTTTTCAGACAATATTCGTTTTATTCCAGGAGCATATCTGCCGGGATAGCCTGCTATGTGCGTCAACCATACGGTGACGCCTTCTGTCTGAAACAATTCTGCTTCACGACAGCGACGACATACATCGCCATGGTCTATATTGCCGCGTACCGCCCTGACTATGGGGGACACATCTTCGAGTTTCTGTATTATTCTGATGTCACCGATGTCGCCGGCATGCCATATTTCGTCACAGCCTTTAAAGTGGGCCGCGTAGCGATCGTCCCAACACGAGTGTGTATCGGATAGTATTCCTATTGTCTTCATCGTTTTTTCAGGAGTGTTATCTTGTTTAGGAGCATTGTCCCCTGAATGTATGTGAGTGATATTTTATTTGAACCCTGTTTGAGCCGGACGGCTATCGTGTTGGATGGATGAACACTGATCCAGTCTCCGGCTGTGATCGCGGGGCATAGCAGTATGCCGGATTTTTGTTCGTTGATGTCGAGGGTCCTTATGGCGCAACGCGGGGAACCGTTGCTGTAGCCGACAGTCAGAAAATATATTCCTTCGGAATCTACATTGGCATAACATGTGATACGGGTGTTATGGCGCGCTGCAAGTTCGATGTAATTAGTGGCGGTGGCGCGTTCTTTTATGAGGTGCAATGGTGTGCGCCGAGGTGTTATGGCCGATGCGTATATTATCTGAAAGGTAGAGTCGGATGCGTGTATATGGCTGCGCGGTGCGAATCCTGGAAATCCGTTTTTAACCGGAATTATGTCAGAAACTTCCGGATTGGATTGCCCGATGGAGTATCTGTCACTGTTTACGCTTTCTGTCATGGTTCCGTTGATAAAGATATCGTATCGGCAATCGGGATTGAAATTTGTGATAATGGCATTGGTTGCCTTGTCCCAACGTAGTTCCGGAGTGTCTGGCATTTTCGTTACTGATGTTATGTTCGCACCGCGGTCGGCCAGATCGTTGCCTGAAAGAGTTATTTCGATTTTATGACGTCCTTCGATGTCATGTGGGATGCGGTTGCCTATGACATTGGCAGAGTCGATCATGAAAGAAACGACTTTGTCACCGGTGCCTTTAAGGCAGATATCAAGCGTGGCTTTACGATATGTGAGTCCTGTGAGGTATTTGTCACCGGTTAAATGTTTAGGGACCATAGGGGTGAAATCTATGCCTTCAGGGCTTAGGCTCATGCCGAAAATAGCTTTGCATACAATCGCAGGCCAAAGAGCCGGCTGCCTGGTGTCAAGAGACATTGTCCATAGCGATGCTACGGCCAGATTAAAAATTGCGGTGTTGCGTACTTTAGCGGCGGCGAGAGCGAATAACGCCTGGTTCATGGGAATTTGCTTCGTCTTGTCTCCTATGGGGTATGTTGACGGTATTCCATCCGGAAGAACCGGAATCTTTGTCAACATTGCTTCTGCCATTTCTGTAGTTGCGATGCCAAATAAGATACATAACGGATTGGCTGCGTTGTCTGTTATGCCTGAGAGTAATGGATAATATTGACCGTAGAGATATTGACCGTAAAATTCTTTGTCTGGCATCCAAAGATTGTCGTTGATGGCGGACTTTATTTTTAAGGCGGTAATAAGATGCTCCTTTTCTGTTTTCAGGTTCAGAATGGAAGCCATGCGTGATGCTATCTCGTATGAATAGGCCCTCCATGCGTTTACGGATGTGGATATGGTCTGAAATTTATCTATATCTTCCATCCATGATGGATAATAGTCCGGAGTGTCGTCGGCATATATCGGTTTTCCGTGTACCAATGGATATATATGGGACGATGTCATCAGATATTCGTTTAAGAGAGAGGCGGTAAGTATTTGGTATGATTCTTTTAGCCATTGTTCAGAGCCGGTGGCACAATATACTTCCCATGCGGCCGCGCCCCATGACGCGTTTGAAACGGTGGCGGGGAAATCGCTTTGTGCTATTTTTCCTTTTGAGACAAGCGATCGGAGCGTTTGCATGGACTCTTCGGGATTCAGCAAAGCTGATATAAGATATATCCTGTCAGAGTCTAAGGAGTCTGTTTCCTCGATGGTTTTTGTGAAAAGGGCGTCTGCTATTTTTTGTCCGGATGTGAATGAGATTTGTGTTGAGCCTGTTCCGGCAGACTTCCATGAGCCGGTTATTTCGGTTTTGGAAATGGCGTTGTGTGTCTTCCCATGGCATGTTATGCTGTCCGGGTATATCTCGAATGCGTCGCAGGAATAGAGTGTATCTCTCTCCGTGGTCGGATGTGAGCATCCAACCGCAAGCAATACGGCCGAAAAGATGATTGTTTGAAAGATACGGAGCAAGATGATGGTATGATAAGAGGTGTCGTAATGTTGTGGCTACAACAATAGCGATGAAAATTGCTTTGTGCAATCTCCATCGCTATTTTAGCGTATATTGTTCAAATAAATTCGGGTGATTTCCGGATAATTTTCGGCCTCCTTTCGATATTGTTACAGAGCGGAGGTTCTTAATCCTCGTTAGCGCGGAGTTGCTGCACATAGACAGCCTTCATCATCTTTTTGCGATTGGTGACAGAAGGCTTCTGGAAGGCTTGACGTGAACGGAGTTCACGAACGATACCGGTCTTTTCAAATTTACGCTTGAATTTTTTCAGTGCTTTCTCGATGTTTTCACCTTCTTTTACTTGTACGATGATCATTGCGTTTTTTTAATTATTGAATTTAGTTAATAATAAGAATGCCGATCGGTTGAATCTGATTGTTTCAACATCTGTTTGATGGATTGTCGCTGTTCGACCGAATTTGCGGGGCAAAATTAAGTAAAAAATTCGGATTTACAAAGAAAAATCGGCCTTACTCTTTTGAGTAAAACCGATTTGGCTTGTAGCGAGACCGAGAATTGAACTCGGGACCTCCGGGTTATGAATCCGACGCTCTAACCAACTGAGCTATCTCGCCATCGACATCAATATGGATGCTTTTGCGACGGCAAAGGTAGAAAGTTTTTTTTACATGGCAAATTTTTTTGTCAAAATTTTTCATCAAGTTATTAACATTATGTAATTGCACCAGAAATATTGTAAATTATTATCGGGGTATTAATCAGAAAGTTCTTTAATTTTATTTAACTTGATAGAGGTACCATATTATTGTAAATTTGTTGGCATAATACCATTGGTGATATCTTTATTTTATATGGAAATGTCTGATCCGGAAATTGTGAGAAAACAGAAATCGATTGATTTGGAGGGTGTCGTCTCCAGGATTAAATATATAATGCAGCTGCGTCATCTGTCACAGCGCAGACTGGCTTTGCTTCTTCGTCTCGATCCGTCCAATCTGTCGAAAGCTATGAATGGTAAAATGCCATTTTCGGAAGGTCTGATTAATCGTATGGTTGTCGATCTGGGAGTGTCCAAAAGTTGGTTGAGGGATGGAATAGGGCTTCCTTTTGACAAGGCGTCGGTGGCGCGCGACATAGTACTTGATTCTCCAATGAAGCTTCGGAGAGAAATTCAGGGAACACCTGTCTATGATCTCGACGTTACAGCAGGCTGCCGTAGTCTGGAGGATATTTTCGGGGAGACCAAACCTGTCGGTATTATCGATCTGCCTGAAGTTCCGACAGGTTCAAAGGTAATTAAAGTCTGTGGTGACAGCATGTACCCACGTATTGCGAATGGGGCGTATGTGGCTGTGCGTAGGATCATAGATCACCGTTATATATTTTGGGGCCAGATATATGTGGTCGAACTTGAGGAATTGCGTGTTGTGAAATATCTGCGCCGGCATCCGGATCCGGAGATGATAATACTTCACAGTGATAATCCTTCATACGATGATATGGATGTGTGTCGGTGTGATATCAGAGCTCTTTATATAGTCGAAGCCATCCTTAATTATGAGGTGAATTGAGATGCTTTTCTAATTGTTGATTGTCAGATTGATATTGGTCGTTGCTTCGGTAGTGAAAATGTTGTTGGCAAAACTTACTTTTGTATGTGCCTTTTGGGAGATACTTCGTATCATCGCTCAGTCGGATGGGCTTGTCTGTGCTGTATCGTCGTTATAGCCTGATCATTACTGGAAAATATTGTCTTCCGGATTATTGATGATATAGACGGTGCTGGATCACACCGTTCTATTGTCGTAATAGCTAATGTGGATTCGTTTTGTCTTGTCCGTTGATTTTTACGGCGACTGCCACGACGGTATTGTCGTCGATTGCATGGTGTCGTATGGAAAAATTGAGATGACGCGCTCTCGCATTTAGGCAGCCATCCTCGACGATGATTTCTTTGAGGCCGAGCCCCGGAGTCATAGCCGCTTTGTAGATAGCTTCTTTTGCCGTCCAATATCTAAGAAGTAGTAGTGTCTGTTCATTATCGGATTTGGTGTGTCCGATTGCGGCCGCTTCATCCTTGCGAATGAATTTGTCGGCCACTTTGTTGAGCTGTGTTCTGGCAGTTTCGATATCTACACCTATGGATCCACCGTTTTTGCTTACGGTGAGTGCGCAATGTCCGGAAGAATGAGAAAGTGATATCTTTTTGTCTGGTTGCTCTTTTATGTAGGGAGAGCCGTTGTCGTTATGTGCAATGGTAGACGAGCTCCCGAATATGTGTGTGGCCAATTGTGATTTGGCCTCTGATTCCCGTTGAATTTTGCATCCGTCCTTTGGTAAAGGAACTATGTACAGTTCATAATCCTCAGTCAGAATGGCTTTGATATTCATTTGCTTTGCAGATTTTTAAGCGTGACGAACATGTCGCGTTCGATTGTGTTGACGATAGGTGCGACAGAATCGGGAGTGGCATCGTGTTGAAGATTCAGATATAGAGCTCCTGATAATACATAGTTTGGGTTGTATGCCAGTATCTGTATTGGGGTTGTCAAGGAACTGCGCGTGGAGGCAAGTTCGCAATTCCATTCACCGTTGCCGGATACAAGTTCGGAAAGAACCGTTGCGGCTCCCGATGTGTTGAGTTCCATGCGTTCACGGCGGTTTTTCAAGATATCCGACAACCCTTTTTTTTCGATAGCTGTTAAGCTTAGGTATATATGGGCGTTATGAAAAGTGGGATATGACACGTTTATCCAGCAGCCGTTGTTTTTGTCTTCCATTTCGACTTTTGCCTCGGAATTGAACAGCAATTTTATTCCGGAGCAGTCATGAACGGAGTAGTTCGCTTCTGGTGTATCGATACGAGGCCATCCCTCTGGCTTTGGGATGGGATGCTCGGAGTTGTCAGATACACATCCCGTGAGAATGCTTGCGCATAATAAAATCGCAAACATCCGTAAAAGATGGATGTAGGCCATGTTGAAACGCTCTTAATTTAATGCTGATTTCATCTGGTCAGGCTGGACTTCGGCCATGACTTTGACGCGGACATTGACTATGCGGTGCTGATTTATGGACAAGACAAGGAAACGGCAACGGCCATAAACTATTGATTCTTTTTCTTTCGGGAAATCTCCTTTTATGGCGAGTAGCATTCCGGCTATGGTTTCGCAATCCTCGGTGACTTCGTTGTAATCTTCTTCGTCAATTCCTGTGACACGGAAAAAATCATTGAGCAGTGTTTTCCCTTCAAAAATATATGTGTCGTCAGGAAGCCTACGATAATTTTTTTCTTCGATGTCGTATTCGTCATCAATGTCGCCTACTATTTCTTCGAGAACGTCCTCAAGGGTTACAATCCCCTGTGTTCCACCGAATTCGTCGACAACTATGGCAAGGTGTACACACCGCGAACGGAAATCCTCTAGAAGGTCGTCGATCATTCGCGATTCAGGTACGAAGTATGGTTCGCGCATCAATTTTTGCCATTCGAATCCGCTTTCTGTTTTCCCGACAAAAGGCAGTAGGTCGCGTGAATAAAGCACCCCTTTGATATTGTCCATTGAGTCCTCATAGACCGGGAGTCTGGCAAAGCCGCTTTCTATGACCACTTTCATTACTTCCGCAAAATCGGTCTCGATGTCAAGGCCGGTAACGTCGACGCGCGGTGTCATTACTTCGGACGCTGTGGTGTCACCGAATTTTAAGATGCCTTCAAGCATGTCTTTGCTGTCGTTGTCACTTACGTCTGTGATTTCGAGAGCCTGTGAAAGGTCGTCGGTTGTAACTGAAGTATTTTTTTTCGTTACGACCTTGTTGACGATAACGCTGCTTTTTACGAGGATTGACGATAAGGGGTAAAATAGATTCATACCTCCTTCCATAAAAGGAGCAGCCATTTTTGCCCAGCCGAGATTGTTGGAATTGGCATAAAGTTTCGGTAGGATTTCTCCGAATAGAAGTATCAGAAATGTAAGTATTACAGTCTGAAGTATGAAACTCCACACCGGACTTAGGCCTGAAAAGATCGGTCCTAGCGCGAAATTACAAAGCACCACAATGGTGACATTTACCAGATTGTTTATGATGAGGATTGTTGCAAGTAACCGCTCGGGTAAATTCAGCAGTCTTAACACACGTTCGCCTGATTGTGAATTTTCCAGTTCGTCGCACTGAGTTGGCGAAAGTGAGAAAAAAGAGATTTCGCTTCCTGACACAAATCCGGATATGAAAAGTGCGATCACTGCAAGAAGAAGCGCCACTATGCGATCTGTTGACATTGGCTCGATCTCCAACAAGGGTGCGGCTGTTATGTCAAGTAAAAAATTTGCCACCGGCCAGGTGGCAGGTAAAGGGTCGATATCCAAAACTATTGATATAAGTTAGACAAAAGTCCCTCGGCGTTTAGGCTAAGGGGTTTATTTCGCAAAGTTAATAAAAAATCACGGATTGTAAAAATGATTTATTTAAGCCCTTTGTTTTGGGTAAGTATGATGATTGTATACGTGTAGTCAGAGGTTTTATATCAGGAGATAAATTATTTTAATAGCCTCGGTTCTTGGCGCAGATTATAATTATTCCGCAGTGCTTCAAAACCGGTGGCCAATTGCGTGGACGGGATTTCTTTCAGCATACGTGTGTCGGCATTGATATCATATTGGAGCATATCTGTGGTGATACGGCTCGGTATTGGCGGAATCGTCGGCAAAGATGATGTCAATGTGGTGGCTATATCATGGCTCATGCCGAAATGGGTTGTCAGATGACCGGACAGGGCTTCGAGAACCATACGGGTGGCTCTTATTTTCCCCTCCAATGAATAACCTGCTATGTGCGGAGTGGCGACTGTCGCCATTGACAATAGTTCGAGATCGATATGGGGCTCGTTTTCCCAGCAGTCAATCGCGAGTCCTGATATCTTGCCATTGCGGAAGGCGTCTTTCAATGCAGCCGTGTCAGTGACTGCTCCACGGGCAGAGTTTATTATCAGAGGCGATCTGTTCAGACTCGTCAGAAAACTTTCATTGATCAAATGTCGGGTGGCGTGTCGACCGGTTGTGGTATATGGAGTGTGTATGCTGATTACGTCGCTCGTGTAAGCAATTTCATCAAGACTGACATAATGATGAGTCCTGTCATCGGCTTCCTCTTTCGGAGGATCATTGTACAGTACTTTCATCCCGACTGACACAGCCCATTGTCCAAGTATTGTTCCTACGTTGCCCGCTCCGATTATTCCTAAGGTCTTTCCGGAAAGGTTGCCGGTCAATTCTGTTATGGCTGTAAGTACGTATTGGGCGACAGCCGGAGCGTTGCAACCTGGAGCATTGGCTACGGTTATGCCTTTGTTTTTACAGTAATCGAGATCTATATGGTCGGTGCCGATGGTCGCTGTTCCTATAAAGGAGCATCGTGAGCCTTCAAGAAGGGATGGGTCGCATTTTGTGCGTGTGCGTGTGATAAGAATGTCGGTGTCTTTCATCACGTCATTGTCTATGGCGTCTCCTTTCAGAAAGATTGTTTCTCCGATTCTTTCCAGTGATGGGCCGATGTATGGAATGTTGCGGTCGACTACTATCTTCATTGTCGAGGTGTGTTTTTGATTGTTGTGCTATGGTATTTAGCCCATCATTGCCCAAAGGTATATGGCGAGATATGAAGCCATGAGTGTCACAACGGCTATATATCCTCTGCGCATCACTGTAAAACGGAAGAAGTGCCCGACCTGAAAGGCTACGCAGGCGTTAAGGAGGGTCATATAGAAGGGCAAATTGGTGAAGTTGACTATCGCGAATAGACCTGTCGATATGGATAGCATTATGAGTATGCCGTTGTATGCTCTGGCCTGTGCGTTAAAGCCGATTATTTTTATAAGGTTGAGGTTGCCGAAAATAAATCCTGTCAGCAGTGTCAGTGCCGCTGCTGCAAGCATGGGCCATTGTTGAGGTGTGTCAAGCAGCTGGGCTGGATGCGTGAATTCGAAATGAGGGAGTGTTGGTCGTTGAATAATGCCGAGGCCCCATGATATCCATGCCGGAGTGATATTTCCCATTATGGCGGCGAGAATCTTCTTTAAACCGAATATTCTCATTTGACCGAGCGCGGCTATGAATATTGGGATATAAAGAGCGAATGTGTACTCTATGAGCTGTCCCATTCCGATCATAAAAAAGATGAGGAATACACGACGGGTGCTGATGCGGAGGCCATATATGCTGAACATCAGCCATACACTTCCCATTGTTATAAGCGCAAGAATGGAAGAGGCTGACAACTGCCCCATCACTGTTGGCGTACATGCGGTCGTGAATACAAAATAAGCGGCAAAAAAGGCCGAAGTGGTGCGTAGGAGATTGAAGTGTCTGTTGATCAGGATCATCTCAGCTCCTATGCAGAGAATGATGATCATATTAATCCACATTGACAGCGATTGATTGTCCAACCATGAGTCCGGTGTGGGGAAGGCTATGGTACGAAAGTCGGACATGAATATGATCTTGTCGGCTAGATAGGCTTGCAAGGTCATGAATACCGCTGCGATGGCAATGAGTATCCCCATGCCACGCGAGCGGATTATTCTTGTGAATGAGACTTCCTTTCGGGTCATCGTTCAACTGGATTGTGTAATATATGGATATAACGGGTGTTTGGTATGCCTTTCGTCTCAGGCTTTACGCATTTTTTTTAAGTCCTGGCCTATGTCGCGACGCATGTATTTACCCTCAAATGTAACGGAATCAGCCGCTGCATAGCTGTTGGCAAGAGCTTTGTCGATATCTTCTCCGTATGCGCTGCATGCGATCACTCGTCCTCCTGATGTTATTAGAGTGCCGTCGGCTTCGCGTTTTGTCCCTGCGTGAAACAGTATTGCGTTTGTCGAGTTGTCAGTCCCGCAGATAGGTTTGCCTTTAGGGTAGTTGCCTGGATAACCTCCTGAAACAACCATGACGGTGGTCGCATATCGCGGGTCTTCTGTCAGCGGCATGTCTGAAAGGTTGCCCTTTGCTGCGCCTTCGAGCAGAGGCAAAAGGTCGGAAGCTATACGGAGCATCACAACTTCGGTCTCAGGATCGCCCATGCGTACGTTATATTCTATAACCATAGGTTCTCCGTCCACTTCGATAAGTCCGAGGAATATGAACCCGCGATAGACGATACCTTCAGAGATCAACCCGTTGACAGTCGGAAGGACAATGCGTTCTTCTACTTTACGCATAAATTCTTTGTCAGCGAAAACGACTGGGCTCACGGCTCCCATTCCTCCTGTGTTTGGGCCTGTGTCTCCCTCTCCGATTCGCTTATAGTCTTTTGCGACAGGAAGTATACGATAGGAACCGTTACCATCTGTAAGAACGAAAACCGAACATTCGGTTCCTTTTAGAAATTCTTCGATCACCACGGTGGCTGATGATTTGCCGAACATTCCGTCGAGCATCTCGCGGAGAGCCTTTTTGGCCTCATCTAGCGAGTCTATTATCAGAACGCCTTTTCCTGCAGCGAGTCCGTCAGCCTTTAGCACGTAAGGCGCTTTGAGCGATTCAAGGAAATTGCATCCGTCTTCAACGGTTTCAGCGGTGAAACTCTGGTAACGGGCGGTAGGGATTGAATGGCGTACCATGAACTGTTTTGCAAAATCTTTGCTGCCTTCAAGCGCGGCTCCGGCTTTGGACGGCCCTACGATCAGTGGTGATCCTTCACGGGTAGAAAAATAATCGTATATGCCAGCGACGAGTGGATCTTCGTTGCCGACCACGATCATGTCAATATTGTTTGCTGTGGAAAAATCAGCGATAGCTTCGAAATCGAGCGGTGAAATGGCTATATTTTCACCGTAAGCGTCCGTTCCTCCGTTGCCGGGAGCTATGAATAGTTTTTCAAGACGTGGCGATGATGCGATTTTCCATGCGAGTGCGCATTCGCGGCCTCCGGAACCAAGGAGCAGAACGCTTAATTTCTCTGTTTGTTCCGAAATGGTTTCGCCTGCGTTAAAAGGGCTTTTTTCAGGTTGATTGTTTACCGGATAACGCATGGTATTGAGGTTCTGTTGGATTGACATGATTTTGTGGAAAAGTTATGGTGGGAGTGATTGAGACTTTGGCTTGATTGTCGAATCCGGAATCCATGGATTCCGGGTGGGTTATTTTTCAGAATTGGTATCGGAATCTGTATCGGGGCGTTTCCAACGACGACGCGTGCGCATGAAAGGCCCTTCGGGAGCAGGGATTGACGGCCGTTTGGGAGTTTCTCCAAGCGATTTGAGCGCGTGAGGATTGCGGTGGCGTGAAAGCAATTGTTCGGCTTCGCTGCTGGCTGCAGTTTCTTCTTTGAATTTCCGACGTCGTTCCTCGTTGCGGGCATATCCACCTTTTTTTGGACGGTATTTGTCTTCAAGCGGATTTGGTTTTCTGCTGAACGGATTTTTTTTGGCCTCTTTTCCGCCCATGCCTTTTTCGCGGGCGTCGCGCTTCCATTCCGTATCGCTTTTACGAGCGGGGGATTTGCGTATTGGACGTTCGGACACGTCTTTTTTTATTGATCCGCCATCGCGACGGAATTCGCTTTTCGAGCCTTCAAAAATCACGAATTCGCGAAGTTCGCATTCAAGACCGCCGTTTTGCATCTGTTCTTTGACTGAAGGAGTAAGTCCGATGGCCATGAGATAATCAAGATTTGATGATATGACCCATGCGTGATACCCGAGAAAAACGCGTTTGAATTTTGTGCCGAGAAGCTTATAGAGCTGTTCCATATCTTGCACGTTTATGCGTTCTCCGTAAGGCGGGTTGGTTATCAATACACCGGGAACACCGTCTGCGGGTGCGGAGTCCCATTGTTGAAGTGGTTTTATGCGAAGATTTATGTATTCGTCGACACCTGCGGAGAGAATGTTGCGCTCGGCTATGGCTACAGCCTTTGGCGAAATATCTGCTCCATAAATCTTGAATGGAATCTCGCGACGTGTATTGCATTCTTCCATGACTTTTTCGAAAATTTCGTTGTCATAGTCGTGCCAGTGTTCAAACGCGAAATCCTTGCGGAATGAGCCGGGTTTTATATCTGCTGCGATCATGGCTGCTTCTATAAGGAATGTTCCGGAACCGCACATAGGGTCTACGAACGGTGTCTCGCCTTTCCATCCGCTTTTAAGTATGATTCCGGCAGCGAGGACTTCGTTTATCGGAGCTTCTGTCTGTCCGACTCTCCATCCTCGTTTGTGAAGGGACTCTCCCGAGGAATTGAGCGAAAGTGTCACTCGGTCACCATCGATGTGAACGTTGATCATGACATCTGCATCGTGCAATCTGACACCCGGGCGTTTGTCGGGGCCAAAACGGTCTTTGAAATAGTCGACTATCGCGTCTTTTACCCTATAGGTGACATAGCGTGAATGGGTGAATTCGGACGAATGGGATGTGGTGTCAATGGAAAAAGTTTTTTCGAGAGTCATAATGTCGCTCCAATTATACTCTTTCACCATCTCATAAAGAGAGTCAGCATCCTTGGCAATAAATTTGTAGATTGGTTTAAGAATGCTCAGGGCGGTGCGGCAACATATATTGGCGCGATATAGCATTGCAAGATCTCCCTCGAACGAGACCATACGTCGTCCAGGTTCGACATTAGTTGCTCCGAGGCCGCGTAGTTCGTCAGCGAGTATTTCTTCCAAGCCCTTAAAGGTCTTTGCGACCATTTCAAAACTATGTTCCATTATTTATTTATCCTTAAATTTCTGTCGTTTGTAAGTTAATTGTGGTTTCCTGTTTTATGTCAGGAGGAAGAGCGGAATGTGCCGGTTTTGGCCTGAACAAAATTTTTTCACCAGGAGTCACCTGTCTCCCAGAGATTCATTCCGATTATCGCTGCGGTTCTGATGTCCACATCTGTTATTCCATGTTTTGATGATGCTACAGGGGCGTCAAGACCGGAGGACCTAATATCAGAGTTGGGTGTTATTCGCAGTTTGGGAAGATTTTGGATAAAAGGATCCGCGATAGAGTTTGCTTTATCGCAAGCCTCCGTTGCAGAAGTGTTTCCAAGAGCAATTGTCGAGCATAGATATAAATCCGCTTTGGTCTGGTTGTTGAAAAATGCCGGAAACATCAGGCTGAATGATAGCTCGACAATTCGGGGTCCAGTTTTGCCGGACAGCAACAATTCGCTCTCGCCATTGCGAGAGGCATAAGTGAGACCTGTGCTTTCGATGTCGCACAAGAAACCTGTCACCTTGTCGATTCTGAGCCGATCGGTGTGTTGCTGTTCCATAATTTCATCTGATCACGAGGATGTCTGCAAAGTTACGACTTTTGGGCTTGGCATGAAAATAATCGCTTATAAATTTTATTTATGTGTCGTTTGTGATATTTATGGATTAAATCGTTTTATCAATTATCGTTTGTTGGCTTTGCTACTGTAACGGTGGATAATTAGAGGTGTATAGATGGTGAGAAAGTGAACATAGATAACAGTCCACAAATCGAGCCGGATGGTTTGTCCGTTCGACTTGTGGACTGTGTGGTTAAAAGTTGCCTTGTCGGGGCGTGTTAGATTACGCTTGAAAGATTAAAGCGAGAGAATTCGAGGTCATTGGCGGCCTGGCGTGCAAGTTTTTTATCCAGCTTGATCGCCTGACGCAGATTGGATGTCACCATCTGGTCGTTGTTGGTACGGGCTCCAAGAACGGCCATAAGATAATAGGTGGTGGCATCGGGAGCCTGAATGGCGGCCAAAGTTGATTTGGCCTTGCTATAGTCTTTAGAAAGTATCTGAGCGAGAGCAGCGTTGTTGCTCTTGTCGTTACCGAATGCCTTGACCGCGGCATTGATATCGCCCTGTTGTAGATAATATACACCGAGAGCGGAGCCGAGCTCGGGTACGCCTCCTGCTTTTCCGAATGATTGGTTGGCAGCGCGAAGATCATCGTTGATGAGTGCGACAAGGCCTTGGTTCATCTGTGCTTCAGGTGCTGACGGGTTGACGCGGGAAGCTTTTTTGAAACTTGCCATGGCTGCGTCGTAGTCTCCCTGTTGATAGAGTACTTTTCCGAGGTTGTTGAAGCCACGATAATCACCGGGGTAGAGTTTTGTCGCTGAGGTGTAAATCGATTTCTGCCGGTTGGGGTCGTCAGTAAGTGTGGCGGCATAAAGGAGTTCGTCAACAGTGAGCGTTGAAGGGTCTGTATCGAAAGCTTTGTTTATTTCTTCGTCGCTTTTGCCGATCACATTGACGCTTGCGGTGATGCGTGAATAACGTAGCTGAGGCAGGATCTCGTCAGCGAGCTGGTCAAATACACTTGACAGATTGCGTATTTCGCGTTCACGTTGTTCGGGATCTTTATACATTGAAAGTACGCTTAGTATCAGGTCTTTATCCTGGATGTTGCTTGCGGCCACGAGTTTCTGAAAACCTTCCCAATCTTCTGGTGTGAAATTGGCTGTCAGTTCTCCGAATTCGGTGACTTTGTCTTTTTGCAACTGTTTGGTGAGATAAGACTGGGTGTTGGTCTCTCGATTTTGAGCAAGTTTGGTATTGAAGTCGAGAGATCCTTCCGGTGATGCGTATGATTGGATGTTTATCTCCTCTATTTTGCGGTTCTCATCTCCAGCGGCTGCTTTTATGTCGCGGTTCAGTCGTAAAACTTCGTCACTGCTCAGTTCGCTTTCGCGAAGATTTGCCTGGTTGATGAGGAAGTGTATGTCGGCTGAGTATTTTTCGTTGATGATGCGTTGGAATTTGTCGGCTGCTGTGGCTGGGTCGACTGTTCCTGCGTCAGCGAGTGCGGCTGTCGCGAGAATGCCGTCTGCCACTTTGATGCGAGGAAGCACATATTGTTTGCCTCCCTGGTCAACAGTGAATCCGAGGTATAGTTCCGAACGTTGCATCTCAGGTTGGTAAGTGTAGTTTACAGGGATTGTGACCGTGCCTCCGTTCTCGTATGATACCACGCGGTTGTTGCCGCGTACTTTCTCGCCCTGGAACGCCATTGACGAACCTGCAAGTTCGGTATTGTCGAATGTAAGGTAGGGCGTTACTGTCACTGTGGCGTTCTTTACGAAAAATTTCGGGGGGATGTTGCCGGTTACTGTCGCAGGCACATTCTGCCCAACCACCTCAAGGGGATTGGGGTTGGTGCTGAAATAATCAGCGGCGAACTGATTCATCTTCTTGCTGCAACCCGTCAGCATGACCGCTGAGCCAAGGATGAGGGAGATGGCAGATTTTTTGTCCATAGCAATAATGAGGTTAGAATGTAAAGTTTGGTTGGTGCTATTTCGTTTCAATGTCGTGAAATATTGAATAGCAAAGTTACAATCTTTATTGAGAATATCCCAAAATAATAAAAATAATTGTTGTAAAATATGATTGATTGGCGAATAAGTTGTAATTTTGCCCATTGATTACATTGGGTTGGTCCGCTCGCGTGGCGTCTGTCAGTGAGATAGTGGCGTTTCCCGCATCGATTCTAAATGATCAGTCAAAACAAAACGCAAGAAAACTTTTTAAGAAAGAGCCGATGAGAAGATGGCGTATTGAGGATAGCGAAGAACTGTACAATATACAGGGGTGGGGTCGTAAATATTTCTCTATCAATGAAAGGGGCAATGTGGCCGTGACTCCCCGCGAGGGGTTTGCCTCGGTTGACCTGAGGGAGATTATGGACGAACTGCAGGTGAGAGACATAACCTCACCGGTATTGTTGCGTTTCCCGGATATACTTGACAATCGTATCGAGAAGATTTCCAGGTGTTTTGCCGTGGCTTCCGAGCAATATAGCTATAAAGCGCAGAACTATATCATCTATCCTATAAAGGTCAATCAGATGCGGCCGGTGGTAGAGGAGATTGTCACTCACGGGGAGAAATTTAATATAGGCCTCGAAGCAGGATCGAAACCGGAGCTACATGCTGTGCTCGCCACCAATATCAAGGAAAACGCGCTTATAATATGTAACGGTTATAAGGATCAGACATACATCGAACTGGCTTTGCTCGCTCAAAAGATGGGGCGTCGGATATATCTTGTTGTTGAAAAGCTCAACGAACTCAAAATAATATCGGAAGTCGCACGTAGAATAGGGATAGATCCAAATGTCGGCATACGTATAAAACTTGCTTCTTCCGGATCGGGTAAATGGGAGACCAGCGGAGGTGATCAGTCGAAATTCGGTCTGAATTCATCGGAGCTACTTGAGGCTCTTGACTTCATGGAGCGTAACAGGATGATGCATTGCTTGAAACTGATTCATTTCCATATCGGAAGTCAGATAACCAAGATAAGACGCATAAAGAATGCAATCCGAGAGGCCACGCAGTTTTATGTGCAACTCACAAACATGGGTTTTGATATCGATTTTATGGATATCGGTGGAGGTCTCGGTGTGGACTATGACGGCACTCGCAATTCAGCATCGGGAAGCTCAATGAATTATTCGATCCAGGAGTATGCCAACGATGCGGTTTCGGCCATAGTGGATGCTTGTGAAAAGAACGGGCTTAAGCAGCCTAATATAATAAACGAGAGCGGTCGTTCGCTGACGGCTCATCATTCGGTGCTCGTATTTGAGGTACTTGAAACGACACAGCTTCCTTTCTGGAAAGATTCAAAAGATATCAGCGACGAGGACCATGAACTTGCGAAGGAACTTTATGATATCTGGGATAAACTTAATCAGCAGCGGCTGCTTGAAAGTTGGCATGACGCTTTG
This sequence comes from uncultured Duncaniella sp., assembly GCA_910587515.1. Taxonomy (GTDB): domain Bacteria; phylum Bacteroidota; class Bacteroidia; order Bacteroidales; family Muribaculaceae; genus Duncaniella. The sequence goes on from CAJULW010000036.1 coordinate 32,984, forward strand.
CAGATACGTGAGGAGGCTCTTGACATGTTCAGCCTTGGGTTGCTTGATTTGCGTACACGTGCGCAAATTGAGGAATTGTTCTGGAGTATAGCCCGTGAGGTGGGGGAGATTGCTGATGGAATGAAGCACGCTCCGGAGGAGTTGCGTAAGGTTGCCAAGATGGTTCCGGACAAGTATTTCTGTAATTTTTCGCTGTTCCAGTCTCTTACGGATTCATGGGCTATTGATCAGGTATTTCCTATCATTCCTCTTTCGCGTCTTGACGAGAAACCGACCCGCACATGTACGCTTCAGGATATAACCTGCGACAGCGACGGCAAAATTTCCAACTTCATATCTTCACAGGGTGGCACTGCGAGTTCCCTGCCGGTTCATCAGGTCAAGCCCGGTGAACCATATTATCTTGGCGTATTCCTTGTCGGAGCCTATCAGGAGATTTTGGGCGATATGCACAATCTGTTCGGAGATACTAACGCTGTGCATATTTCGGTATACAAAGACCGTTATGAGATTGACCGTATAATAGACGGAGAGACAGTGGCTGATGTGCTTGATTATGTGCAGTTCAACCCAAAGAAACTTGTGCGCAATGTGGAAGCATGGGTGACGTCTTCGATGAAAGCCGGCAAGATAACACCGGAAGAAGGTCGGGAGTTTCTCAGCAACTACCGGTCTGGTCTGTATGGCTACACTTATATAGAGAAGGATTAGCCAAAGGCTTGTTATGAGATATTTCATGCGTTTGTCATATCGCGGGGCTCCTTTTCATGGTTGGCAATGTCAGCCAGGAGAAATTACAGTCCAGTCTGCGATAGAGGACGCGTTGTCGACCGTTATGCGCCGGGAGATGAAAATCGTTGGCGCGGGCCGGACCGATACGGGGGTCAATGCGCGAGTAATGGTGGCGCATTTTGATTGTGATCCACCGATTGCCGATTGTGGCAGGCTGGTCAGGAATCTGAACGCCTTGGTGGGGAAGGATATAGCGATTAGTGAGATTTATGAAGTGTCTCCGGATAGCCATGCACGTTTCGACGCGACTTCCCGCACTTATCATTATTATGCCGTGACGGGAAAGTCCCCGTTTTTTTATCCCTTAAGTTGGAAAGCCCCAGATGGACTCGACTATGACGCCATGAACCAGGCTGCTTCATTGCTCCTTGACACATCGGATTTTACTTCTTTTGCCAAACTCCATGCCGACACCAAGACCAATATCTGTAAGGTGACGTATGCCCGATGGGAAAAAGTGGGTGATGGTGTGTGGGTATTTGTGATTACGGCCGACCGTTTTCTCCGCAATATGGTAAGGGCTGTTGTCGGTACGCTTGTCGAAGTCGGGCGCGGCAAGATGAGTGTCGAGCGTTTTCGTGAAGTGATAGAGCGACGTGATCGTTGCGCTGCGGGAACTTCAATGCCTCCGCAGGCTTTGTTTCTTTGGGATGTGACTTATTGACTTTTTCCTATACTAACAGTAGTATTATAAGTTGAGCCACTATCACTCGGCAGAACATCGATAGCGGGTATACCGTGGCATAACTTACCGTGGCATAGTCACCGGGGACAAGGTCGTTGGCGTAGTTGAGGGCCATTGGATTGGCCATGCTGCCACATAGCATTCCACATGTCAGTCCGAAGTCAAGTTTGCAGATTTTCATAGCGATCGTACCTATAACCAGGACAGGAATGATGGTGACAAGAAAACCAAGCAAGATCCAAATTAAGCCCTCGGTGCGGGCTATTGTTTCAATAAAATGCGCTCCGGCTTCCAGCCCGAGACAGGCGAGATACAGTGACAGCCCGATACCGCGCAACATAAGATTGGCACTGCGTGTCGTATAGGTCACGAGACGGAACTGAGGCCCGAAAAGACCGATAAGTATACCTACGATTATTGGGCCTCCGGCAAGTCCCAGTTTTATGGGCGCTGATATTCCGGGGATGGCTATAGGGATCGAGCCTATGACGAGTCCCAGTACTATGCCGATAAAGATGGCACCGAGATTCGGATCTTTGAGCTTAATGGCGGTATTTCCAAGCAAATGCTCAACTTTCTCGATGTCGGCCGCGCTGCCGACAACGGTAAGACTGTCTCCGAGCTGTAATATCAGATCCGGAGTCGCAAGAAGGTGAAGACCGCTTCTGGTGATGCGGCTGATATTGATGTGGTAGTGGTTGCGGAGCCGTAGCGAACCGAGCTTTTTGCCGTTGATAGCCGATCGGCTGACTATAATCTTGCGTGAGATAAGGCGATTGTCGATAGAGTTCCAGTCGATGTCTTTTTTGTTCCAGTCGCGTGCTTCTTGCATTCCGAACAGGACTTTTAGCTTTTGACAGCCATCAGGGCTTGTGATGACAAGCAGGTGGTCGTTTTCTTGAAGGACGGTGTTTGAATCAGGGATGCTGACATTGTCCTCACGCCAAAGTCTGGAGATGACGAATTTGTTTTTGACCACTGACGAGATTTCTCGTATGGTCATGCCGTATATCGCCGGATTGCAAACTTTGAATTCAGCGATGAACGTTTCGTCGGGATCTTCTTTAGGAGAGGACAACGGTGTGTCTTGGCCAATGAAGAGTTTGCGCATGACGATTATGGCAAGTATGACTCCGACGACACCGAGCGGATAAGTGACCGCGCAGCTGAGCGCAGCTCCACTTGCCGACAGACCGCTTTGCTCAAGAGCCTGTTGGGCTGCTCCGAGAGCGGGAGTGTTGGTGGTGGCTCCGCAAAGGATTCCGGTGGCCTCACCTATGGGTAGGCCGAAGCAAAGGCTTATCAGGATGGTCATGGCTGTTCCGAGAAGTAATACCCCTAATCCTAATAGGTTCAGTTCCATTCCTCCTTTGCGGAATGAACTGAAAAATCCCGGCCCGACTTTAAGTCCAAGTTCGTAGACGAACAGCACCAGACCGAGGTTTTCGGTGTAATGTAGTATGGTAGGGTCTATTGAAAGCCCTATATGGCCGGCTATTATGCCTGCAAAAAAGACGAATGTAACGCCAAGTGATATGCCCCATATCCTTATTTTGCCCAATGCAAGGCCTACAGCGATTATGACCGATATTATGATCACGGCCTGAAGGGACGAGTGGCTCAGAAATATATCAGAAATCCATTGCATGGTGCAAAATTACGAAAATAGCTACCGATAAAGTCTTATATAAATTATGGTTAATGTTTTTTAACAGCAGGTGGAGGCGGTGGATTGGCGACATGTGATATTATGTATAACTGTAAGCAATTGATGTGGGCGGTTTACGAGCTTCTTTGCAAATGATTAAAAATTCGCTTAATTTTGCGGTTTACTGAACGATTAGATGATTTGACTGTCTCATAGTTTATGAAAGTTATATACACATTGATATTTTTGACGCTGTCTTTTTTGTCAGGATTGTGTTTCCTTGGGTGTGGAAGGTCATTTGGTGATAGGGATGCGAAGGTGGGTGGTGATACGATCACGGAAATGGCCTCGCTTCTTACCATTGTCGATTATGACGATTATATGGTAGCCGATATCAGGAATCCATGGGACAGTGCGGCTTTGCTACAACGCTATGTCTTGTTGCCGGACACGGATTCTTCGGTTATGTCAATCCCGTCTGGCACGGTTGTAAGGGTTCCATTAAAAAAGTCATTGGTTTACTCCGGTGTGCATGCTGGTGCGATAGCGGAACTTGGACGTATTTCAGCGATTAAAGGGGTGGCGGATGCTGATTATTTTACTGTAGCCGATATTCGTGACGGGTTGAAAAAAGGACTTGTGGCGGATGTCGGTTCATCGATGTCGCCTGATGTCGAAAAGGTAACAGAACTTGATCCTGACGCTATTTTGGCTTCACCATATCAGAACGCTGGCTACGGAATTGTGGAGGATCTTGGCATTCCTGTAATCGAATGCGCTGACTATATGGAACCGACCCCGCTCGGCCGTGCGGAATGGATTAAGTTGCTTGGTGTGTTATATGGAAATCTGTCAGAGGCTGAAAATATATTCGGGAAAGTGAAAGTCAGGTATGAGGCACTTGTGGAAAGTGTGGAGAACGATAGACAGAATCGTCCGAAAGTCATCACCGAGCGAGTCATCAACGGGGTATGGTTTGTGCCGGGAGGTCGTAGCTATATGTCGCGTCTGATAACTGATGCGGGTGGTGTCAATCCATGGATGGATACCTCTGACAAAGGTTCGCTTCAGCTCGATTTTTCTTCTGTACTTGATCGTGCATGTGATTCGGATATATGGCTTATACGTAATTTGGGGCCGCTTTCTTTAGGAGAACTGGAGTCCTCATATTCTCTTAATGCCGAGATTAAAGCGTTTAAAGATGGAGAGGTGTATGTGGCCGATACTTCGACATGTACCTTGTTTGACGACTTTCCTTTTCATCCTGAAAAATTGCTTAAAGAATACATACATATATTCCATCCCGAATTGCGTGCGGAAGGCGACACGGCTGTTTATTATAAACGGATACGCTGATAATGAGAGTTTCAAAAATAAAAGGAAACAGACCGGCTATGGCGATAGTCATGCTCTCGGTGTTGACGCTGGCGCTGTTTGCGGCCTGTTTGTTCGTCGGGTCTGTAGATATTCCGGTATCTGAAGTCTGTAACATCCTCTGTGGAGGAGAATCTTCGCGACGCTCATGGCAGGTGATAGTACTTGGCTCGCGCTTGGTTACCGCTGTCGTGGCGGTTTTGGCGGGAGCGGCTCTTGCGGTTGCCGGATTGATGATGCAGACAACGTTTTCCAATCCTCTTGCCGGGCCGTCGATACTTGGAGTCTCGACAGGGTCGAGCCTCGGAGTGGCGATTGTCATGCTTTCGTTGGGAGGCACGCTTGGCACACTTGGAGAGTCGGTCAGCATTGTGTCCGCAGCGATAGCGGGAGCGATGGCGGTTTTGGCTATGCTGTTGCTTTTTTCGCGATTTGTAGATTCGAATGCGATGTTCCTGATCGTAGGTATATTGGTCGGTTACCTCACGTCGTCAGCTGTATCCTTGCTTAATTTTTTTGCGACGCAGGAGGGGGTTCATTCTTATGTCATCTGGGGACTTGGATCTTTTTCAGGTGTTTCCGGCGGGCGTCTGTATGTGATGGGGCCGATATTGTTGCTTTTTATAAGTTTGTCAATGTTGATGGTTAAACCTCTCGACGCGCTTCTGCTCGGAGATGACTATGCATCAAATCTTGGAGTGAATGTCAGGTCGACGCGTAACAGGCTTTTAATATTGTCAGGAGGATTGACAGCGGTTGTTACAGCTTTCTGTGGCCCGATCGCTTTTATCGGCATGGTTGTGCCTCACATCGCAAGGATTTTGACCAATGACCCGCGTCACATAGTGCTTATGCCCGTGACCGCTCTTAGTGGTGCGTCCCTCGGACTTTTTTGTGTGCTTATAAGTGTTCTTCCCGGTAGTAACGGTGTGATTCCCATTAACGCGATCACTCCTTTGGTAGGCGTTCCGGTTATACTTTATATAATATTGAATAGGAGGAGATTCAACCTGTTTTGAGCAATGTGTTCAATACGGATGTATCTCTCCTGTTTTGCAGGTAAATGAAAAAACAGCTAACTTTGTAATCGCATAGAAAACGGTTTTCTATGCGGGTTTTGAAGAAATTACACATTAAATTATAAATAGACCAATGATTACCCAGGAACAATTAAAAGAGACTTTTGAACGCAAGTTGGCGTTGAGGAGGTATCTTTGACATCGACAGCAAGAAAATACAAGTAGAGGAGGAAGAACTCCGCACGCATGTGCCAGATTTTTGGGAACATCCAAAAGAGGCGCAGGCTCAAATGAAAAAAATCAAGGATATACAGGTTTGGATTGACGGGTACGAGGATATAGATAAGGTTGTAAACGAACTCCAGCTTGCATGGGATTTCCTTAAAGAGGGTCTTGTGGAAGAAGCTGAGATCGACGCGCTCTATGCTGATGCTGTAGCTAAAATCGAGGATCTCGAACTCCGAAATATGCTGCGGCGAGAGGAGGATAAACTCGGGGTGGTATTGAAGATAAACTCCGGTGCCGGTGGTACGGAAAGTCAGGATTGGGCTTCGATGCTTATGCGTATGTATTTGCGTTGGTGCGAAAGCCATGGCTACAAAACATCGGTCGCCAACCTCCTTGAAGGTGATGAAGCAGGGATAAAATCTTGCACGATCAATGTTGAGGGTGATTTCGCATACGGCTACCTTAAAAGTGAGAACGGTGTGCATCGCTTGGTGCGTGTGTCACCGTACAATGCTCAAGGTAAGCGTATGACATCGTTTGCATCTGTTTTTGTCACGCCTCTTGTCGACGATACGATTGAAGTGAAAGTTGACCCGGCTTTGTTGTCGTGGGATACGTTCCGTTCTGGAGGCGCTGGAGGACAGAATGTCAATAAGGTGGAGTCTGGTGTGCGTCTGCGATATCAATTTACAGATCCGTATACAGGTGAGCAGGAGGAGATTCTTATAGAGAATACGGAGACCCGAGACCAACCTAAAAATAAGGAAAACGCCATGCGGCAGTTGCGGTCGATCCTCTATGACAAAGAGTTGCAGCACCGCCTTCAGGAGCAGGCTAAAATAGAGGCCGGCAAAATGAAGATTGAATGGGGATCACAGATCCGAAGCTATGTTTTTGATGACCGTCGGGTAAAAGATCATAGGACCAACTATCAGACAAGTGATGTTAATGGTGTCATGGACGGAGATCTCGACGCTTTCATAAAGGCATATCTGATGGAGTTTGCCGCAACCGAGGAATAGTCTATAAAGCAAATTTAATATCATCCACCGGCATTTTCAAACATATTATTTGAAAATGCCGGTGGATGATATTATTGTGCCTTATCGTGTCGGGATTATTTCCAACATTCGGTTTCGTCTGCGATTTCCGGTATTGTGGATGAATGATAGATCGGGTCAAGCCCGGCGCGTTTCTGTGAACGGTAATCATTGAGCAATCTTACAGCGTATTTCCCTAAAAACAGGATGGCGGCAAGGTTGCATAATGTCATCAGCGCCATGGTTATGTCTGCAAACCCCCATGCAAGGTCGAGCGACATGACAGCTCCGGCATATACGACAACGCTTACAAGAAATCGATATATGTTTATAAGTGTAGGATTGTCATAGATAAACCGTATGTTTGTTTCCCCGTAATAATAATTGGCGATAATACTTGTGAAAGCAAAAAAGAATATTGCCACGCTGACGAAAGTCGAGCCTATGCGATAAGAGCTTCCGAAACCTGCGTCAATGGCTTTTTGTGTAAGTATGATGCCGTCGTGACCATCCATGAAAATGCCGCTGCAAAGAATTATGAAGGCCGTGGCTGTACATATTAACATTGTATCGGTGTAGACACCGAGTGTTTGGATAAGCCCTTGCTTTACGGGATGCGATACGGATGCCGTCGCTGCCGCGTTGGGGGTGGATCCTTCTCCGGCTTCATTGCTGAAAAGACCTCGTTTTATACCCATTACCATGGCGGCTCCGACACTCCCACCGATTGCCTCGTCGAATCCGAAAGCATTTGATATGATGAGGTGCATCACTTCCGGGAAACGGTGTATGTTGATGCATACGATCACGAAAGCGATCACTATATATGCGATCGCCATGACTGGAACTACGATCTGGCTGAATCGTGACACCCTTTGTATGCCACCCCATATAATGGAAAGAGTCATCAATCCGAGTACGATCGCTGTAACCTCCCGTGGGATAGCGAATGATGACTCGAGTGCGTCAGAGATTGTGTTTGACTGAACTGAATTGAACGCGAATCCGAAAGTAAGTGTTATAAGAATTGCAAAAGTTATGGCCCACCATCGTTTGTGAAGACCTTTGAGTATGTAATAGGCCGGACCTCCCATAAATGATTTTTCGCCTTTGATTTTGAAAAGCTGTGCAAGCGTGGATTCTACGAATGCGCTTGCCGCTCCGAGTAGAGCGATTATCCACATCCAGAACACCGCTCCAGGTCCGCCGAGAGCTATGGCGGTTGCGACCCCTGCGAGATTTCCGGTTCCGACACGAGACGCTATGGACAATGCAAAAGCTTGAAATGAACTGATCGCACTGTTTGATGGCTCGCTGGTATCGCGATTGTAATTGCTTGAACTCCCGGATTTGACGAGAAGACGAAACATTTCGGTTATCATCCGGAACTGTACGCCACGGGTCGCGATAGTGAAAAATATTGCCGAAAGCAGTAAGGCGATAACCATCACATAGTCGGTCAGTACACCGCTGATTGCTGTTACGATGTCTTGTATGGTAGTGCTGCTCATTGTCAATGACGTTTTATGTTGTTTCCTTAAAAAACAGAAATAGCATCGGATTGGTTTTTCCGATGCTATTTATGTCATTCAGTTAAGAGTTGTCAAGCTTGGTTTCATGCGATTCCGAGATCTTTTTTGAGAGCCTCGATTTTTGCTTCAGCGAGTTTCCCGCATTTATCATAGTCTTCGACTTTTTCCATGGGTACTTTCACTTCCATATAAAACTTGATTTTCGGCTCTGTTCCCGAAGGCCGTACCGAAACTTTGGAACCATCTTCGGTGAAGTATTGGAGCACGTTGGAAGTGGTCGGGAAATCAAGTTTTTCGATTCGTCCGCTATCGACATGTACCATGTCAAGAGTACTGTAATCCTTGATTGTCTTGACCGGACTGCCTGCAAGGTTTTTTGGCGGATTCTGACGGAATCCTTTCATCATTGCCTGTATTTCTTCCGCGCCTGTCTTGCCAGGACGTACGACAGACACGCCTACCTCATGGCTGAAACCGTATTTCAGATAAATATCGGCAAGCATTGCCTGGAAATCCATGCCTTTGTCCTTTGCCCATGCGCAAGCCTCGGCCATAAGGGAGATAGCTGAGACCGCATCTTTATCACGGCAGAACGTTTCGGCCAGGAAGCCATAGCTTTCCTCTCCGCCTCCAAGATAGCGTAACACGTCTTCGTTGTCGCGCATGACGGCTGCGATCCATTTGAACCCGGTGTAGCAGTCGAATAGACGGACATTCATGGCCTCGCAGATGGATTTGATGGTTTCGGTGGTCACAATGGTCTTGACTGCGAATTCGTTGCCTTTGAGCAGGCCAAGTTCGCTGTTTCGTGTGATGATATAATTGAGAAGTATCATCACGATCTGATTTCCGTTGAGAAGAACGTATTCACCGCTGTTGTCGCGTATGACACATCCGATACGGTCTGCATCGGGGTCTGATGCCATTACGATGTCAGCGTTGACTTCCTTTGCTTTGGCGATAGCCATTGCCATCGCTGACGGTACTTCGGGATTTGGTGATTCGACTGTGGGGAATTCTCCGCTTGGCACGTCCTGTTCGGGGACATGGATGATGTTGGCGAAGCCGAAATTGCGGAGTGAATCGGGAATCAGTTTCACGCCTGTGCCGTGGATAGGGGTATAGACGATCTTTAGATCTTTGTGGCGTTCGATGACATCCGGGCTGAGCGATAGTTCTTTGATCTTTTCAAGATATATCTTGTCGACATCTTCTCCGATAATTTGGATTTTGGATTTGTCGCCTTGGAATTTAATATCCTTTACACTCTTTATGCGATTGACATTGTCGATTATATTCACGTCGTGAGGTGCTATAATCTGCGCTCCGTCCTCCCAATAGGCTTTGTAGCCGTTATAAATTTTGGGGTTGTGTGACGCGGTTATATTTACACCGCTTTGACATCCGAAATGACGTATCGCGAATGAAAGTTCCGGTGTCGGACGGAAACTTTCAAATAAATATACTTTTATACCGTTGGCTGAGAAGATGTCAGCGACTATTTCTGCGAATTTGCGCGAGTTGTTACGCACGTCGTGTCCGACAGCAACGCTTATATCTGGCAGATCCTTGAAAGCTTCTTTAAGATAGTTTGCCAAACCTTGGGTGGCAGCTCCGACGGTGTATATGTTCATCCTGTTTGAGCCTGCGCCCATTATGCCGCGCAGACCTCCGGTCCCGAATTCAAGATCCTTATAGAAACATTCGATAAGTTCGGTCTTGTCGTCGGAATCAAGCATACGCTTTACCTCGTCGCGGGTTTCCTCGTCATAACCGTCTCCGAGCCATACTTGTGCTTTGGCGGTTACGTCTTTAAGCAGTTGTTCGTTTTCCATATATTTAGGGGGTTGATTAGTTTTTCTTCGCCCGTTTTGCGGGCGTGACGGCATCAGTGTTTTGATAGCGGGTAAGGCAAATTTACGGCCTTTTAATTGAAATAACAAAGAAATGAACTCAAAAATGTTAAAGCTATATATAAAATAGTTTAAAGATCTCTCTTTCACTTTTTTTTGATATTCTATATGATTCTTTGTAATTTTGCGACTTTAACACGCGCAAGAGTAGACCGATGGATGAATCCAGGAGTCCTTTGCGTGGGACCGTGTGCCGGAGCGAAGGTTTCTGTTTTGCTTTATATGGCGTTCGGGGTTGATAAATCGTAATCATTAAACAAATCCTAAGGATTATATCTGGTTCTGTTATGTATAGAACGAAAACATGCGGAGAACTCCGCCTCGGTGATGCCGGACAGGAAGTGACCCTTGCCGGCTGGGTGCAGCGCGCCCGTAAAATGGGTGGCATGACTTTTGTGGACGTGCGCGACCGTTATGGATTGACTCAAGTAGTTTTTGACAACGATACGGACGCGGCTCTTTGTGAGGCTGCCAATCGTCTTGGCCGTGAATTTGTGGTCCAGGTTCATGGAAAGGTCGCTGAGCGGACAAGCAAAAATCCAAATATTCCCACCGGAGACATAGAGATAATAGCTACCGGGCTGAAGGTGTTGAACCGCAGTGATGTCCCTCCGTTCACGATCGAGGACGATACTGACGGTGGTGATGACTTGCGCATGAAGTACAGGTATCTTGACCTTCGTCGCAATTGTGTGCGTGCAAACCTTGAATTACGACACCGTATGGCATTCGAAATACGTCGCTATCTTGATTCAAAAGGCTTTCTTGAAGTTGAGACACCGGTGCTGATAAAATCCACTCCGGAGGGCGCTCGTGACTTTGTCGTTCCATCACGTATGAATCCGGGCGAATTTTATGCTTTGCCTCAGTCTCCGCAGACTTTTAAACAATTGTTGATGGTCAGCGGATTTGATCGTTATTTCCAGATTGTAAAGTGTTTCCGTGATGAGGATCTTCGTGCTGACCGTCAGCCGGAATTTACGCAGATCGACTGTGAAATGTCTTTTGTCGATCAGGAAGATGTTTTGCAGATGTTTGAAGGCCTTGTGAAGCATATATTCAAGTATGTGAAGGATATTGATTTCACCGAGCCGTTCCCGCGTATGACATGGGCGGACGCTATGCGCCTTTACGGTTCTGACAAGCCTGACACAAGGTTTGGAATGGAATTCGTTGAGATTAAGGATATGACGGTCGGAAAGGGCTTTGCTGTCCTTGACGATGCGGAATATGTCGGTGCGATTGTTGCTCCTGGCTGTGCGGACTATACACGTAAACAGCTTGATCAGCTCACGGACTTTGTCAAACGTCCGCAGATAGGGGCCAAAGGCATGATGTGGGTCAAACTTGAGGCTGACGGTGCGATAAAGTCTTCGGTGTCTAAATTCTATACTGAAGACGAGTTGCGCAAATGGGCTGATCGTTGCGGTGCAAAGGCAGGAGACCTGATATTGATCCTTGCCGGTCAGACTATGAAGACCCGCAAGCAGCTCTGTGAGCTTCGTCTCGAAATGGGGTCGCGTCTCGGTTTGCGTAAGCCGGATGAATTCTCATGTCTTTGGGTGGTTGATTTCCCCTTGTTCGAATGGGATGAAGAGACGCAGCGTTATTATGCTATGCACCATCCGTTCACTTCTCCAAATCCTGATGACATACATTTGCTTGATAGCGATACAGTTGCTGTGCGTGCTACGGCCTACGATATGGTTGTCAACGGGAATGAACTTGGAGGCGGATCTATCCGTATCCATGAAGCCGGATTGCAGGATAAGATGTTCCGTCTGCTTGGCTTGACGGAAGAGGACGCACAATATAAGTTCGGCTTTTTGATGAATGCGTTTAAATACGGTGCGCCTCCTCACGGAGGTCTTGCTTTCGGTTTCGACCGTTTTGTCAGCATTCTTGCCGGACTTGATTCAATACGTGATGTCATCGCATTCCCCAAAAACAATTCGGGGCGCGATATGATGATAGACGCTCCTGCGTCCATTGATGACTCTCAGCTTGAAGAGCTTTGTATAAGTCTCGCCTTAGAAGACGATAAGAAATAAAATGCCCACTCTTTCACAAATAGTCGATTGTGTGGAGGCTTTCGCTGCTCCTGAGATTCAAGAAAAATGGGATAACAGCGGGTGGCAATTGCGTCCTCGGCCATTATCTGCGGAATGCAGCGGTGTGATGCTATGTCTTGATGTCAGGCCGGAGGTCGTGGATGAGGCTATCGAGACGGGATGCAATCTTATAATCTCGCATCATCCTATGATCTTCCGAGGCTTGAAGCATATAACGGATGCGACTCCGGAAGAGCGTGCGGTCATAGCCGCTATAAGCGCCGGTGTTTCCGTTTATTCATCTCACACCGCTCTTGACAGTGCGAGCCATGGGGTGTCATATCGTCTGGGTTCTATGCTCGGACTGGAGGATATGTCAGTGCTTGTCCCTCAGGCCGGAGGAGCGGACACCGGGCTTGGGATTGTCGGTTTTCTTCCTGCGCCTATGCCTATCGAGGTGTTCGTGTCTATGGTTAAAAACGTTTATGGCGCGCGTGTGGTACGTCGGAGCGAAGGCCGTCAGGATATCTCGATTGTCAGGAAAGTGGCCCTTTGCAGTGGTTCGGGAGGCGAGTTTCTTTCCGTTGCCATCAGGGAAAGAGCGGATGCGTATATCACATCTGATACGCGTTATCATGACTTTGTTGACTTCGGGAAGGAGATATTGATGGTGGATACAGGACATTATGAAAGCGAAATATGCACTAAGTCAATTTTTTCGGACATAATTTCAGAAAAATTTCCTAACTTTGCAGTCCGGCAGTCGCGCGCCGAACAAAATCCGGTGCGATACGTCTGAAGAACAAAAACTACATACAACAATATGGCGATAGAGCAAACAAAACAAGAACAGTCACTTTCAGTCGAGCAACGTCTCCGCGCTCTTTATGAACTCCAGACTATTCTTTCGGAAATAGACCGCATTAAAACCATACGCGGAGAGCTTCCGGAAGAGGTGCGCGACCTTGAGGATAACATTGAAGGCCTCCATACGCGTATCGACAAGTTTCGTGCCGAAATCGAGGACTTGCGTGTAAAGTCGGCGAAAGAAAAAAACAATATCGAACAGGCTCAGGCGCAAATTGCCACCTACAAGCAGCAGATTGACAATGTGCGCAACAATCGTGAGTTTGATTTGTTGTCTAAAGAAATAGAGTATCAGACACTTGAAATTCAGCTTTCCGAAAAGCGTATCAACCAGTACGCCCGCGAGATGGAAGTCAAGAATGCCGATATAACCGCAGCTGAAGAGACGCTCGCTGATCGTAATCATATTTTGGTTGAGAAGCGTCATCAACTTGAAGAAATCGTTTCGGAGACTAAAAAAGATGAAGAACGTCTGCGGCTTCAGGCTAAGGAGATAGAACCGAAGATTGACGCACGCACTCTTACGGCTTTCAAACGTATCCGCAAGAACGCACGCAATGGCCTTGGCGTTGTTTATATTCAGCGCAACGCTTGCGGTGGTTGCTTTAACCGCATCCCGCCTCAAAAACAGATGGAGATCAAGATGCACAAGAAGATCATCGTCTGCGAATATTGTGGTCGTATCATGATTGATCCCGAGCTTGCTGGCGCTACTGAAGGCGAGGCTTGATCCGTCAGTCGGAATTCTTCGATCACCAATTGTATAAACTAACTATTATGGAAAAAATTCTCCCCGGCAAATATGTCGAAATAAGCTACGACCTTTTTGAGGTGGCTCCGGACGGAAGCGAAAATCTTGTCCACAATGTAACGGATGAAGAGCCCGAACGTTTCATTTTCGGAGTGACACAAGGATTGTTGATGCCTTTGGAACGTGCACTTGAGGGGCTTGGTGTCGCTCAGACATTTGATGTTCCGGTAAAGGCCGGTGAGGGTTTCCCTTATAATCCCGACGATGTAGCCACTCTCGATAAGAGCATATTCATGGTGGATGGAAAATTTGATTCCGAAACCATAAAAGAGGGGGCATATATACCTATGATGACAGGCGATGGATTCCGTATTACCGGTCAGGTAAAGGAAGTGGCATCAGACCATGTGGTTATGGACTTTAACCATCCGCTTGTCGGAAAGGATCTCCGTTTCAAAGGAAAAGTGGTTACCGTGCGTGACGCTACACCCGAAGAACTTCATCCAAGTTGCGGTGGAGGATGCTGCGGTGGCGGTTGCGGTGACTCTGGTTGCGGAGAAGACGGTTCCTGCGGCTGCGACGGATGCGGACATTAATCCATAACATCAAATTATCACTACACACCATTTTACCAATCCATGGCAACAACTGCAGATTTTAAGAACGGAATGTGCCTCGATATCGACGGCAACTACTTCTTTATTGTTGAATTTCTACACGTAAAGCCCGGCAAAGGTCCGGCTTTTGTGCGCACAAAACTTAAGAATGTAAAGACAGGACGAGTTCTGGATAAAACTTGGAACTCCGGAGTCAAAGTCAACGAGGTCCGTATCGAACGTCGTCCGTATCAGTATCTTTATAAGGATGACATGGGCTATAATTTCATGCATACCGAGACATTCGAACAGGTGGCTCTGCCTGGAGAGAGCATTGACGGTGTCGAATTCCTTAAGGAGGGAGATATCTGCGAAGCTATGGTTCATGCTGAATCTGAAACTATCCTTACTTGCGAGATGCCTACAAGTGTTGTGCTTGAAATCACATATACCGAACCTGGAATCAAAGGAGACACAGCTACGAATACACTCAAACCGGCTACATTGGAGACCGGAGCCGAAATCCGTGTGCCCCTCTTCTGCAATATAGGAGACAAGGTGCGTGTTGACACCCGTGACGGCTCATACGTGGAGCGTATTAAAGAATAAAGTAGGCACTGCCTGTTGAAACGCATACGAGAAAATTAAACCAAGGGTGTGCCATTTATCGAAGTGGCGCATCCTTGGTTTGTTTTGTTTCAGTCCTGTTATTGCGAAAAACATTAAACCTCACACCGAATAAGGTTGTTCAACCTACATGATGACACCGCCACCACTTGAACGACATCCATTTCCCCCGTTTTTGCCTGCCGATGCAAAAGTGTTGATAATGGGGACTTTCCCTCCGAAGCCTTTAAGATGGTCGATGGAATTCTATTATCCAAACAAGACAAATGATTTTTGGCGGATAATGGGATTGATCTTTTATGGAGATATGAATCGTTTTCGTCTGAATGACGGGGCATTTGACGAAAGATCAATCAGAGATTTTCTTATGGAGAAAGGAATCGCGCTTCATGACACCGGTGCGGTTGTAAGAAGGTTAAAAGATAACGCTTCTGACAAGTTTTTGGATATAGTGGAGCCAGTCGATCTTGGATCTCTGCTTGAAAGGATGCCAGACTGTCGTTTCATTGCGACAACCGGTGAAAAAGCTGCAAGTGTCATTGCTGAAATCACATCCACATCTTTGCCTAAGATATGTGAATGGGTGAGTGCCGCATGGAATGGTGACGGCCGTATTCTTGAAATTACCCGTATGCCATCGACATCCAGGGCCTATCCTCTTTCCGTCGAAAAAAAGGCGGAGGCTTACCACCGATTTTTTGAAGCGGCGGGATTGCTGTGATTCTCGCTCCTCAAATATTACAGTACGTTGTGAAAAATTCTAAATATCGTTTAAATACGTTTTGAATAAACCATGTTAGATTTCATTCCTCTTTTGGCGATTTTTGATCCGGCCGGCATTATGGCCGAATTTCTTGTGGCAGACCCTATGACGGTATATCTTCTTGTTTTAGGGCTTATGGTGATAGAAAGTTCATTTATCCCTTTCCCATCGGAGGTGATAGTGCCTCCCGCGGCCTATCTTGCTTGTACGAAAGGTGATGTTGATATTTTCGCGGTGGTAGGCCTTGCTACTTTGGGTGCGTTGATAGGAGCGTTGATAAATTATTATCTTGCTGTGTGGATAGGCCGTCCGATAGTCTATAGTTTTGCTAACAGCCGTTTCGGACATGCTTGCCTTATTGACGAGGCCAAAGTTCGTCATGCCGAGGAGTATTTTGACAGGCACGGTGCTATATCCACTTTTGTCGGTCGTCTGATTCCGGCTGTCCGTCAGCTCATATCCATACCGGCCGGGCTTGCGAGAATGAATGTAGGAAAATTTATGATTTTTACCGGGCTTGGTGCTTTGGTGTGGAACGTCGTTCTCGGCGCTCTCGGTTATTGGTTGGGGAAGATCGTGCCTCAGGAGCAACTTTACGCCAAGGTAGAGGAGTACAATGATTATCTTACTTATGCAGGAATCGCTATAGGCGTCGTGTGTGTCGGTATCATAATTTGGAATGCCTTTAAGCCGAGACAAAAATCTACGATAGAATAAAATCAAATTAAAAACCTTAAATCGGGGAGAAATCCTGTTAATTACCATGATTCAAATTGCACCTTCACTGCTTTCGGCTGACTTCGCTCGTTTGGGCGATGAAGTAGCTATGGTTAATTCGAGCAAAGCCTCGATGATACATATAGATGTGATGGACGGCATGTTCGTTCCGAATATTTCTATCGGTTTTCCGGTGATAAGGTCCATAGCCGCTATCGCGGAGAAACCTCTTGATGTGCACATGATGGTGTGTGATCCGGGACGTTATGTCGGACAAGTACGCGATGCCGGAGCCGATATAATGAATGTACATTGGGAAGCCTGCACACATATCGATAGTGTCGTCCGTTCGATACGCGATGCCGGAATGCGTCCGGCTGTCACATTGAATCCCGCGACTCCGGTCATGATGTTGCGTGATATCATCTGTGAACTGGACATGGTGCTGTTGATGAGTGTCAATCCTGGTTTCGGTGGACAGAAATTTATACCGTATACTGTGAAAAAGACAAGGGAACTTCGTCAACTCATACAAGATTCCGGATCACAGGCTGTGATAGAGATTGACGGTGGGGTGAATTTGACTACCGCTCCTGCGCTTGTGGAAGCCGGAGCCGATATCCTTGTTGCGGGGAACTATGTTTTCAGCGCGCCAGACCCTCGTGCCGCTATATGTGACTTAATAGAAATTAGTGAATGAATATAAAAGATATCAGGATAGAGAATTATGACTATCCCCTTCCTGAAAGCCGTATAGCTACTCATCCTCTGCCCGTACGCGACGAATGTCTGCTTCTCTATAAAGATCCGGACGGTTTGTTGTCAACCAGGAGCTTCAGGGAACTGCCCGGATTGCTTCCACCGGATTCAATGCTCGTGTATAACAACACACGGGTAATTAATGCCCGTTTGCGTTTTCGAAAAGGTGAAGATTCGGAAGGGGCTTTGATTGAGATTTTTTGTCTGGAGCCAAGTGTCCCTGTGGATTATGCGTGTAATTTTGCATCAACACAAAGATGTTCGTGGATATGCTTTGTAGGAAATTCGAAACGATGGAAGACCGGAGATCTCAGGATGAGCTTGACTGTAGACGGTGTTTCTTTGTTTTTGATCGCTAAGCGTATAGGCCGGGACGGAAATACCTCGGTAGTGGAGTTCAGTTGGGATAATCCGTCGGTGACTTTCAGCCGCATAATATCATCTGTTGGTGAAATTCCGATACCACCTTATCTCAACCGCGGTACAGAGGATAGTGACTCAACTGATTATCAAACAGTGTTTTCACATATAGACGGTTCTGTGGCCGCACCTACCGCGGGACTGCATTTTACATCGCGTGTGCTCGATGAGATTGACCGTAGGGGGATTCTTCGCAGGGAGCTGACTTTGCATGTCGGAGCTGGCACTTTCCAACCGGTTAAAACTGATACTATAGGAGAGCATGACATGCACAGTGAGTTTATTGCTGTCGGTCGCGGTCTGATCAGTGAACTTGCACGCGGTGAACGACAGATCGTGGCGGTAGGGACTACTTCCGTGCGAACGCTTGAGAGTCTCTATCATCTCGGATGCCGGCTTGCCACCGGGCAGTCGGCCGATGTTCTTCCGCAATGGTATCCATACGATCCGTCTCATCCGGCATTGGGTGTCAAGGAGGCAATGGATGCCATTTTGAGGCATCTTGAAGCGACCGGTGAGAATAGCTTTGTGGCTTCTACGCGTTTGATGATCGCTCCGGGATATACATATCGAATGGTTAAAGGCATGGTGACGAACTTCCATCAGCCTCGGTCTACGCTCCTATTGCTTGTGTCGGCTTTTCTTGAGAGTCGTCCTGGCAATCCGTCCTGGCATGAAGTATATGACTTCGCTCTTTCGGATAGCCGTTACCGTTTTCTGTCGTATGGAGACGCCTGCCTGTTCTTGTAGGGCTCGCATCCGGTTTGACTATTCCAAATGTAGGATATCTTTGAACCTTGCTACCACTTCAGGTTTGCCGGTATGTTTTCCGTGTTCTTCAGAAAGTTTGCAGGTGTCATTATAGAATCTCCACAGTTCGGTGATTTTTACGGCCACAAGTTTAATGACTATGTTCAAAGGTTGTAATCCGTGGAAATCATTGGTGAAGTGTGTTCCTATACCGAATGAAGGCTGACATACCTTGGATGCCACTTGTTGGAGCTTTATTGCGGAGTCGGTGTCGAGAGCATTGCTGAATACGATTTGCTTTGACCGTGTATCTATGCCGAATGATCTGTATTTGCTCACGATCTTCTCGAGTTCCTCGATATTGTCACCGCTGTCTATGCGTAAGCCTTTAAACATGTTGGCGTAGTCTTCCGAAAAATTCATGCTGAAAATATCCCATCCGTATGTGTCGTATAGAAAAGTGCCTAATGAACCTCTGAATGTGCTTCTCCATACATCCATGGCTATATGGTTGGCCATTTGAGGACCGTACATACCTGCAATCGCGCATACGAGTTCATGAGCCATCGTCCCGATAGGGGTTAGATCATATTTCATAGCCAGATAGACATTGCTTGTTCCGACGAACTTCCCATTAGGATATGTGGATCTAAGATTTGTGTCGCATTCTTTCATCGCTTTTACGGTATATTCTTGTGCGGAGAATGAAGCGCGGCGGCGTGTTCCGAAATCACTGAAATGACAACCGGCTTTTATCAATTTTTCGGCTTTGCGGTAGGAATTTTCATAATGGCTCTCAAGGTTTATTTTGCAGTCCTGTCCGGTCATCATATAGTATAATTCTGATATGATGGCTAATACTTTCACTTCCAAAAGGATTGTTTCACACCAGGATCCTTCGAATTCGACAGTCAGATGTCCGGAACGGTCTTGTTTTACGGTTGTCCATTCTCGGTTGTAACGGAAACCGCGTATAAAGTTGTAAAAACTGGGAGGAATGTAGGAGCATTTTCGTTTCATGAACGAAATTTCTTCGTCTGTAATAACAACATTTTCAAGCGATGTTATCTGATCGCGAAGCGCGTCGGCAAAACCTGGTGGATAGACAGTGCCGCTTCTGTCTGTGAAGGAATATTTCACTTGTGCGCGTGGATAGTTGTCGATGACTGCGCAGCACATAGTGAACTTATATAAATCGTCGTCGGTGAAATGGTTGATAATCTGTCTCATCGGGCTGAAAATAATCATGTCTATAGAGATAGAACATATCTGTGCCCTGACAGTTTTTCTTTAGGGAAAATATTTTTAAATGGACAGCCCGGTGTCTTGAAGTCTATGTTGGTCCAGGATTTTAGAATAGATGTGTTGCTTCCGGTTGATGATTATATTCCGAGAGTATAGAGCGGAGAGGTTTCATGGCGAGGAAGTGCGACGAGGTGTAGCTGTGGTCGTTCGGATTCCGGTGTTTCTGTAAGATCCACTATGCCGTTGCCTATGCGTGTGACCCCTATCAGCGATAGGGCATTCTTTACCTCGTTTATGGCTTTGGCGGGTGTGTTGTTGTCCTGTGATAAATGGCATAAGAACACATTGCGTAGGGAGGATGTGTATATTTCGGATATAAACGAAGCTGTTACTTTGTTGTCGAGATGTCCGTTGGATGCTTCGATACGCGCTTTCAGATATTCCGGATATCTTCCTTCACGAAGCATCTGCAAGTCATAGTTGGACTCTATGACGATGTAGTCGGCCATGCGCATATAGTGGGCGACCCGATCACTGATACATCCCAGGTCTGTGGCTATGGCGAATTTACGTTCACCGTTCGAAATATAGAACCCTGTATTGTCTGCCCCATCGTGCATGACTTCGAATGGTGTTATTTCGAAATTGCCTATTTTAAATTGAAATTCCTTATATACAGGAGAGTGATAATCCTTGATGCGTCTGGATACGTTGTGGCGTCGAAGAATCCCGTTTAGTGTTTTCGGTGTGCAGTAGACTCGCATGTGCCTGTTTCGTCGGAGCAATGCGTAAACATCGCGTATGTGATCTCCGTGGTCATGCGTAAGGCAGATACCTTTTACGTTTTCGATGGAAATTCCGTTTGATCTGAGGCCTTCTGTCACTTTGGCCACTTCTACGCCTGCGTCAATCAGAAAGCCGCAGTTGCGGTCTCCGATATATGAGCAGTTGCCTGAGCTTCCACTACCGAAACTCATGAAGAATATATGGTCGGCAGGTGACATTGGAGGTAGCTCATCGATTGTCTGTCTGCATTGTCCTTTAAGCTTCGTCTCCATTGCGATCTTTGCCATATCTTTATCCGGTATGATATGAAAATCGCTCTCGGTGTTTTCATTGAAATCATCGAGGGCGTCGAAAAGTCCCGGCATATAATTGTTTCTTGTCGGTTTGAGTGAGCGAGCCAAAGGTTTTTGGATTTTTCAGTTATGATTGGTTAATGATATAATAAAAATATGGATGGGATTTTGTCATAGTCGTATTTTCGTTTGGCCCATTTCTCCAATGGCAGAGTAACTATTGATTGTTTTGGGCCTGTTATGTCGGAGGCGACGCATAAACGCAATCCCGATGGAAGAGAGTTGGCAAGTTCCGCGATTAATTTATTGTTTCGATATGGGGTTTCGATGAATATTTGAGTTTGAGACTCTTGTTTGATGCGTCTCTCCATTTCGCGCAGACGTGTGATTCGGGCTTTATTTTCGTAAGGGAGATATCCTGTGAAAGCGAAACTCTGCCCATTGAATCCGGAAGCCATAAGCGCGAGTATTATGCTCGACGGCCCTACGAGCGGCACGACTTCGAAACCTTCAGCCTGTGCGACTGCGACAAGATCTGAGCCAGGATCGGCTACTGCGGGGCATCCGGCTTCGGATACTATTCCTATCGGCCGTCCTGACCGTAAAGGTGAAAGCATCGAGGGTATATCTGTCATATCGGTATGTTCGTCAAGTACGGTAAAACTTAACGAGTCAATGTCGATGTCTCTATCGCAGCGTTTTAGGAAACGTCGGGTTGTGCGTATATTTTCAACCACGAAATCTTTTATACCCCGTATGATTGCGATATTGCCTGCTGGTATTACTGTTTCTGCCGGAGTATCGCTCATTGTCGATGGTATAAGATATAAAGCCGGACGCAACATGTCCGTGGTTGTTGTCGGTTCTGTTGTCATCCTACTGAGCCTTCAAGTGTGATTTGCAGGAGATTTTGTGCTTCGACAGCGAATTCCATAGGAAGCTTGTTCATAACTTCTTTTGCGTAGCCGTTTACAATCAACG
>CAJULW010000037.1 GCA_910587515.1 uncultured Duncaniella sp.
AGGCGTACAGTCATAGTCAGGGGTAAAATATCCCACACGCTGGAACTGGAATTTTGTACTTGTAATAACTTTAGGGGGTTACATTTTATTCTTTTATTGAAAAACCTGATTTATAAATCGCGTCACATATTCGATTTTCATCAAAGTCTCCTTCTACGGCAGCTTCACCGGACGAAAGATCGACAATCACTTTGTCGACACCAGCCACTGATGAGATCGCTTTTTTGACAGAGGACTGGCAATGTTGGCATGACATTCCTTCTATGATATAAACTTTTCTCATTTTATGGTAATTTTCGACTTCATTACTAACTCGATGTTTGTTTAAGTGTCTTGATCCGACCTGCCTGAACACAGAATAAGCAAGCAAGGATATCAATATCAAACTACATAGACTCTCAAACAAACCAAATCCATTGCTGTGACACGAAGTGTTAAAATAGTTTGTTGAAGGCGCGAACCAGTCACGAGGAAATATATAATCTATTACAAGGCCAAATATTATTGCGGTCAGCACGACAGAAGCCAAGTATATATACGATGATTTCCGACCAAGAGATTTCGACAAAATCAGCATAGAGGCAAAATTAGCAGCCGGCCCAGCCATTAAAAGCACGAATCCTACACCTGGAGTAAGTCCCTTGCACATCAAAGAAAGGGCTATCGGTATCGAACCGGTGGCGCATACATACATAGGGACAGAGACAATAACCATCACAAGCATCGCCAAAATAGGATATTTGCTCAAGTTCAGGAACAATTCATCAGGAATAAGAACCGTAATCAAGGCTGCTACCACAAGGCCTATCACCAACCATTTTCCGACACTCGCCACCATGTCTACCAGACCATATCTGAACGATTCTATGATTTTTTGCCATACAGAAAACCGGCCATTCTCTATATGATATCCGCTTAACACCGGATTAGATATTTTCGCGTCACAATCCCCAGCATTCTCCATATTACCATGCCATCCAACGAGCATTCCTCCAAAAACAGCTCCCACAAGAGCTCCAAGCGGACGTATTATGGCAAACGGCAGTCCCAATAAAGAATATGTCGCAGCGATACTATCGACACCTGTCTGTGGAGTGGCAATCAAAAAAGATGTCACCGCCCCTTTAGAGGCTCCTTGTCTACGCAATGAGACCGCTGTGGGAAGTACTCCACAGGAACATAATGGCAACGGGATTCCAAGCAACGCAGCTTTAAGCGAAGATTTGAATCCGACTCCGGATAAATGGCGCGCCATGGTTTCCGGTTTTACAAATACATGGAGGAAACCAGCGATAATGAATCCCAAAAGAATATAGGGAGACATTTCATTCATTATAGACAATAGCGACGTGAAAAAACGAATTAAATTCATAACAAGACATTGCATTTAATGAATATCAGACTTATCAAATTCATAATGCAAATTTACGTCCGCACAAAGAAACCGTTATTACACAATTGCGGTAAAAGATTGCAAAATTATCATCGCAATTTTTACTCTATACATCATTAAGCCCGCTTCTTTCACGTTTTCCTTTAATATATTCAGACGGTGTCATTCCGGTAACGTTCTTGAATTGTCTTGATAAATGAGCGACACTGGAATAGTCAACCATATCCGCGATCTCACTCAATGTATACTCCCCATGCTGGAGGAGTTCTTTTACCCGTTCAACCTTTTGGGCTATATGATACTTCTCTAAAGTCCTGCCTTCTTTAACGGAGAAAATACGGCTTATAGTATCATAGCTTACACCAAGCCTATTTTCTATACAATCAGATAGATTGTGATGTTTTTCTTTTTCGTCCCTGATATGATGAAGAATAGCGTGTTTCGTTTTCTCAACGAGCGATGAGTTATGATCAAGAATGATTTCAAATCCTTCTTTATGCAGATTTGCCTCAATTTCTTCCATCAGCCCCTTCGGAAGGTCATACTTCAGACAAGCACGCCCAAGTTCCACTCTGAAATCCTTAAGATTTAAATCAGACAATACCCGTTCTACAGCCCTTATACAATGCTGGCACACCATATTTTTAATCAAGATCTCTTTCATATCCTCTTCCCTTTCCCATCATCCAATATAATTTCCAGGACTTTTTGTGTATTTGAAGATATGCGAAACAGATTTGAACACCTAATCCCCGGAACCCATATTATATCAGAATTTCTAAGCAACACTCTGGTATGTCCTTTTTGTTTTAATGACAATTTAGCGTCACTGAATATATCGCTTAACAGCTTACTCCCTTTCTCCATACCGAAAGGTCGCATCCTGTCACCACGCACCCATCCACGCAATATAAATTCCGGATCACCGTCCAAAACAACGGAATCAAGATAGATAGCATCCGGCCGAAGTTTTTTGTGTTTCTTTAGATCAATAAATTCCGACACATCCATTTCCTTGCAGATGAACGGTTCTGATCTCAAATCCACTCTCAAATCATCAATCGCATTAACATCGTTGGAATCATCGACAGGGATCAATCGACCTCTATCCAATAGGTATACAATATCTGTAGATTTAAATATTTTTCCTGATACAGAGTTTGAACCTGGCCTACTTATTGTTTCAAGTATATTCTCTACCTGACACATATTCATCCCGATCTTGGAAAGAATTTCAAAAAGAACCATACGAGGGTTCCTTTCGTTCGCAAGTATCAAGTCAAGATCTATACTGCCATCATCACATATATATTTTACCTTTAACTCATCTACATACAAACTATATAATGAATGGTTATCCCGAAGATGCTTTATGCTTTTACCAATCGACTCCATAGCTCCGGGAAATTCTTTTTCAAGTATTGGCAAAACAACATTTCTCAACTTATTTCGCTTATAGATATTTTCAAGATTAGTAGAGTCTGTAACATATTTGAAACCCTTATCAGCTATGTAATCAAGTATTTCTTTTTTTGTACAATCCAATAGAGGTCTGACCACATCTCCACTTTTTGGTAACATAGCTTTTAATCCGATCAAAGATGTCCCCCTAAGTAGGTTCAAAAAAAATGTCTCGACGTTATCCTCTCTATGGTGACCAACAGCTATCAGATCACCGACACCGCAATCCACAAGCGATTTCCACCATTCATATCGCAAAGCTCTACAAGCCATTTCGACAGACTCACCGTATTTTCGACATCGCTCCATGACATCAAAATCTTTTTTCATGAAACGAACACCGACTTTGGCACTTAAATTTTCGCAGAAACTCTCGTCGCGCATACTTTCGTCTCCCCTCAGATGAAAATTGCAATGAGCCACAATGCAATCATAGCCAAGATCAAGCAACGCGCCAAGCAATGCAACAGAATCGGCTCCACCGCTAAGCCCTACAATCACTTTGTAACGTTTGTCTATAAGATGGCTTTCGTATATTGTCCGTCGGATTTTATTTAAAAAGCTTTCAGTCATTATTACGTTGAAATTTATAACAAAAGTAATCAAAATATACAAGATCACTCTAACAAATTTCCGCATTTTCAGCCCCCAAAATAAAATTAACCAACAAACGAAAAAACGTCATGCCCGATACATTATACGGCTCATGACGTTTTCTTTATTTTTTCAGTATTTCTGGAAGATTTTCATAACTCCCTTTGTCTTAGGAAGTTTGAAAGAAAGAATAAATTCGAGGTAACGAATTGGCAACCGTTTCATTTTCTGTGCTTTGCTGTGAATCGCTATCAACGTCACTCATCTTGATGCAAAAGTAGCAATAAAAATCCA
>CAJULW010000038.1 GCA_910587515.1 uncultured Duncaniella sp.
GACGTGTGCTCTTCCGATCTTATCTGGAAAATATCGACGCTCAAAAAGAGTTTGCCGAAACCCTTATCGGTGTATATTATACACGGGAAAATGTAGCCTCTGCCATAAAGAATATGGATTTCCAGGCTATAATCCCGGGCCTATCATCTGACAAATTTCTTAACCTTATATTCTAATTCCAATTTAACATTTCATCTATATGGAAGAAATAAAGAAAACCTGCCTATATGACAGACACGTAGCCCTCGGGGCACAAATGAGTCCATTTGCAGGATTTAATATGCCGATACAATATAAAGGTATTGTCGAGGAACACAATGCAGTTAGAAATACATGCGGTGTATTTGACGTTTCGCACATGGGAGAAGTTGAAATAAAAGGCCCGGATGCGGAAAAATTTGTGAATTATATATTTACTAATGATGTATCGACTATATCAGACGGAGCTATCCTTTATGGCATGATGCTCAATGAAAACGGCGGTGTCGTGGATGACCTTTTGGTATACAGATACGGAGCCGATCATTTTTTCCTTGTCATAAACGCATCTAATATAGATAAGGATGTCAGATGGATCAAAAGTAATGTGTCAGGATTTGATGTCTGTGTGACAGATCTCAGCGAAACATTTGGAGAATTGGCGGTTCAGGGTCCGAATTCGGAATCAGTCATGAAAGATGTGCTTGAAATGGATTGTAAGGACCTTGTGTTTTATACATTCAAAGAAACGAAATGGGACAATAAAACTATTATAATAAGCCGTACCGGATATACGGGAGAAGACGGTTTTGAAATTTACGCGCCTCATAACGTGATTTTGGAAATCTGGGATAGGCTTATGGCTTCAAAAAAGGCAGAGGCTTGTGGACTCGGTTGCCGTGACACGTTGAGATTTGAAGTCGGACTCCCGCTTTACGGTGATGAATTGGCAGATGATATCACCCCGATAGAAGCCGGACTGTCAATGTTTGTAAAGCTTGACAAACCTAAATTTATAGGTAGGGAAGTTGTCGCGAAACAAAAAGAGCTTGGCGCACCTCGTAAACTTGTAGGCCTTGAGATCCTTGACAAGGCCATCGCCCGTCACGGATATGAAGTGGTCAATAACGATGAAGAAGTAATCGGTTATATAACTACGGGGTATCGTGGCATTTCGGTTGACAAGAGCATCGCTGTGGCTCTCATTGACACAGCTTTTGCGGTTAAGGACGGAGAGGTCAAAATCCGTATTCGCCGCAAAGTTTATCCGGCTCGTATAACCGCGAAAAAATTTTATAAAAAATCCTACAAAAAATAATAACTCAACATTAAAAACATTTTAAATCCAACTATCATGAATAAGACATATTATTCTCAATCACATGAGTACATTACGGTTGACGGAAACATCGGTTATATAGGAATCAGTGACTATGCACAGCGGGCGCTTGGCAACGTTGTTTATGTCGATATGCCTGAAGAAGGTGACGAAATAGAGGCGGGAGAAGATTTTGGAGCTGTAGAAAGTGTGAAAGCGGCAAGCGATCTGATCGCTCCTGTCAGCGGTACGGTATTGGAGGCTAACGAACTTTTAGTCGATAATCCAAGATTGATAAACGAAGATTCCATGGCTAATTGGATTATAAAGATTGAAATCGCGGATCCCTCTCAGCTTGATAGCCTTATGGACGAAGATTCATATAAAGTTCACTGCGAGGCAGGTCATTAAAAAATGATGTGAAAATTTTTATGATTTAATATTTTTCAAGTGGTACACAGATATTTCCCACATACCAAAGACGACATTGACGCAATGCTCAAGCATTGCGGAATGGAGAGTCTTGATGATCTGTACAGTGATATTCCATCACAACTTAAACTTAAACGCGATTACGACATAAAACCGCAATTAAGTGAAAAGGAAGTACGTGATTTTTTTGAAGAACTTGCTTTAAGGAACCAGCCATTGACGTGTTTCGCTGGAGCTGGTTTTTATGATCACTACGCTCCGGCTGTAGTGGACTCCATATTGTCACGTTCAGAATTTCTGACGGCATACACTCCTTATCAGCCAGAAATCTCGCAAGGGACTCTCCAATATATATTCGAATACCAATCGATGATGTCAGAGCTGACCGGTCTTGAGGTATCAAACGCGTCAATGTATGACGGGACGACCGCTGTCGCTGAAGCGATGATGATGGCAGTCGCCCATTCACGTAAAAAGAACCGTATACTTGTTTCTGCCACCGTTAATCCTATATATAAGGATGTAATTGACACATACGCCCACTACCATGGTATAGCTGTAGACGTCATCCCTGAATCGGAGGGGGTCACTGATCTTGAAGCTATGCGGGATATGCTTTCTTCTAATGATGTAGCCGGAGTGATTCTTGCCACACCTAATTATTATGGTATATTGGAAGATTATACCGGTGTGGCAGAAACGGTGCATGCAGCCAAGGCATTGCTTATAATGACTGCACCTGCATCGACTCTCGGAGTGATAAAGACACCTGGACAGTGGGGTGCGGATATCGCGGCCGGAGAGGCGCAATCGCTTGGAATGCCATTGAATTTCGGAGGTCCCTATCTCGGATATATGTGTTGCACAAAAGCTCTTATCCGCAAATTGCCTGGTAGGATAGTCGGTGTGACGAAAGATGCAGACGGTCAAAGGGTGTTTGTGCTTACGTTACAGGCGCGAGAACAACACATACGTCGCGACAAGGCTACATCAAACATTTGCTCGAATCAGGGACTTATGGCCTTATATGCATCGGTATATCTATCTTTGCTTGGGACTGAAGGATTGAAGGAAGTGAACGCTATTTCCGCATCTGGAGCTCATTATCTCGCCAGCAGACTTGAAGAATCGGGTGCCTTTGAGTTGAAATATCCAGACAAACCGTTTTTGAATGAATTTGTCTTAAAGTTTAAAGGCGAAGTGAAACTTTCTGATTTTATAGAAGTGTGTACGTCATGTGGTTGTCTTCCTGGTGTAATGATCGGTGATGACGAACTTCTCGTTTGTGTAACCGAAAATCGCACTCGCGAGGAGATCGACCGTTATGTCTGGAGAGCGGAAACATTCGCGAAAGCCATATCTCCATTCGATAATAAAACTCAAACAGAGATTCCACAGCCATGAATAAAAAATATTACGGTAAGTTGATTTTTGAGCTATCCCGTCCGGGACGTAGGGGATACAGCCTGCCTCAAAATAATTATGATGACGTTCTTCATATATTGCCGAACAACCTGCTTCGCGACGAGGCTCCGAAGCTTCCGGAAGTTGACGAGCCGACTGTTGTAAGGCATTATACAAATATGTCTACAAATAACTTCGGAGTTGACACCGGCTTTTATCCTCTCGGATCCTGTACGATGAAGTACAATCCCAAGATCAACGAAGAAATGGCTTCGCTTCCGGCTTTCAAAGCTTTACATCCGTTTCAGCCGTCTGCTACCGTGCAGGGTGCACTAGAGGCGTATTATACATTGCAGTCTTTGCTGAGCGAAATAGGTGGAATGGCTGAATTTACCTTAAATCCTTATGCCGGTGCGCATGGAGAGCTGACTGGGCTGATGGTGATACGTGCGTATCATGAAAGCCGTGGCGATATAAAAAGGGATAAGGTGATAATCCCCGATTCGGCCCATGGCACAAATCCGGCATCTGCAGCTGTCGCAGGCTTGAAGGTCGTAGAGGTAAAAAGCCTCGCGGATGGCACTGTCGATGTCGAAGCGTTGAAAGCTTTACTTGACGACACGGTCGCTGCCGTCATGATGACAAATCCGAATACCGTAGGTATATTTGAAAGCAATATACCTAAGATCGCGGAGTTGGTGCATGGTAGCGGGGCTTTGCTCTATTACGACGGGGCCAATCTGAATCCGCTCCTTGGTGTCGCAAGACCAGGTGACATGGGTTTTGATGTCATGCATATAAATCTTCATAAGACTTTTTCGACCCCTCATGGTGGTGGTGGACCGGGAGCCGGTCCGGTCGGAGTCAGAGCCGGTTTGGAAAAATTTTTGCCGAATCCTCGTGTGGTCAAGCATACCGTGGAAGAAGAGAATATATTCGGACTTGATTTCGGTACGGAAAAATCACCACTGTCGTTGGGCCGCATATCGGCATGGCTCGGTAATTTCGCTGTAGAACTTCGTGCTTTGTCCTACATCCTGTCTCTTGGATGTGACGGGTTGAAAATGGCCGGGCCGCTTGCGACACTCAATGCCAATTATATCAAGGAGTCATTACGCGATCTTTATGAATTACCTATAGACCGTGTATGCAAGCATGAGTTCGTTTTTGACGGTCTCGCGGATAAGTCAACAGGCATCACCACATTGAATGTCGCAAAGCGCCTTCTTGATTATGGATTCCATGCCCCGACGATTTATTTCCCGTTGCTGTTCCACGAATCACTGATGATCGAACCTACAGAGACTGAAAGCAAAGAAACACTCGATGAGTTCATATCCGTGATGCGGAAAATCGCATATGAAGCGAAAGAATCACCGGAAATACTTAAAAATGCGCCACTCGAAACCCCCATACGCAAACCGGATGACACTTCCGCAGCGTTGAATCCGGTGGTAACATATTCAGGAATGCCAAGCTCTTGCTGATATGACGACTTACGATTTAATCGTTATAGGAGCCGGCCCCGGTGGCTATGAAACAGCCGTCGAGGCTGTGGCTCTTGGTAAGAAGACGGCTCTCATCGAACGTGACAAGATTGGAGGTACGTGTCTTAACAGAGGTTGCATCCCGACAAAGGCTTTATGCAGGTCTGCTGAAGTTATGACGACCTTATCAGATGCATCATCTTTCGGAATAGAAAGTACAGGAGTTTCCGTTAATTTTTCGGAAGTGATGAATCGGAAAGACCGTATAGTCAATGAACTTCGAGATGGCGTGGCGACTTTGATAAAAGATGTCGATCTGATAAGCGGTGAAGCTGTATTCCTGTCTAAATCCGTTATACGGGTGAATGATGAGGAATATACCGCACCGGAAATAATAATTGCGACCGGGTCAATGCCATCAACCCTTGACATTCCAGGTAAAGAAAACGCTCTGTCAAGTGATGATATACTTTCGCTCGAGTATCTTCCCAAAAGTCTCGCCATAATCGGAGGAGGGGTGATCGGGATGGAATTTGCTTCAGTGTTCGCTTCTTTTGGAGTGGAAGTTACCGTGCTCGAATACTGTAAGGAAATTCTGCCGTCGTTTGACATTGAAATTGCCAAACGCCTGAGAATGTCTTTAAAACGTCGCGGAATCACTGTCATAACCGGTGCGAAAGTCACCTCAATTCCGGAAAAAGGAATTGTGAATTATGAACTGAAAGGTAAGCATAAGAGCGTAGAGACCGAAATTGTTTTGATGGCGGTTGGACGCAAACCGGTTATACCTGACGGTCTAAAGGAGCTTGGAGCTGTTATAGAACGAGATGCTATCTCAGTGGGTGACGACATGTGTGTAAGATTTACGGATGGCATCGATTCCAACGATGTCAGGATCTATGCCATCGGTGATGTCAATGCCAGGTGTATGCTCGCCCATGTAGCCACCATGCATGGACTCGTTGCGTTAGGATTATCCGAATTGAAAGATATCATACCGTCGGCTGTGTTTACAAATCCGGAATGTGCTACCGTTGGTTTGACGGAGGAAAAATGCATTAATGAAGGTCGAAATATCAAAATTGGCAAAGCCACATTCCGTTCGAACGGTAAGGCATTGTCAATGGGTGAGACCGATGGGCTTGTCAAAATCATAGTCGATGCAGATTCTGATGAGATTCTCGGATGCCATATCTGCGGAGCGCATGCTTCTGATATGGTACAGGAGATGGCCACAGCCATGAATGCTGGGATAAAATCAGCATTAATCAAAGATGCGGTACATGCTCATCCAACACTTTCGGAGTTAGTCAAGGCTGCAGTGCCGAAATAGTAAATGACTTTTTTCAGCCTATAAATTATTTCCGTACGATGATGCGTTTTAGCGCGTTTCATCGTGCGGAAATAATTTGTCTTCTCTATCAAGGTGATAGTTTTTACTTAACGACGCAAGAAATTTAGATATCTGCGCAACAGCATTTTGCGTTTCGGGTGTTACATCCTTGTTCTGTAATCGAAGCATCAACATTCCGTATAGAGCGTTGAAACAAGTCTCGATTTCCCCTGTCGGATTTTCACCGGATTTGGCCCTCAATTCTACGATATAAGGCAGTGCTTTATAAAATTCGGCTGTATATTGAGAGAATCGTGGATCTTTAAGAAGTGCAAGGTGGAGATCTGTGAGTTGGATAATAACATTTTTGTTAAGTTGAAGATGTCCGCATTTTTCCACATTCTCCCGACGCATCATATCAATCAGAGATTCGTACCATTCCGTCATTTCTTTTTTTTGTGGATCGGTTAGCTGGAATTTATTGATGACATTGGTCTCGATTTTGTCGATATCAAGATCATTCGCGCGTATAATATCCTCAATCTGCCACATATAGAGCAGATATTCCGCTATGTTTTCTTTATTTTTGAGTGATGCTATATACATTGATTATATTTTATTCTGTGAAAGTGTAATCACAAAAGTAGCACATTCTACATTAATATTATGTGTGCTTGTGTGATTTTCGTATTTTTGTGGCATATTTCTATGCTATATGGATACAACAGACCAGATATCGTGTAACATTCTTGCGGATCTTTTGATTGCTCATGGGGTGCGTAACGTTGTGCTTTCACCAGGAAGCCGAAATGCGCCTATAGTCATAGCTCTCTCCAGAAGAACTGAATTGAATTGCTATACGGTGGTTGATGAACGCTCGGCCGCATTCATCGCCCTTGGCATGTCGTTGCAGACCGGTGTGCCGGTCGCGATTGTCTGCACAAGCGGAACCGCACTATTGAACTATGCTCCGGGAGTGGCAGAGGCTTTTTACCGTGGAGTACCGTTGATCGTAATTTCGGCTGATCGTCCGCTTGAATGGATCGATCAAGATGACTCCCAAACAATTTGGCAACAAAACGCACTGGCTCCATACGTCAAGCGCAGTTGCGATATAGGGGCTTATTTAAATTATAGTAATGGCGAATGGTTTTGCAACCGCGTGATAAACGACCTGCTCATAGAGGCTAATAACGGGCGTAAAGGTCCTGTGCATATAAATATTAGGCTTGATGCTCCACTTGATAAAACCATGGAATTTGGCGAAGGGCAGAGCAGGGTTATACGCCAATTGTTCCCATCTCAGGAGTTTGTCACACGCGATGCCCGCAGATTGGGCGAAATGTTGGCGTCACCACGGAAAGTGCTTGTGATCGTCGGATTTCACGAACCGGATGAACGTTTGAACAAGGCACTGACAAGACTGGCTAAACTACCGAATGTCGCAGTGATGACCGAGACCATTGCCAATCTTCATTCACCATTGTTTATAAATCGTATAGACGCGACTCTATGCCGAATGTCTTCAGAGGAAATGAGTGAATTGAAACCCGATGTCGTTATTACTGTCGGAGGAGCACTTGTATCACGTCACGTCAAAGAATGGATAAGGTCTATAAAAGACGTAGAACATTGGCATGTCGGCATATCTCATACAACCATAGACTGTTTCAGGCATTTGTCACTTCGCATTGAAATGGATGCCGCTATATTTATGCGCCAGCTTGCATCCGCGTTGCAAATTTATAAGGCGGATTCAAATTATTCTATAAGCTGGCATAATATTTTCGATAGGGCAAAACAACGGCATTCTGAGTATATAGCCGATATACCATGGTCAGATATGAAAGCTTTTTCTTATTTGATATCAAAGATTCCTTCAGATTGGAATCTGCATTTATCAAATGGCACTCCTGTACGTTATGCTCAATTGATGGATTGTTCACATATACACAGGTGTGAATGCAATCGTGGGGTGAGCGGCATCGATGGTTGCACGTCAACAGCTGTCGGATCGTCATATCTATATAGAGACACAACATTATTGATAAGCGGAGACATGAGCTGCCAATATGATATTTCAGCATTATCTTCCGGACTGGTGACTCCAAGATTTAAGATGGTAGTTATCTGCAATGGAGGTGGCGGTATATTCCGCTTCATACAATCGACGTCTGCTTTACCGGAACTTGAAAAATACTTTGTTGTGGGAGTAAACCTACCGTTGTCAAAGTTAGCGGAAGGTTATGGATTTTCTTATTTTGAAGCGTCGTCGATGAACGAACTTCAGGACTCTTTTCATAGATTCATAGCGTGTGATGATTCACCAGCGATTTTGGCAATATACACTCCTGGAATTACATCCGCTGAAGTTTTGAAGCGATATTTTGTGCGTGACTGAGTGTTTTCGGATTGCCGATATCAACCCAGTTGAACTTCTCGGAAGGAATATGCCCTGTAATAAATAATTGTCCGCACATTTCAGTGTAAAATGTCGTAATAGAAAATTTTTGCTCCTTTGTAAATGATTCCAAAACCGGAAATATCGACGGATTTATTATATGAACTCCTCCAAACGCCAAAGGAATTGATTTTGACAGCGCATCTTCGCTAAATGGCGATCGCGTTTCATCAGTTTTGATGTTTTTCCAACCTACCATACGTAGATCTCTGTCGAACAAAAGATATCGTGAAGTTTCACGGGGATAAACAAGCAGAGTAGCATCAGCATTGGTCTCGATATGATGGTGAAGCATCTGAGTGATGTCAAAATCAGTCAGGATATCAGCATTGTGTATGATTATCGGCTCATCACCCTCCAACATTTCATGGGCTTTTAATAATCCACCCCCGGTGTCAAGCAAGACATCTCGTTCGTCACTTATTTTTATATTGACCCCGAAATTGTCGTTTTCAGCCAGATAATCTATAATCTGTCCCCCTAAGTAGTGAATATTTATAACGAACTCCGTTATTCCGATATTTTTTAATTTGGTAATGACCCGTTTGATCATAGGTTCGCCCGCGACTTTAACCAAAGCTTTAGGCAAGGATTTGGTTATATCTCCAAGACGGCTACCAAGCCCGGCCGCTAAAATCAAAGCTTTCATAACCAATTATCTATATTCTGTTCACGATGTATGAGGTGTACGTTGGCTGAAGGATATTTATTTTTTATATGCCATGCTGTCTTTTGCGCTGAATACACGCTACGGTGCTGTCCTCCCGTACATCCGAAATTAACTACAAGAGATGTGAAACCTCTACGTAAATAGCATTCAATTGATGGATCGATCAATCCAAAACAATTGTTGAGGAATGGTTGTATCTCTCCTTTGCACTCTAAAAAATCTATCACTGGTTTGTCAAGGCCGGTCAGTTTTTTGTATTCCTCATATCTTCCGGGATTTTCCATCCCTCTACAATCAAATACAAAACCACCACCGTTTCCAGAGTTGTCGACAGGAATTCCTTTTTTATATGAAAAACTGCATACGGTGACTGTCAAAGGTCCTATATCGATTGGTTGCCCTTTAATTTGTTGTGATTCTTGCTCTTTTGAAATCATATCATCAAGAATGTATGATAGATACGGGTATTCATCGAATGGTTGTCGTATCAACGATTTTAAATTATCCAATGCCTGTGGAATACTCGCAAGGAAATGTTGTTTGTGTTCGAAACGACCTCTGAATCCGTATGCGCCCAGCACTTGAACAAATCGCAATAAAGAGAATTCTCTAATGCGTTCATAAAACCTGCTTTTATCTACATCGGTATATCGTGACACCGATTCGATGTATACATCAATGAGTTCAGTACGAAGTTCGTCAGAAAAACCGGCTCTTGCCTGTGTGGTAAATGATACGATATCATATTCAGCAGGACCTCTTCGTCCACCTTGAAAATCGATGAAATACAGTTCGTTGGATTTTACCATGATATTCCGTGATTGGAAATCACGATACATGAATGTCGCGTCGTTGCCTACGGACAACTTTTCGGCAAAATCCTTGAATTCTTTTTCAAGACGAGTTTCATTGTATGTCACCCCGGTTGTGTTGAGAAAACAGTATTTGAAATAATTCAAATCCCACATTATCGACAATGAATCAAATTCTTTGACCGGATAGCATTTATTGAAATCAAGTCCTTCAGCCCCGAAATATTGAAAGTCCGGAAGGATGGCTACAGCACGTCTGAGAAACGAAACATCATCTCGTTTCTCAAATAGAGACATGTCTCCAAGATCTTCTTGTAGATAACACAGCCTGTTTTTGGAAACAGCCTTAACCTCTGGAACAGGAAGCCCTTTTTTGCAAAAATGTCGAGACAGATAGATAAAGGCTTCGTTTTCATCTACAGAGGTTCCGACAACACCGACAACATCTTTCGGACCTCTTAGCCTGAAATACCTCCGGTTGCTACCGGCCGGTGTCAAAGGGTTTATTTCATCGGGGGCTACCCCGTATATGTTTTTATATAATTCGGTCAACATTGATGATTAGTTTCTACAAAGTTAGTCAAAATCTCCTATTAACTGTCGTACGTCTTTCGGTGTTTTGTGTATTTTTTCTAAAATACGTAACTTTGACAATCTAATTATGGCTTTTCACATGACTCTATTGACCAATAATTTGTGCCGAATGATAAAATCTCTCGACGAGCGTAAGACTCGTCGTAAAGAAAACGCATTCAAAGCTGAAGGCACAAAATGCGTACTCGATACAATTGAATCCTTTTCATTGCGCTATCTGTTCGCTGTACGGGAGTGGATTGAATCTCACTCGGAAATATCGGCCGGCATCAACGGTGTGGTCAAACCTATGGAGTGTAGCAGACAAGATATGAAAAAAATGTCGAGTTTGACCACTCCAACCGACGTGATCGCAATATATGATATTCCCGATTACAGATTTAAAGCAAACGCGGCTGTAGACAATTTGGTTATAGCCCTTGATACCATACAGGATCCGGGCAATCTTGGAACCATCATCAGGGTTGCGGATTGGTTTGGTGTAAAAGATATAATCTGTAGCACCGGAACCGCTGATTGTTTCAGCCCTAAAGTCATTCAAGCCACAATGGGATCGATCTCGAGGATTAGAATACATTACGGGGATCTACCGATGCTGATAAAAACATCAAATGCCACTGACGTATACGGCACATTCCTTGACGGTCACTCTATATCGGATGTTGAATTGAACCCGACAGGAGTCATCATAATAGGGAATGAGGGGAATGGCATTTCAGATGTGGTTGCACAGCATGTAACCAACCGTATTCTGATTCCGTCATATCCACCAGGAAGTCCTACCGGAGAGTCATTGAACGCAGCGGTCGCAACCGCGATCACCCTTGCAAAATTCAGGGGCTTATGAGATCGGATACCATATAAGTTTCGTAATTAAGATGAAAGGCAATAAAACAGCATGGTTCTGCTCGAATTGTGGAGCACAATCACCAAAATGGGAAGGCCGATGTCAGTCGTGCGGAGAATGGAACACAATGGTGGAGGAAAGAGTCTCGAGCGACAAAAAATCAAAAAGCCTTGCTCTTTCAGGTAAAAATGTCAAAAAAACTCGGCCTCAGCTGATACATGAAATAGATGATGTCGAGGAGGCTCGCATAAAAATGCCCAGTGCGGAATTAAATCGGGTGCTGGGAGGTGGTCTTGTCGCTGGAAGTCTTGTCTTGATAGGTGGAGAACCAGGAATAGGGAAGTCAACTCTTATTTTGCAGAATATATTATCGATACGATCCCGCAAAATTTTATATATTTCAGGAGAGGAGAGTGCGAGACAACTGAAAATGAGAGCAGACCGTATTGGCAGACCTAACGAGAATGTGTATATTGTCTGTGAAACCTCTCTACAAAGCATACGCGACCACATCGAATCTGTCGATCCTGGACTTGTGGTAGTGGATTCCATACAGACTATCGCGTCGGATGACATTGAATCTGTGGCCGGAAGCGTATCACAGGTAAGGGAATGTGCGGCTCAACTATTGAAATATGCCAAGGAAACCTCCGTGCCGGTTATATTGATCGGCCACATAACCAAAGAGGGAAGTATAGCCGGTCCAAAGGTGCTTGAACACATAGTGGATGCCGTTTTACAATTTGAAGGTGACAGAAACAATATATATCGTATCCTCCGTTCCATAAAGAACCGCTTCGGATCTACGGCCGAACTCGGTATATATGAAATGTGTCATCGTGGATTGCGTGAGGTGGCCAATCCCTCGGAAATGTTCCTTTCTCAAGGCGACGAGGATTTGTCTGGCATATCTATTGGTGTCACGATGGAAGGTATACGGGCTTTTCTTATAGAGGTTCAGGCATTGGTCAGCACCGCAGCATACGGAACCCCGCAACGTTCTGTCACAGGATTTGACTCAAAACGTATGAATATGCTTCTTGCTGTTCTTGAGAAACGGGTTGGTTTTAAACTTGCGGCCAAGGATGTTTT
Organism: uncultured Duncaniella sp.; assembly: GCA_910587515.1. Lineage (GTDB taxonomy): Bacteria > Bacteroidota > Bacteroidia > Bacteroidales > Muribaculaceae > Duncaniella. Next base: position 12,430 of record CAJULW010000038.1, read on the forward strand.
TCTCAATATAGCCGGAGGGCTTAAAGTGAATGATCCTTCACTTGATCTGGCTGTTATATGTGCCATACTATCGTCAAATGTAGATATTGCTATTCCAAATAGAATCTGTATGGCCGGAGAGGTTGGTCTTTCTGGGGAAGTGAGACCGGTGACACGCATTGAACAGAGAATAAAAGAAGCGGAAAGGCTTGGTATGGATAGTATAATCATACCTCGTCATAACCTAAAAGGGATAGATGTTTCCGGATTGAAGATTAAAATAATTGAAGTATCCAAGGTCGAGGAGGCTTTCCGTACTTTATTCGCTTAAAAAAGAGATCAATGATGAGTATTGGAGCCAAAAAATCTATATTTTCGATAGCGTTAATCTTATTGCCTAAATTGGGTTTAGCCCAAAACATTGAAAAAATAAAATACGGAGATTTCAATAATTGGGTGACAAGACACATACATGAGTCGGCTATAATAGGCGGAAATGAAAAAAACGTCTATGAAATAGGGCCGACACATATTATTGAAGGGAACAAGGCCTATCGAAATCTTGGCGGGTCTCCATGGGCGACAAGCAATGTATATGCCAAGGTTTCCGGTATTGTCAAGGCATCCAATGCTGTGTATCCTCATGAAAGGTCTGTAGGGAACAAATGCGCCAAACTATGTACTCAAATAGAAACGGTAAAAGTATTAGGACTCATAAATATGGACGTTATGGTGGCTGGATCTATATTTTTAGGTGAGATGATAGAGCCAGTTACTTCTACTAAAAATCCATACAGTAAAATGGAGGTAGGAGTCCCGTTTACAAAGAGACCAAAATCGCTCGTTTTTGATTATAAAATAGATATGCCCGATGTGGATTACAGAATAAAATCGTCTGGGTTTGGTCCTAAAAAGAAAATTTCAGGTCGGGATGAAGCCGTTGTTTTTGTTTATTTGCAAAAACGGTGGGAAGACGAAGATGGCAATCTCCATGCTCATCGGATAGGATCTGCAGGGAGACATTTTTCATCATCGACTCAATGGATAAATAATTTTAGGCTCCCTATAATCTACGGAGATTTAAGCCGTAAAGGACGTATTCTTGATTATCTGAATCTTCGAACAGAAGAGGATTGCTATTATGCACGAAATTCAAAAGGAAAACTTGTTCCGGTGGTAGAAGAAGGATGGGATGGGGGAGACACAATGCCTACTCATATAGTCGTAATGTTTTCAGCAGGAAACGGAGACCCGTTTGTCGGTACAGAAGGTCTGACATTCTATATAGATAACGTGGCGTTTGAATACTAAAAATCAAGAGGATGTTTCATTTTAAGCGATTCAGTATTGATGACAGTAATTGCGGTATGAAAGTCGGCACAGATGCCGTAATTTTGGGAGCCTGGACAGAAGTCTGTGAGGCTAAAAACATTATCGACGCAGGCAGTGGCTCAGGGATAATCTCGCTTATGATGGCTCAAAGGACATCGGATGCGCAAATAAAAGCTATCGAAATCGATGAAAATGCCTGTCGTGATGCCCGAAACAATGTTGCCAATTCGCCATGGAAGAGTAGGATAGAAGTCATCAACGCAGATGTAATTGAATTTCCAATGAAACATACGTCTCCGCTTCTTGTGATCTCTAATCCACCGTTTTATTCAGAAACACTTCGTTCTCCCGAACAGTCAAGAGCTTTGGCACGCCACGATGATGAATTCGGAGTGGGATCTCTCATAAAATTGGCGGGTAAATTTCTTTCATTTCAGCATGATTCGCTTGCTTTCATTGCTCCATCGGAACGAGATGAAGAGATAGAATTTTTATTGTCCCTTTCCCGGCTTTCGCCATATAGAATAACGCACGTATATTCTAAAAAATGCAGAAGAGCCATCCGGACATTATGGCAAGCCGGATGTGACAAGTTCAATTATAGCTGTGAATCAACCGATTTATATATCTGTGATCAAAACGGCATGTATACTAATGAGTACATGCGTCTTACATCAGAGTTTTATCTTGACAAGTAATTAGAAATAATGGAACAAAATTTTAGATTCAAGCCGATACAACGAATATTGATACTGATATTGTCAATGATGCTATTCACAATTATCGCATCATTGATAATATCAATAGTCACCAACAATGGGATAACCACACAAAGTCTCAGGATATCAACGGTTATCCAAGATTGTCTGATCTTCATAGTTCCGGCCATAGTATCAGCTATATGTATATCCGGCCTTCCGGCAAAATTTCTGGGGCTTGACCAAAAAATATCTGTTCCGTTCTTTATTCTCTCGATTACAGCCTTGTTGGCGTTCATTCCTACTATAAATATATTGGTCGATTATAATGAAAATATATCTTTTCCGGAATCATTGAAAAGTATTGAAGAATGGATGCGGGAATCTGAAAACAGAGCCCAATCGTCGGTTAAGATACTGCTGGGAGGAGACAGCGTTGCTTCATTGATCGTCAATATACTTATTGTAGGGATTCTCGCAGGGTTCAGTGAGGAAATATTTTTTCGCGGAGCATTGCAACAGATAATACTATCTTTCAAATCAAATCATCATTTGGCGATATGGATAACTGCTATAATATTCAGTGCATTTCATTTACAATTTTTTGGATTTATTCCCCGGTTGCTGCTCGGTGCTTTCTTCGGATATTTAATGTACTGGTCTGGTTCAATCTGGCTTCCGGCTATCATACATGCTCTTAACAATTCATTGGTGGTGTTGGTAAGTATGGGCAATTCAAACAATAATTTGGCCGACGGAGCTGGGTTGAATAGCTTTGGGCAAGATTCACCAATTCTGATTCTTGCTTCAGTTATTTTGACCGCTTTTATAATTTCAAAAATGAATAAGCTTAGTATAGAAAACCATCATAAAATAACGGAAAAAATTGATTGAATTTTTCTCAATTGTTAAATTAGCCTAAATGGATGGCTATCTAATTGCCATTTGTAGGAAAATTTCTTAATTTTGACTCCAAAATAAGGAACATCTTAACCTAACTTACTAAAAATACCCAACTCGTCGGTAAATGGTTTTAATAGCCGTTGCCGACGAAATTTTTGTAATGGCATGATGATTCCAAACTGTAAGGGAGAGGTCGTCGATTTTAATTCAAATAAATATCTGAATGGGAAGAAAAAGGAAAGAATTACCCCTTTTGAACGGGGTTGAAATATTGGATGTAGCAGCAGAGGGAAATTCGATCGCACGAGTGGAAGAGATGGTTGTATTTATACCGTTTGGTGCGCCTGGAGATGTCGCGGACATAAAAATTGATCGTAAAAAACGAAATTATGCGGAAGGTCATATCGAAAATCTTGTTAACCCATCTCCGATAAGGGTAGAGCCACGATGTGAACATTTTACCTTTTGTGGTGGATGTCGCTGGCAACATCTGCCATACGAATTTCAATTGAAATGCAAGCAAAAACAAGTTGAAGATGCATTGGAGCGTATCGCTAAAATTCCATATCCGGCATTACAACCTATCATCGGTTCAGAGAATATCTGGGAATACCGTAATAAAATGGAGTATACATTTTCAAACAAAAAATGGCTTACATTTGATCAATTAAGATCGGGAGAAGAATTTCCTGAGAGGCGAGCTGCAGGTTTCCATATATCCGGTGCTTTTGATAAGGTACTTGATATAAACCGCTGTCATCTTCAAGACAATTTCGGCAATAGTCTACGTCTGTTTATAAAAAATTTCGGTATCCAGCATGGCTATTCCTTCTATGACCTCAGAGAGCAACACGGTTTTTTAAGAACTTTAATGATCCGAATATCATCAATTGGGGAAATAATGGCTGTCATGGTATTTGGAGAGGACGATAGCCCTAAGATCACGACATTGCTTGAATCTGTGTCGAATGAATTCCCTGAAATAACATCATTGTTGTATGTTGTTAATACAAAAGTGAATGATACTATATCAGACCAGACCATAAATATATTTAAAGGTCGTGAGTACATTGAAGAGGAGATGGAAGGTTTAAAATTCCGTATAGGACCTAAATCATTTTATCAGACAAATTCTCTTCAGGCTTACCGACTATATTCGGTGGCAAGAGATTTCGCTAAACTGACCGGTGATGAACTCGTTTATGATTTGTATACAGGAACTGGTACTATCGCATGTTTCATAGCTCCGAAAGTCCAGCGAGTAATCGGTATTGAATATGTACCAGAGGCCATCGAAGATGCGAAAATTAATGCCGAAGTCAATCGTCTCGACAATACTGAATTTTATGCGGGAGACATGAAAAATGTACTGACATCTGATTTTATAGCCGAACATGGCAGACCGGATGTGATGATTGTCGACCCGCCAAGAGCTGGAATGCACGAAGACGTGGTGAACGTAATTTTGGATGCCGCTCCTAAACGGATTGTGTATGTAAGCTGCAACCCTGCAACACAGGCTCGTGATTTAGCTCTGCTCGATGAAAAATATGAAATAGAAGCTGTTCAACCTGTCGATATGTTTCCTCATACACAGCATGTTGAAAATGTTGTATCTTTGAGACTTAAATAAAAAAGCGTCCGCTGCATCTCGCAGCGTAACGCCCGGAATTATAATCATCAATTCTAATTATCGGTTTTCGTTTTCTCAAACTTTTTTTACTTTGAAGTCGGTAGGCACAAAGACATGTGTTTTTACCGGCTTCGCTTTAAAAGATAACAGCTTAATTGATTAAGGTAATAGCAAAATTAGCGGTAATTTATAATCTGAAGAGGATAAGAATGGTTTTGGATAGGTGTGTTTTTAGTTAGTATTTAGATATTGAAATTATTTTTAGAAACAGGATTATCATTAATTATAAGTGATTGGACTATGAGACCGTTGTGTTTTATGATGCAAAGATATAAACATAAAGCGATAGCTGCAAGCATGTTAACTCTAATTCGCTAAAAATTAACCAAAGAGACAATTGATGTACTATTTGATATGATAATTAGCTAAAAAATCATTAACAAATGATGGTGACTATGGAATGCTTTAATTTTAAGAGCTTATTTTTAATTAATATCATCATCTCATAATCGGCATTATGTTAAATAATATCTTTTACCATATAACTTCAATTTCTTTATGCACCTTAGCCTTTTCGTCATATGCTATAATAAAATTTCCCATGATCATTTGGATATCTTTCTATGCCAGAATAAATTAATCGGTCTTGTATAAGGGTACCAAACAAAATTATTATGCTTTGTCACCGGATTTATTTATCAATTTGTTCAATTTTGCCGGTGTTGATGCCTCCGGGTAATCTGAAAAATTTAATCTTAACGAACATCCTTCGCTATATCTGCTACAACCGAATGCGGTTTTTCCTTTCAGTATATGTCCTTTACCACATAAAGGACATGATATCTGTTCAAATTTACGGATACGTGGAGAGCGTTGTTTGAGTGTTTTTTCTGTTTTTGTTGACTTCTCTTTTACAGATAATTCAGTTGGGTTGTCAACAAAAATTTTTGATCTGGAGTTATCGCTCAATACACTTAGAACGATCTGGTTTATAAGCTCTTTTAATTCTAAAATAAATTCGGAGGCCGAGTATTCGCCACGTTCGATTCTGCGTAATTTATTTTCCCACAATCCGGTTAGTTTCGCGCTTTTTAACAGTTCTTCGTTAATCGTGGATATGAGATCGATACCGGCTTGTGTTGCCATAATTGATTTTCTGTTCCGATATATGTATCTGCGTTTAAACAAGGTCTCTATTATAGCCGCCCGTGTAGATGGACGACCAATGCCGTTTTCTTTCATCGCTTCTCTAAGAGCTTCGTCCTCGACAGTTTTACCAGCTGATTCCATGGCTCTAAGCAATGTACCTTCAGTATAGAATTTCGGTGGTTGTGTTGTGCGTTTTTGAAGAGCAGGTATGTGAGTGCCACTCTCCCCTATTCTGAATTCGGGTAGAATCTTGTCATCGGAAAGGTCTTCTTCTTGAAGCTCTTTTGTCTGTGTTGTTTCAAATAGCACTCTCCAACCTGGATTTTCAATGATTTTTCCAGTCGCTTTGAAGCCTGTCGTCCCAACCTCTCCATTCACCACAGTACTTTGGAATTTACAGTCCGGATAGAATGCGGCAATAAACCGTAAAGCAATTAAATGATATAATTGACGCTCATTGCCTACAAGAATTTTGGGAGACTGTCCTGTGGGAATTATCGCATGGTGATCTGTGACTTTTGAATTGTCAAAAACCTTTTTGCTTTTAGGCAGTTTGGAACCCAACAAAGGCTGGACATATTGAGCGTAAGGCTCCATCGAATTTAATATCGCAGGAACTTTAGGATAGATATCATCAGACAGATATGTAGTGTCTACTCGCGGATAAGTAGTGACTTTCTTTTCATAAAGCGATTGTATCAGCCGTAGGGTTTCATCAGCTGTCCACCCCCATTTTTTGTTACATTCCACTTGTAAAGATGTCAAGTCAAACAGGCGTGGAGGAGCCTCACGTCCATTTTTTTTCTGAACGTCCGTTATACGCATCGGATGCACCGAGATCTCATGCAATGTTTTTTCCGCTTCTTCCGGTGTCTTGAAACGACCGGATGCAGCATTAAATATCGTATCACGATATACGGTTTTCAGTTCCCAATAATCTTCAGGTTTAAAATTTTCTATTTCAGACTGGCGTTGTACTATCAATGCGAGTGTCGGGGTCTGAACACGACCTATTGACAGCACATTCCCTGGTGATGAGTATTTCAGTGAGTATAAACGGGTCGCATTCATTCCTAAAATCCAATCACCGATAGCCCTCGATAGTCCGGCATAATAAAGATTGTCAAAATCAGATTGTGACTGCAAACGCGAAAATCCTTCACGTATTGATTCATCGGTAAGAGAAGATATCCAAAGCCTTTTTACCGGGCAAGCGACCGACGCTTTTTGCATTACCCATCTTTGTATCAATTCTCCTTCCTGCCCGGCGTCACCGCAATTAATGACTTCATCAGCTTCAGCGATGAGAGATTCGATCACATGAAATTGTCGCTCTATGCCGGTGTCATTAATAACTTTGATTCCAAAACGTGAAGGTATCATTGGCAATACACCAAGAGACCACCTTTTCCAACGGTCCTCATAGTCACCAGGTTCTTTAAGAGTACACAGATGTCCAAAGGTCCAGGTAACTTTATAGTCACCCCCTTCGTAGTATCCTTCACGACGTACGTTCGCTCCTATAATTTGCGCTATATCTTTAGCGACGCTCGGTTTCTCGGTTATGCAAAGCTTCATTTATGCTTTCTGACAATCTTCTTTACAGTGGTTGTTGACGACCCTTTGGATGTTGTAAAAATAATTTGCAACTCATCGGTCGGTTTTAAAGCCGGGAAATCAATTTCGACAGGAATTGTCCCATCATCTTCCCATTGGAAATATCTTTTAAAATCAACTCCGTCAATATCAGTAGTTCCAGCAGTCATCCCCGCTCCTATTAACTTCACATAATCGATACGATTGGATGTATGAGGCCGCCCGATGATTTTTCCATAAATACGAGTGAGGTCATCACGATAATCTATGCTGTCGACTCCGAATGAAAGAATATTGTCGGATGCCGATTTGTAATCAGAAAATGTATCCGCTTTTAAAGCAGATACAGATATTAGAACGGCAATTACTGGTAACAAGATTTTTTTCATGATGAATGTATTTGCAAAATTAGTTAGAATTATTTATTCGGACAATAGAATTAAAATATCCGTTTTATATCAACGTCCGGTAAGATATTTTTCAAGAGTTTCGACAGACGGATTTATCGCGATAATCTTTCCTTCAGGATTTATAAGGTATGATGAAAAACCATGGTCCAAACGATAATCCGATTTCATGTTCTTTGTTTTTATATCTGTTATATGAAACTGGGTTGATCCTTCAAGGCTGTCTTTTTTGATAATTTCGTGAAACATATTAGGATCCGAATCAGTGTTTACGGAAAGTAATGCAAACGGATGATTGGTATTGCCCCTTCTTAAGAAGCGATCATATTCTCCTGTCGCAATTCTGGAAATGGCATTGGATGAATCCCAAAAGTTAACAAGAACGTATTTTCCTCTGAGATTTGCGAGAGAGATATTTACCGAGTCATTGTGTATCATTTCGATCTCAGGAGCGGTATATCCTTCGTCAGCTTTTATGACACGTTCAGAATATGCTGAGACCAAAAGTACCAATGTTGAGAAAAATACGATATAACTCCAGGCTCGTTTCATCATTATAAAATTAGGGGGATTTAACGGTCCCTTGATTATATAGACAATTAAATCCCCCTAAAAGTTTTATAGCGAGTATGCTGCGACAGTTCTAAAACGGATATCCTATCGCAAGATGAAACGCTAAAGAATTTTTGAATGATTCCATATTGTAATATCCACGTTTGCCAGTATCGTATGGTGCATGGATTCCTATACCGAGATCTCCGCGTATAACAAGCATCGAGATATCGAAACGGAGACCCACACCGGTTCCAAGAGCGAGATCTTTAAAAAAACTATCAGCTTTCAGTTGTCCACCTGGACGCTGAGGCTCATTTTTTAATGTCCAGACATTTCCTGCGTCTAAAAATAAAGCTCCATGCAAAGGCCCGAGAATCGGGAAACGATATTCCATATTGGCAATAAAAGTAAACGTGCCTGTTTGATCAAAATAGCCATTGACCTGATCGGCCGGAGCCCTGTATGATCCAGGACCGATTGAACGGACTGTGAACGCGCGTACGGAATTCGCGCCTCCACAGTAAAATTGTTCGCTATAAGGTACTTGCGAAGAATTACCGTATGCATGAGCCGCTCCTGCACCTATTCGGCTTACAAGCCAATGGTTATGGAGAATGCGCCTGCCATATACAACTTGGGCATATCCTTTTATAAATTGGGAAAACGGAGTTTTAAACAACGTCTTCTCCCCTTTTTTTCCGCATAATTCGTAAATTGACCAAAAAATATTGCCTGCCTGCTGAAGCGAAAACTGCACATTTATTGTGTTATTTCTGTTCATGGCGCGGTCATATATAAAACTGTATGACATTTGCGGTATATATTGGCTCTGGAAACTGAGTGCTATGGCCGGATTTGCATCCATTATGGAGTCAAATTCGACAGTCGTATGCTGCAATCTGTTGTATGTCAATTTGAATAGAGTCAATGTATTTGAGATATATTTCGACGAACGCCAATCGTACGAAATTCCGGCATTGAATTGACTTAATTTAAAGTAATGGGGCCGGTTTAATAGATCCGCACCAAGATTCAGCCTTGTCCAGCTTACATCACGATGCGTACGTGGGATAAAACGCGGAGCGAGCAGTCGTGGGAATGACAAGTTTGCATTAATTCCGACTTCGTATGAATTAAGAGCGGAATTGTGTTTGCCTGATCCAGTTTGCCATTCGTATGCTCCTGTCAATGATAATGTAAGCAACTCTCCCCCACCGAAAACATTCCGGTTTGTCACACCCAAAGTCAGCCCCGGGCCAAGATATGAATTGGATTTAGATGAGAGGTTTGCTTCGACCGAAGCTTCAAGCGGTTTGTCATAAGTACATTCGATCACGACATCAAGCAAATCTCTGTCCGGACTTAAAGTGTCAGGGACAACATTTATATTTATGTTATTAAAAATTCCGAGACGAGCCAGTCGAGTCTGTGTCGTGTTCATTTGTCTCACTGAAAATGTACGTCCTTCCCGAAAAGCTATGCATGATGGTATCAGACCGTTACGTAGTCTCCCTGGAAGATACCGTATAAGAGTTCCCTTATCAGTCTCTGTCGTATCCGGAGTTCCACCACCGTTATTCCGATAGATATATGTAGTTATCTCCCCAGTCCGATAGTTTGTCATCGCCATCGATGGAGTATTGTCTGCAAGATCGAGTTTTAGTGCTATATTGCCTTGGTTGATAGTGCTGTCTGCAAAATACTGAATGTACTCAGGTCTAAAGAAATAAAATCCACGGTTCCTGACGGCATTTGCGATATTGATGCGCAGGACTGACAATGAATCGGATGAATATCGTGATCCCGTTTGCAGATATTTTGATTTTCTCGCTACCGAATCAATCAGATGGTTAAGACGTGTTGTGTCTGGGAGTAAAATTATGGAATCAATAATGTATGGTTTCCCAACATTCACCTTATAAAGTATCGATGCTTTTTTCTTATTCTTTTTCTGCACAAGTTCGAAAGAAGATGTACCTGAGAAATATCCATTATTGTCGAGTATCTGATCAAGCATGTGTACCCTTACTTCTGGTCTGACATCACTTACAAGAACGGGGGCAGTCGCAAGTTTCTCGTATATCCAATGTTTGATTCCTTTGGGCGGATTTGGCCAATTATTGTAAACCCATAGTCCCAAAGGGAACGGGTAGCGTATCGATGGCGAACCGAGCAAAGAATTGTTCGGTTTTACGGAGACGGCTTCAGTAAGAGAACTTTCAACTTCTCTCGGAAATTTCATGTTATCCGGAGTAGTTATCTTAACACCTTTCAAACCCGTGTAAAGGATGTCATCTTTGCCAAGTCTCTTTGTCGTTGAGCAGCCTGCAAGAACCAGACAAGCGACAATATATATAATTATCTTTTTCACTGCTTTACAAATTAAAATATTAGAATTTCTCGTGATAAGACACCATACAAAGGTTATTAGTCCCGACGAATTCCGAACAGTTCCCAAAGTGTGTTCAATTTCTTTTTAAATACAAAACCTACGCCAGTCTGTGTTATTTCGCCTTCAAGAATACTTTCGTAACCAGTATGTCTGAATATCTTGATATACATCGACCCCGATTTATTTAGCATATACTCAAATGAAATATCATTTACGAGGTTTTGTGAGAAATTTTCATCCGCATCTGCATCGGTCGAGTAATTTCCCCCAACTACAATTTTAAAACGGTCGTTGAAAAATGTTTTGCTTAACCTATAACTGTAAGATGTGGTTGAAGACGTAGCCCCTCCGTATGTCTTGTCATATTGGTCTATCCCGAATGATATGTCTACGCCACGGATATTGTTAGCGGCCCATGAGTTTAGTTTGGATGTAAGGAATGAGTACAATTGATTGCCTGACAAATTGGCATTGCCTTTCGTTCCGGCTCCCGTATAAACATTGTATAGTAATAGATTCATTGCCTGGTTGGCTCGCTGTTCAGCCGACATTGACGCAAGTTCGTTCTGTACGGTTATGTCATCATCTGTCGCCAGATCAAAGGCTATATTCATACTCTCAAGCGTATTGGTTACCGTAAGAATCACATCAAAATTAACAAGACGTGAATTTTGACCTTGTTGAGTAACATTTGCTTTCATCACATCAATAGCCTTTATATTCAGGCGTGGATTCATTAACTCACCGTTAAAAGCGACATAAGAGCCCTCTTGGAATTCAAATTGTTTTTCACTCATGAAAGGAGGTGTATATCTTACGAATCCACTGTTAATATCGATACGTCCTGTCATCCTGTCTCCATTAAGTTCAGACATTGAGAATGTGACATCGCCACTTGGCTGAAGGTGTATACGGTTTGAACCGTTGGCAGATAAATCAACATTGATAGTGGAACCGTTATCAATCCGCAAGCGCGCATCCAGATCAAGAGCCATTGAACTTACTACGATTGAGTCAGCTTTTGAAATACCGGTAGTGTCGTTAAACTGAACAAAATGGACCATATCCTCAGTGCTTTGGGAGCTCAAAGATTGTGCGGTTTCTGATAATATGTACGTTATGTTTGTCCCAGACAAGAGCCTGAGATCCGCGTTGACCTTAAGAAATTTCATGTCCCCTTTTGCCGATGCATCCACATTTACAAAAGCCTTTCCGTAGACATCCGCTCCGTGAGGCCTGGTGCTGTTTACGATTTGCATATTTTTAGCCTTTAAATCAAGGTTCAATGCCAAATTGGCCAAATTGCGGGCATTGACAGTTCCGTTAACGACCAAAGGATTGTCATTTGCCGCTTTTATCATGAAGTCGTTAAACGATATTATCCCACTATCGACAGGTATCTTTTCCTCAGAGAAACGGAATGATGTGCCAAGCATTTTTACTTTGACACTTGTGGTATCAAAATCTATAAACCCGTTGAATACTGGTTTAGTCATATCCCCGGTTATCTTCATCTCTCCGTTAAGCATACCGTTAAGTGTCGCCATTCCTTGAGGGATAAACGGGTTTACCACACGAAGCGGAAATTTGATCATACGAAAATCCAGAAGAAACGGATTTTCCATAGTGCTGTCGTTAAGAACACCCTGGGCCGTGATAGTCTTTACAGAATCCACCATAAGACTGACATCGGCCATAAGTCTGCCCCCAATGGAATTTGACACATTTACATCAAGATCGAATGTCCCGACACGGTCACGTCCGTAGAATAAATCACTTAGACCAACACTTCCTTTTCCTGTTAGCACATTATCTTCATACCTGAATCTTATGTCAGCATTAAGATCGCCTTTGATCGGAGGAGCGAACGGATTGATCGAAAGCCAATCTTGTAGATGCACCTGTGATACCTGTAAAATGAGATCTTCCTGGCTGTTTTCGGACTGATGCGCATGTTCCATTAATGAATCGGTTGTCTCTGCCGGATGCTCAGTAAACAACTTTATGAAGCTATTGTCACCTTTTAACGCAAGGTTCGCATCAAGATGCCTGTTTGTAAGATTTAAACTTATGAAATTGTCTTTGTTTATGGTCCATGGCTTATATGCGATAGTCGGTTTAAGCGGGACTAACTTTATTGTGACCACACTGTCTTTCAATATAGCTGAAAGTCCGAAATTAAACCCTTTTTCGCCCTTGATATTATGCTGATTCATGAATACGGAAAGACGGTTTATGCCGGCAAAACCGTTCATTGCAACATGAGCAAAATCATCAAAAGTGCCAGGACGATTATTTATTTCCGCACGATACACAAGATATTGGCTATGCTGCATAGCATTAAATGAGACAGAATCCAGACGTGTGGAACCTGAAACAAAACCATCCACGAATGTGTTCATTGAAATTACCGAATCGTTGTGCAATCCTGCCACGAGACGTGAGAACTCAATATTGGAGTTTTCTTTCAAAAATGAAGAAGCGACATTGTTTTTCCCCATATCAAGCACCATATTTAATCTCGGAAAGACTTGGTGCAGTTTTTCGACATCTATCCTCATGCTGTCAACCTGCTTGTTTACCTCGGACATTCCGTTGCCTAAAGCGTCGATAAATGACAATAATGGAGTACGGGAAATGAGCTCAAACTTTAAGTCTCCATTTTGAACTTTCGCATCCAGTAGAGAATCGCAAGACGATAGATCGATATCAATGGGCATAGATGAAACGATATCGGCTCCTGGAAGATTCCAGGTCAGATGTGAGATATTCGCATCAGCATCTATTTCTAAGCTCGATATGTTGTAATATCCGTCTGTTCTGACATTCAGATTTCCACGGTTCAGAGAATCTGACAGACCGAGAGCGAGAAGATCAAGATTACGAATATCGGAAACGATGTCCCAGCGTACAGTATCTCCATCAAGACGAGCCTTAAAATCCGCAGAGGCATTCATATTTATGTTCGAACTTCTAAGGGTTCCAGCAGCGTCTCCGTTATGAAGAGAAGCCTCAAGAGCTATATCATTATACGTCTCATTATTATATTCGACTTCGTTTAATTTGAAGTCTACATCGATAAAAGAGGTCTTTTTCATGGGGTTATATCCTTTACCGTCAATCGTCGCCAATGCCGTTACCCTTCCTATGCCGAGTTCAGGCATAAATGCGTCGACCGGAAATTCGTCAAGGCGCAACGAAGCATCATACGATTCGGCTCTACCATTCCAACGCCCGATACCAGCAAGTTCTCCGTTACGTGTAGTCACATTGAAATCTCCAGATACCCTTTCCGGATAGTAATCCACCGTACCTTTAATTGCAAGAGCAGGTAACATTTTAACAGGCAAGAAAGAGAACTGCTTCTCAGTCATATTGGCAAGATGTCCATCCATCGAAAGCTCTCCACCCAATCTTGAAGGATCGAACGGGTTTGCCACTTCTCCTTGCAATGACAGCTGTATAATGTCCGGCATTCTGAGATTAATGGAATAGACATTCAAAACTCCTGTATTACCCTCAATATCAGCGGACAATGATAATGGTTTCAAAGGTTTTAATAGATGCTGCATTTCTGGCATGACCATTGCGATTTCTTTAGGGTCGATACGTCCCGTAGCCTTTAACATCAATGGTAATGATTTGTCTTTAAGAAGATCGCCCATACCCATTTCACCATCTAATTTTAGCGATGAACGCAGTGTTTCTAAAACGAAACTCCGGGCTGTCATCTTCACACTATCCATTGAAAAGACGCCATCACCGTAAAGACTTATCCCACACCGTTCCGTTGCTTGAAGACGCTTTAGCGGAACACGGATGTCGGAGCCCTTGTTGTAGAAAGAATCTATCTCTATCGCAATGTCATTCAATCGAATATACGCAGGGTCAAATCCTATTGAAGGTTTCACTCCATTTTGTGCATATAGAGCGTCTTTAGCTGTAAGGCGCAATGTTTCAGCTTTTATGGTCCATGATTCTGTTTTATCTGTATTCTCCGAAATATCTGTGTTTTTATTTTCGCTTGTTGTTTCTGTTATAGGATATATGTATGATGCCGAAACACTATCAACATTCAAACTTCGTCCTAAAATCAATTTCCTTCCCATATCAACAGTGGCTTCCGTGAGTTCCATGGCATCTACACGGCATCCCAAAGAATCGATTAGTGATTCCATAGACATTTCATAATGCAAATCACTCACTTTGATAGATCCGGCATAAATGTTCCACGGAGTGGATTTTGTCGTATCCAAAGGAGCGGAGGTGCTGTCTTCAAGAATCCTGAGCTTTACTTTTATTCCATTGATATGAGCGTTTGATAAATTTATATCCGCATTGTGCATATCAATGTCTGTCCCATCAATGTTCGCACTTGATATGTTTGCTCGGAGCCACATTGTCGAATCAGAGTTGCCAAACTGATAAAAAGACGAATCAAGTCTCAGGCTTCCGACATCTACTTTCCCTCTTAATAAGGGCATAAATTTTATATTAACCAACGCGTGTTTTGATGTAAGCATCGTGTCACCATTCTCCTGAATCACAACAGCGTCGTCAATATTTAATTTTAACGGAAATCCAAGCCTTAATTTGCCGATATCAATTTTCATGCCTGTTGATTCCGAAAAATATTCCGTTGCGGTTTTTAAAGCAAAATCCTGTACGAAAGGCATATAAACAAGCACCGGTATTACTATGGCTATTATAACGATGCTGAATATGATCCATAGAAAAACTTTCAGGAGCTTTTTCGCTATATTATGGCTCAAAACGCATTATTTTTAATTGTTTGACAAACGTGAGAATATCAACTATGGTATGAGACAGCCTGACGTTTGGTCTCGAAAACCATAAGCTATGTACAATAAACCACAAAAGTACTACAAATGTTTTAAAATATCTTTAAAAAGTTAAATACAAGAGTCGGTAATCCTGATTATGGCTACCGGTCATTCAATCCTTTACAGTAAATAAAACCTGAATATGATTGTTACATAAGTGAAATTTCGCTATTTTTGCAAAAATTTATCCAAATTATAATGAAAAATCTGATAGCAAGAACCATAACAGGAATTATATACGTTGCTCTGATTTGTTTTACAGTATTAACAGGTGGATGGTATTTCATCATTTTCTTCTCATTGATAGCTATACTCGCTCTTTGGGAATTTTATCATTTATGTAATTCATCCGTCAAAGGCGAAAATATAACCACGCTTGTGGTAGATATAGCGGGAGGTATGATTTTATGTACCGGCTTATGTTGCGTAAATCTTTCATTGCTTTCTCCGTTTACAACCGCTGTGCTCGGAGGGACATTCTTTACCGTATATCTCCTTTATCTGACCGTTCGTTTGGTCATGCAGATATACAGCCATGAATCATCACCTCACTCAAAACTTGCATATTCCTATATGGGCCAAATGTATATCGCTCTTCCATTGGGCCTTATGTCGATGTATTATACCCTTCCCGATGGTAAATATTTATTATTGGCCATGTTTATAATGATTTGGTTAAATGATACAGGGGCTTTTTGTGTAGGATCGTTATTAGGCAAACATAAATTGTTCCCTCGTATTTCTCCCAAAAAATCATGGGAGGGTTTTATCGGAGGAATGGCATTCGCTGTTTCGTCGGCCTTTATTTTTAAATTTTGTTTCCCGAATCATTTTGAAAATATATCTATAGCCGGTCTCTGTGGCCTCGGGCTAGTAGTCGGTGCGTTCTCGACATGGGGAGATCTTGTAGAGTCGATGATTAAACGGGCTATAGGGGTAAAAGATTCAGGAAATATACTACCTGGACATGGGGGCATACTCGACCGTATAGACTCGCTTTTATTGGTCGTGCCTGCAACTTTATTATATCTGACCGCGCTCGTGCTTTACGCATGATACTTTGCGCTGTAAATTTATCATACTTACCACATACTTACATTTTCCAATATTTTTAAAATGAAAAAACACTTTTGTTATGCCATTGTAGGCATCGTAGGGCTCACAGCATGTAGTTCCGATAATATTACTGGAAAAGCGGATACCAATGACGATGTTATACTCCACGCCTGGTCATGGTCATTTGATACGATAGCCGCGAATATGAAAGACATAGCCTCAGCCGGCTATTCATTCATACAAACCTCTCCGGCTAATACATGCTTTGTCGGAGAAGACGGAGGTATGGCCCTTTATTCAAATGAAGGTGATTCAATCAAAGGCAAATGGTACTATTATTATCAGCCTACAGATTGGAAAATAGGCAACTATCTACTTGGAAATAGGGAGCAGTTTAAGTCAATGATGGACAGCGCGGCAAAATATAACGTAAAAATAATAGTTGACGTGCTGCCTAACCACACTGCTGTTGACCATACAGCTGTACTCCCTACTCTTGATGCAGCGGTAGGTGGTCATGACAAACTGTTTCATGCAAATGGTTTCAATCTTATCCAGGATTATAACGACCGTTATCAGTGCACTACAGGGATGATGGGTGGGCTACCTGATGTCAATACGGAAAACCCCGATTTCCAACATTATTATATGACATATATAAATGACCTGCTTAGCTTGGGAGTTAAAGGGTTTCGCTATGACACAGCGAAGCATATCGGTCTACCCACAGATCCCCTCGACTCCCTGTCTACACGCAATAATTTTTGGGACATAGCAACAGGTCGTGAAGAAGTCAACGGCATAAGACTTGCTGTCCCTGCAGACTCTCTATTCATATATGGAGAGGTGCTTCAAGACAAAAACGTTAAAGAAGAAGAATATGCCGAATATATGGATCTGACAGCAAGCGCATATGGACATGCGTTACGGACAGTTTTATCAAATTCAGACTTCAATGCAGATTCACTTCTTGAATGGCATCATCCTGTTGACGGGAGGCATTTGGTGACATGGGTAGAATCTCATGACACCTATGCCAACGAGCACGAATCGGCCGGTCTCAGCGATGAGCAGATCAGAATGGGATGGGTGTTTCTTGCAGCCCGCCAAAACGGGACCCCATTATTTTTTAGCCGTCCCGCCGGAAGTACCCGTGAAAACTATTGGGGCAACAATCGTGTTGGAGCGCGAGGAAACGATGAGTTCAAACATCCCGAAGTGATAGCCGTTAATAAATTCCGCCGGGCAATGACAGGTGAGCCGGAAAAGATATACGCTTCTCATGACGGATCAGTAATCGAAGTTGCCCGAGGAAACGTGGGAGCCGTACTGATAAATATCTCGAATGCACCACGTAAAATAGAAACATTAAAAACCACACTGCCCGACGGCAAATACAATGACGAGGTTCATGGCATGAATTTTGAAGTGGAAAACGGTGTCATCAAAGGGTCGCTCGCTCCGCTTAAATCATACATAATATTGAAGAAATGATTTTTTCATAATCAATAATTATTCTTTGTCATAAGGCATTTACAATTAAACGGTAATGCCTTATGAACTTTTATGTATATAAACTTGTTGTTACGTTGTGGGTTCATTGAGCCATCACGATTATATATTCAGAACTTTGTGTAATAATTTATATAAAATAATGAACATTGACACTATCGGCTTGAGCGCAGGATGCGTATGGGCCGCCCTTAACGACGCGGATGCACTTGGAACAAAACAGTTAAAAAAGATTACTAAAATCAAAACAGAAAAGGAGCTTTTTGCTGCTCTTGGCTGGCTTGCCCGTGAAGGTAAAATCTCGTTTCAAGAAAGCGAGGACAGTAAGGACATGATCGTTTCACTCATTCAAAGGTAAACAGCCAATTCTAATTTAAATGTATACGCTCGCCGATTTTGACATACCGACGGGCGTTTTTATTTGTTTTTCAGTGAACATTTACTTACATTTGTCTCAAATAATTGGCTAAAGTACCTAAAATACGATAAATGTATTTTTTCATTTATCGGATATATTTGTTTGTAATTAAATCCACCGAACCCCCATTAAATTTCTGTCACTATGAATCCGCTCTTTTCAATTATCACTGTAACATACAATGCCGCAGATACGATTGCAACCACATTGAAAAGCGTGGGAGAGCAGACTTTTAAATTGTTTGAATATATTATAATTGACGGTGCATCCAACGATGGTACTCTTGAAATCATACAGCAGACAGAAAATCCCACAATTATATTGATTTCGGAAGTTGACAAAGGTCTGTATGACGCAATGAACAAAGGCCTTGGTTTGGCCAAAGGTGATTACGTCATATTTTTAAACGCTGGAGACGCGTTCCATTCATCAAAAACATTGGAGACGATCGCAGACAAAATTATGGACAATGATTATCCAGGTATAGTCTATGGCCAGACACAAATCGTAGATCAGTCCGGGAATAGGATCGGAGACCGTCATCTGACCGCACCGGCCATATTGACTCTTGATAGTTTTAAAAATGGTATGGTCGTTTGTCACCAGGCATTCATAGTTTTACGAAAGCTGGTAGATAATTATGATACCCGATACAAATATTCAGCTGATTTCGAATGGTGTATAAGGTGTCTACAACGGTCACACAGGAATCTATATATTGATAAAATCATTATTGACTATCTATCCGGAGGAATAACCACAGCGCACCATAAAACATCTTTATGGGAACGCTTCAAAATAATGTGTTATTACTACGGTGTTTTACCTACGATAGCACGACATTTTGGATTCTTTCTACGAAATTTGCGTCGAAGACGGGTTGATTGAAATTTTTCAGGGTTATAGACCACTCGTTGCAATACTTCACTTGACCCTATCAGGATTTTTAACGATAAAATCTTTCCACGATTTAGGCCCGGATGCTTTTACGGGACGTGTAGATTCATAAAAATGACATAACGCAGCAGCAAGAGCGTCGGTTGCGTCAAGTTCGATTTCAAGTTTGTCACTTGAAATAACGAGTATCCTTCGCAACATTTCTTTTACCTGTTCTTTACTCGCGGCTCCATTGCCTGTTATAGCCATTTTTATCTTACGAGGTTCATATTCCGTTATAGGTATATCTCGTGACAATGCCGCAGCCATGGCTACACCCTGGGCTCGTCCCAACTTAAGCATGGACTGTACGTTTTTCCCGAAAAACGGAGCCTCGATTGCCATTTCATCGGGAAGAAATTGTTCGACAAGACCTATCACCCGCTCATGGATGCGGAGCAAACGTAGGTAATGGCTGTCAAACTTATTAAGCTTGACCACACCCATCGCTATCAACGAAGGTGTTTTTCCGGTTATACCGAGAATACCATATCCCATGACATTTGTCCCGGGATCAATCCCTATGATTATTTTGTCGTATACGATGTTTGGAATATTCATTCAATCGAAAGTTCATCCATATAAGTGGTGAAGAACAATATTTTATCACCATATTTTTTGCACAATTCATTGCGCATGTCCGCACCTTCCCCGTCGTGCCAATTAATAGCGTCTTCAATTGTCGCAGCTTTAAAACTTATGGCATAGCTGTTACACTCTTCCTGAACATTTATCATGAGCCGAAGGAAAGATGGAGATACAAGATCAGCCTTTTTACCGTTAGGCAGATATTTTGTCGTGACCCAATTGTGAAAACAGGCATCAGCGCTAATATGTACGTGAAATGTTGTGTTTAAAACTATCATGATTTGATTTGCTTATTTTCCTGGATAATAACTGAATTATCTATACGTCTGTATGCCAGTAATCCGAAAATAGCAGTCGCTATAATGGATAATAAATATGCGATTACGCGGTTTTCGATGCCCAAAAATTGTGGAGAGGTAAACACAAAACACGTCACGACAAACGTCATCGCTATTGCAGGAATCATTGCCACCCAATAGTTCTTGCCGCGTCGCGCAAGCCATACATAGATCGACCATAGCACTACCGCGGCAAGGGTCTGGTTGGCCCATGCGAAATAACGCCAGATAACATCGAAATTTACAAGCGTTATTCCATACCCTATAATAAACAGCGGAATGCAGATAACAAACCTTTTTATTATAGGTCGTTGGTCAATATTAAATATGTCAGCGACCATCAGGCGCGCCCCCCTGAACGCGGTATCTCCCGAGGTTATCGGGGCTGCCACGACTCCAAGCAAAGCCAGCACCGCACCTACTTTACCCAAAGTCGAGTTGGCGATTACATCTACAGCCCATGCGGCATTTCCCCCATGTCGAGCCAATTGCTCTCCAAGAGCTGTAGGACCATGAAAAAAGGCCATTGCTATAGCCGCCCATATCAATGCGATTATACTTTCAGAAATCATTGCTCCATAGAACACAGACCGACATTTCGTTTCGTTTGTGATACATCTTGCCATTAACGGTGTCTGAGTGGCATGGAATCCGGAAATAGCTCCACACGCGATAGTTATAAACAAGGTAGGAATTATGGGGAGTTTTCCCGGGTCAAGCTGATAATTGTGAATAGTCGTTATTTCCGGAATATTGTAATCACCAATAAAAAGTGCACCGAGAAGACCAACTGCCATAGCGACAAGCGCAATACCAAACACAGGATATATCTTTCCTATTACCTTGTCGACAGGAAGCATCGTTGCCAATATGTAGTATGCAAGTATTATCCAAACCCATATATTCTTTGCGACATCAGGAATCATACTCGCCAAAAGCTCCGCAGGACTTAGTATAAAGACTGCACCGACAAGCACCATAAGCGCGACAGAAAATACTCTTACAACCGCACGTGTAGACAGTCCAAGGTATACTCCTATGATTTCGGGAAGGCTTCGCCCATCATGACGCATTATCATTACTCCTGACAAAAAATCATGCATCGCACCGAAAAAGATACCACCGAAAGTAATCCACAAAAACGCTACCGGGCCAAAACACGCACCGAGAATAGCACCAAAGATAGGACCAGTACCTGCAATATTCAGAAGCTGGATCAGAAACACCCTCCATCGCGGTAACTTTATATAGTCGACTCCATCCTCCATTTTATCCACAGGTGTGGGCCGTTTTGAGTCTATATCCGCAAGACGTTCAAGATAACGTCCATAGGTGAAATAAGCAGTAATTAAGAGCGAAAGACAGATAAAAAATGATATCACGATGTTATATTATAAATTTATAATATGATTTAAATTAAAGCATCACTTATTGAAATACCATGGATGGTCACACATTTGTATGATACCGGAAGTTCCGGTCATTCCCTTTATTCTTGACGCGCCACGATAATATCGATTGCTATAATCCGGATCGTCATTCGCCATTCTATTTGTCTTTACAAGTCCGGAAGAATGAATATAGACCCCGTTGTTGTCATATATGGCCACATGTGATATCCGGCCATCTGGTGTGTTTGAAAAGAATAGCAGGTCTCCACGTTGTAAAGAATTCAGATCGGAAGGCCCTATGCGCTTGCCTATATCAATCTGCTGACGTGCATCACGTAAGGTCAGTATCCCGTTGTTGAAATACACCACTCTTACAAGACCTGAACAGTCGACTGCTTTGGTTGAACACGCGCCCCAATGATATGGCGTACCCATCATCCAATACGCATTCTCTACCATCTCTTCTGTGTCTGTTTCACGCGAGGCCCATTTTTCGATAGGAATAAATGATTTTGTTTCAACATAACCTTCGCGACCGTCAGGCAATCTGATTTTGCTTACAGAATCTGTTGACTCGATACACTCGATAATTGAACTTAATGTCAATTCCGTGACAACATCTCTATTCCCATGATGGCCTGAGGATGAATACACTTTTATTTCAGGTAGAGACATAGATACAAGTCTTTTACTTGTACGCCACGATATGATATCATTATGACTTTTTCGAACAATGCTTGAAACATTCATATATCCCTCGTAGCCGTCAGGCGATTTTATCCTGATCCATTCATCGTCATCATCCAAGACCAATAACGGAGTACCCATGATGGCTTGAGATGTCATTTCTGAAGAATGTCCTTTCCCGTCACGTATACATGCCACCGGTATTCTGACTTGCACCCAACACGAATCCTGCGCCAAACAATTTATAAATGAAAATATCAATATGACGAAAGATAAATTCCGATGCCCATATTTTTTATTTATTCCCAAAATAACTATTATTTAGAGTGTCTATGCTAGATTATATCCGAAAAAGAGACGAAGCATTCGCTGTTGTAACGTCTGCGACCGTATCATATCCACAATTAAACGTTTCAGCAACTTTTCCGACAATGTTGACGATATAAGCGCTTTCATTTCTTTTACCTCTGAATGGGACAGGAGCAAGATAAGGAGAGTCCGTTTCAAGTAGAATACGTTCCAAACCGATCTCAGGAAGAATTTTCGACAGAGATGAATTCTTAAAAGTGACAATCCCGTTTATTCCGAAATAAAAATCGCCTCGCTTACGGATACGTTCCACATCCTTTGCGTCTCCACCGAAACTATGAAAAACTCCGCGAGGCATTTCAGAGCATCCGTCCAAAATCTCAAGGACTTCGTCAAGACCATCCCTACAATGAATTATTACAGGAAGATCTTCTTTTATTCCATATTCGATCTGTTCTGAAAAAGCCAACATCTGACATTCTCTGTATGTCCTATCCCAATACAAGTCAATTCCGATTTCTCCGATCGCGATATATTGTCTATGGTTCTCGTCAAGCTCTTCTCTGATTTTGGAAATGTCCTCTTTCCAATTGTCTCCTATTTCTGTCGGATGAAGCCCCATGGCCATATAAGTATTAGACGGATAGGCTGCATGCAATTCATTCATAGGCTTAATGGTGGAAAGATCGACATTAGGGAAAATCATCTTGCCGACCCCTGTAGCAATAGCGCGTTCAACAACTTCACCCGATGAAGAACCAAATTCGTCAAGATAAAGATGTGTATGGGTATCAACTATCATCTGTTTACCGGATATTATTTATTTCGGGTAGCTGATTTTAAAGCAAGATCAATAAAAAACGCTCGGGCTTCCGGCATTATTTCAAGCTGATCCAAACAAGATATAGCAGAATCTATGTATGCGCCTATGAGTTCATGTATCCGGTCAGGCAAATTAAGTCCGTCATAAATACCCCGCACTCTCACTATTTTTTCTTCAGGGCTGATATTATTACCTATAAGACCGCGGACAGTACCTGTCGTGTCCTCTTTCAACGCTGTTATCAGAAGCCATGTTTTCTTGTCATTCAGTATATCACCACCAATAGCTTTCCCAAATGTCTTCGGATCTCCGTAAGTATCAAGATAATCGTCCTGTAATTGAAAAGCGAGACCAAGATTTACGCCATAATTAAAAAAAGTCAATTGCGATTCAAATGAAGCATCTGCCATCAAAGCTCCCATACCACAGGCACAACCAAGAAGTACCGAAGTTTTAAGACGAATCATCTCCATGTACTCCTCTACTGTAACATCGGATCTTTTTTCAAAGTCCATGTCAAATTGTTGGCCTTCATATACATTCATGGCTGTGCCATTAAACAGGTCAAAGGCCGAAGCGAGATGTTCCCCGCATTTGATCGCCAACAACATGGACGAAGTGGTAAGCATCGCGTCGCCCGACAATATGGCAGTCTCCTCATTCCACTTTCTGTGAACAGTAGGTCGGCCACGGCGAATGTCAGCTTTATCCATGACATCATCATGTAATAAAGTGAAATTATGGAAAACCTCAATCGCTATAGCCTGATGAATAGCCGTCATTGGCTCTTTTCCCATTGCCTGACAAGCAGCCAACGCAAGCACCGGACGCAGACGTTTCCCTCCACAGTCAAGGGTATACTTTATAGGGTCATACAGCCCAGCCGGAGTATCCGGCAACTTCATGGTCGCGATGGCGTCATTGACCATCTTAAGATATTCATCAAAATCTTTCATAGTGATATATGACAAGTGGTGTCATAAAATTGTTACTTACGCCTACGCTTTTTCTTGCCATTGTGTGACAGGGCTTGCGGAACAGACATTTTTGACCCCATGTGGTCTTCTCCTCGCAAAACATTGCCTTTGTCATCAAGAAGGACAAAATCAAGTAATTTTTTCTCAAGATCTGCCCGGGCGACTTTTATATTTACGTTGTCTCCAAGACGATATCGATGGTTGTGCCTACGGCCTACAAGACAATGATTCTTTTCGTCAAAATCATAGTAATCGTCAGCAAGATCTCGCATAGGCACAAGTCCTTCACAAAGATTGTCATTCAATTCCACATATAGTCCCCACTCAGTAACTCCTGAAATAATCCCAGAATAAGTGTCGCCTATATGCTCTTGCATATACTCTACCTGCTTATACTTTATAGACGATCTCTCCGCTGTAGCAGCAAGCTGTTCCATCTCGCTGGAGTGTTTGCATTGCTCCTCGAGTTTCTGAAGATTTGCACTTCTGCCTCCGTCAAGATATTTTTCGAGCAGACGATGAACCATCATATCCGGATACCTGCGTATGGGCGAGGTAAAATGGGTATAATAATCAAACCCCAATCCATAATGGCCTATGTTGTCAGTCGTATAAATCGCTTTTGCCATTGAACGGATTGCGAGTGTGGAAAGATAATTTTCTTCTCCACGACCTTTTATCTCGTCAAGCATACGGTTGATCGAACGGTTGATATCTCTGGGTGTACCTGAAGATTTTACCTTATAACCAAAATTACGGGCTATCGCGGCAAAATCAGACAGACGTGACGGATCAGGGACATCATGAACACGGTATACGAAAGCTTTGGGCTTTTTCTTTCCTTCCGGTTTTCCCACAAACGCAGCCACTGTCTTATTGGCCAACAACATGAACTCCTCGATCAACTTATTCGCATCTTTTGACACTTTGAAAAATACGCCTAACGGTTTTCCTTTTTCGTCAATGTTGAATTTTACTTCCGCACGGTCGAACTCTACAGACCCGTTATCGTAACGTTGCCGACGAAGAAGCTTAGCAAGCTCATTCATTTTTTGAATCTCATCAACATAATCCCCTTTTCCGGTCTCGATAACTTGCTGAGCTTCTTCATAGGAGAATCTCCGGTCTGACTTAATGACAGTCTTGGCTATCTTTGAACTGAGAACCTTAGCATCGTCATCAATATGAAATATCACTGAAAATGCGAGTTTTTCTTCATCCGGTCTCAATGAACAGATGCCATTGCATAGGTGTTCCGGCAACATCGGCACGACACGATCGACAAGATAGACCGAAGTGGCCCGCCTCTGAGCCTCGCGGTCGATAATTGTATCTGGATATACATAATGCGTGACATCAGCGATATGTACACCGATTTCATATCGACCATCTGAAAGACGTCTGAAAGAAAGGGCGTCGTCAAAATCTTTCGCGTCAGCGGGGTCTATCGTAAATGTGAGAACATTACGCATATCAATACGCTGTGCTATGACCTCATCGGTAATTCCCGCTTGAATTTTACTTGCAGCCTTTTCCACGGTCGACGGATATTTGTACGGCAATCCGAATTCAGCGAGTATCGCATGGATTTCGGTATTGTTTTCTCCAGCTTTTCCAAGGATATCTATGACCTCTCCGCTTGGGTTTTTAAAATCATCTTTCCACTCGGTTATACGTACAACAGCCTTGTCACCGGTTTCGCCACCTTTGAGTTTTGCTTTGGGAATAAAAATGTCTGTCGAGAGAAATTTCGAATCCGTCAACAGATATCCGAAATGACGGTCAACTTTAAGAGTTCCGATAAACGTTTGTTCCTTCTTTTCGATTATCTCGATAACCTCGGCTTCCGGTTCCGCTCCTCTGCGATGAGCTGCAATATTTATTCTTACACGATCTCCGTTAAGAGCATGCATCGAGTTGCGTTCGGCCACAAATATGGTTTCACCGTCAGTATCCGTGACCACAGAGTTCTTGCCATTGCTGCGACGTACAAAAACGCCAGTGGCCTCATTACCTCGCTGCGGTGATTTATATTTTCCCGGAGAAACTTCTATGATCTCACCTTTAAATGCCATTTCAACCAACATTAATGCGATATTACGCTGCTGTGCCGCTGTTTTCGCACCAATGGAATGAGCCACCTGTTTATAATTATAGGTGTTGTTGTTTTGCTGCGCGACAAAATATTCCACTTTTTTTGCAAGTGTGGAACTGATTCGTATGCCGGCTTCATTTTTAGAGGATTGAGCCATAATAGTTTCGGTGTGAGTTGGTTTATATATAACCGAGGTTTAACATGATTGGTTCAGGCGTCTATATTGGCGTAATTAGCGTTCGATTCGATAAAATCACGACGCGGAGCCACATCCTCACCCATAAGCATTGAGAATATACGGTCCGCCTCGACAGCGTCGTTTATAGTAACCTGCTTAAGCAACCGTTGTTCCGGATCCATAGTCGTGTCACGAAGCTCTTCAGCACTCATCTCGCCAAGACCCTTATAACGCTGTACTTTTGTTTTTTCTCCGTTTATCGCTATAAACTGTTGCACTTGCGCGTCAGTCCAGCAATATTCTTCCGCCTTGCCTCGTGTACATTTATACAATGGCGGGGTTGCAAGATATAAATATCCCTGCTCTATGATAGGACGCATTCGGCGGAAGAAGAATGTCATAAGCAACGTCGCGATATGGCTTCCGTCGACATCGGCATCGGTCATTATTATTATCTTATGATAAGCAAGGCGTGAGAGATTGATCTCCATAGGGTCTTCTTCGGTCCCAATGGTCACACGCATAGCTCTATACAGGCTTGTGATTTCTTGGTTATCAAGAATTTTATGATCCATTGCCTTCTCCACGTTCAATATTTTACCTCGTAGAGGCAATATCGCCTGGAAAGTTCTATCGCGGCCTTGTTTTGCTGTTCCGCCTGCAGAATCACCCTCGACAAGAAACAGTTCACAATCTTCCGCGTGACGTGACGAGCAATCCGCCAATTTTCCAGGAAGTCCACCACCCGCCAACGGTGATTTACGTTGTATTTTCTGTCGTGCGTTAAGAGCGGCGTGGCGAGCCTGCGCTGCCAATACGATCTTATCGACAATCACTCTGGCCTGACGCGGGTGTTCCTCAAGATAATATCTTAACGCTTCGCTTACTGCAGCCGAAACAGCACCCTGCACTTCACTGTTTCCAAGTTTGGTCTTTGTCTGCCCTTCGAACTGTGGTTCAAGAACTTTAACGGATATAACCGCTGTTAATCCTTCACGGAAGTCGTCACCAGATACTTCCACCTTGACTTTTTCAAGCAACTTATTGTCTTCAGCATACTTTTTTAAAGTCGTGGTCAGACCTCGACGGAAACCAGTCAAATGCGTACCGCCTTCTATAGTGTGGATATTATTAACGAAAGAATAGACGTTTTCGTTATAAGTATTATTGTACGTCAAAGCAACCTCTACCGGAATTCCTTGTCTCTCTGTATTCAAATGAATGACGTCATTGATCAGGGATTCTTTATTTGAATCCAAATAGAGAACAAATTCCCTTAATCCGTCTTTGGAATAGAACCGCTCAGTACGTGGATTGCCTTCAGCGTCCGTTTTACGAAGATCCGACAGTGTAAGCGTTATGCCCGCATTAAGAAACGCAAGATCACGCAAGCGTGTTGCCAATGTGTCATAATCGTATTCCGTCACAGTAAAAATAGAACTGTCCGGGAGAAAGGTAACAGTCGTTCCGGTGCTGTCACTCTCCCCTATCACCTGAAGGTCGGACGTCGGTTTTCCACAGGAATATTCCTGCATAAAAATCTTACCGTCACGACGGACTTCGGCTCTGAGATAAGAAGACAGAGCGTTTACACATGACACCCCGACACCATGCAGACCACCTGACACCTTATATGATCCTTTATCAAATTTACCACCGGCATGAAGCACTGTCAACACCACCTCAAGAGCACTTTTGTGCTCTTTCTCATGCATGTCAACCGGAATTCCGCGGCCGTTATCAACCACAGTAATGGAATTATCTTTATTGATAGTCACTTCAATATGCGTGGCATAACCTGCAAGAGCCTCGTCAATCGAATTGTCAACAACCTCATATACGAGATGATGCAATCCTTTGAAACTGATGTCTCCAATATACATGGCCGGACGCTTTCTTACAGCCTCCAAGCCTTCAAGCACCTGTATATTACTTGCGCTATAAACTTCTTCGCGTTCTTTGTCTTCTGACATGGGATATAATGAATAATTACTCAATGTTTACAATACCGTTTTTTTCATCCATGATTACAGACGAATCAACCTTGACACCGAATGGCGTGACTATCGATCATTCGGGCTAACAAAATTACTAAAATTTCCGAAGTTAAACAAATGGCGATACGACAAATTCCCTCTGTCCGTTCGGCCTTAAAACGCAATAGGGGGATATCAATCATTGGCCATTGCCTGTGATAGGCGATGTTCCAGTTCAGTAGAGCTTAATCGGGTTGTCAATGCACCGCGATGAGCGACAGAGATATTTCCGGTTTCCTCTGAAACGACTATCGCAAAAGCATCGGTAGCTTGCGATATGCCAAGGGCGGAGCGGTGCCTGAGGCCCAATGCACGTGGCACGTTTCTATCATGGCTGACCGGCAATATGCAGCCTGCGCTTCTGATCCGGTCACGATCGATGATCATCGCTCCGTCGTGGAGGGGAGAGTTTTTAAAAAATATATTTTCGATCAATCGCGAATTAATGTCGGCATCAATAATATCACCGCTTTTTTCGTATGATTCCAATGGGATCTCCTGCCTGATCACAATCAAAGCTCCGGTTTTCGTCTTTGACATGTTCATACAGGCGTACACTATCGGAAGCACATATTTTCGAGCATCGGAAGCCCCTTCCCCTTTGTCGTGACGGAAAAGTTTTTTGAGAAACCTCCATCTTTTATGGTCTCCAAGCTCCACAAGAAATCTTTTTATCTGATCCTGAAACAATATAACAAGCACAAGTAACCCTATGCCCATAAACTGATCCAAAATGGATCCAAGCAACTTAAGTTCAAGTATCTGCGATGTCAACACCCAAACCACAATGAAAGCAAGTACACCAAAAAATATGTTCAGCGTACCGCTTTCTTTCATTATACGGTAAAGATAAAACAGCAGAAGCGCTACTATCGCTATATCAAACGCATCTTTAATGCCGAAATGGTCCATTTGATTTTTGTGTTAAAATGTTGACAATTCAAACAATTTTACCGCCTGCACAGCTTCTTTCACGTCATGCACTCGGATAATTGACGCGCCTTTGGTCAAAGCGATCGTGTTCAAAGCCACGGTCGCGGAAAGAGATTCTTCAGATGAAATGGATAACGACCGTGTTATCATCGATTTTCTTGACACTCCTACAAGCACCGGGCAGCCTAAAACATCGAATGACCGTAAATGTTTCATCATGATGAAATTCTGATCACACGTTTTACTGAACCCGAAACCGGGATCGACGATCACATCCGACACGCCTTTGAGATGTAGCTCACGAAGTTTACGAGACAGATCGTCTATAACATCAGCCGTGACATCAACATAATCCGTATGCCGCATCATGGTCTCAGGAGTCCCGCGCATATGCATCAATATATACGGCACGTTCATTTCCGCGACAGCATCGTACATATCTACGTCAAGATCTCCTCCTGAAATATCATTTATCATATCAGCGCCAAACTCCTCTATAGCCATCTTTGCTACCCCAGCCCTAAACGTGTCGACAGAAACAGGAATTTCAGTATTTATCTGACGTATGATGCCCATCCCCAAACGCAATCTCGATATCTCTTCCTCAACAGGTACGTCATCAGCGCCAGGACGCGACGAATACGCTCCGATATCAATCATATCAGCACCGTCAACGATAAGTTTCTTTACTCTCTCGGATATGGAGATTTCGTCCATTGCCCTCGAACCACAATAAAAGGAATCCGGTGTCACGTTAAGTATACCCATGACCTGCGGCCTATTGTACCAGCGCAACTCTCCCTTGATATTTAGCGAAAACGGTTGAAACATGATTGTCAACTACTATAGTATTATGAAATCGCGAAGTTAACAATAATACCGTTTCCATCCAAAAAATCATCTCTTATCAGTGCGTAAACGACAATACGACCTCTCCTCACGGAGAAGTCGTATTGTTGTCTTAGCAATAAGACTCTACAAACCTAACATAAAAACACATTTACTATTATGCAATTCTTCTCATATAACTAATGATTTTACGCTAAGATACTAACAATCTATACTAACCCTAAAACTAAAATATGCATAATTAAAAACAGTCAGAAATGATATTGCATACGGTGTTTCAACCGCAAGTTTCTCACTGTTTCAATGCAAAATTAAGGCTATTTCTTCATTCACACAAGCGACAATATCTAAAATTGAGGATATATAAATAATAATACATTATTAAACACTTGATATCCAATAAGAAAATATAATTAAAATAAGCTATAATATAGAATGAAATCAAGGAAATTAAGATAGAATCATATAATTACAACAACAATATTACATCAAAACACATCCATTTCAGGAAACGGATTTGATTTTCATAACATCGCTTTCAAAAGAGTCTCGCGATATGGCCCGATTTCTCAATTTGTTTCGATAAGTATAAATCGTATAGACTGAATAATTCAGCATCTGAGCGATACGTGAACTTTCTTCAATGCCCAGTCTCATGAAAGCGATTATTCGCAAATCGGTATTGAGTTTTTCACCTTCACGAAGAACGATCTGTTCGTCGGATCGAAGAAGTTTATTGACATCTTTTACAAAATTTGGATATATGTGTAGAAACGCATCATCAAATACATCGTAAAACTCTTTGGACTGTTCCTCTATAAATTTACCATGTTTGGTTATCTTGATCAGATCTTCAACCTTGCCTGTGGTTATTTTGCGATTGACCATTTTGTTGAATTGGTTAAGTTTGTCCATATAAATCGAGCAAAGATTCAGGAACTGGGTTATATAGACATCTTTAGTACTGTTGGCCTCTTCAAGACGGACAGCCATTTTATTAACTTGCCTATTTTTTCTATGCAAGATATATAACGTGGTTCCTAAAATGACAAGAAGCATCGCCATTATTGATATAATTATATAGATCCTCGTTTTCGATGCCTTCATTTCTGCTTTGTGGGCATTCTCTATTATAGGAAACACCTGTGAAGATTGGACTATACGAAGAGGAGCGTTACATTCAACCGCCTCCGACAAGGCGGTTGAAAGATAATCGTATGCATGGTTTATATCTCCGTTCAGATACATTATGCGTCCAAGTTCTTGCAAAGAAGATATTTCAAGTGTAGCGCCTTTGGTATCGGCGATCGATGAAAGAGCGAGATAATAAACATATGAATGGTGTTCCCCTCTGGCATTTGAAATATCGGCTAAAAGATGACATGCTCTCGCATAAAGATTGTCTTCTTCCGGAAGTATATCGATCAGAAGCATCAATATTGTCTTTGCCTTGGAATATTCCTGTTGATAGAAATAATATTCCCCTTGGTTTAACATATAACGTGGCGAACCAGCCTTCAAAAACGTGATCAATTTCGCTTGCGCGTCATGAGCCTTGGCCATGTAACCATCGTGGATCTCCGGATAATCCACATAATACGATGCTATATAGAAATACATTTGTCTGGCAGCGTCATAATACTCCTGATACATACCGAGAGGCAATGACTCGACATCTATTTTTTCAAAACAATCTATAGCCTGGCTGATAAAGGCCAACAAAGGCATGTACGTCGCACGTCGCAATTCGAATCTTGATGCGACAGAGTCAATCGACAATGAATGTGCAAGCTCTAAACCATGTGTATAAAACGTCAATGCTGAGTCCGTATTGAAGGCGTTGTAGCTGTCTCCGAGCGAAAGATATATAGCAAGTTTGTCATGAGGGTCCATATTGTCTGACGACAATACAGATTGAAGCGAATCAATTCCAGAACGACGGTTTTCTATATAGATGTGACGCTTGGCCAATTCCTTGTCAAGACGTGAAAGAACTTCCTTCACTTCTTTATGGCCTATGTTTCCGGCAGACGATGCCACCCTCGTAAATAAAGCCAATAATAGGCAAACAAGTATTGATAAGTGGTATTTTCGCATTTCAAGGTAATAAGGTCGAGAGGAAGATTTAAGGAGATGGACGTTAAGAATATGAGAATAAAGGTGCTTAAAGCACCTTTATTCTCAGTTTATCATACGCGCGATCGGCTTTGGCGCGTGCCTCCTCCACGGAGTCTGCGGTAGCGAGAATCACGCCCATGCGACGATGTCCCTTAACTTCCGGCTTTCCAAATATACGCATTTGAACTCCGGGTTCTTCAAGGACCTTGTCAAGATTGTCCATAATCACCTCTTTGCTGTCTCCTTCAACCACGACAGCCCGCGATGCGGATGGAGCGAGAAAGCGTATTTCGGGTACAGGCAATCCGGTCAAAGCACGTGCGTGCAATGCGAACTCACTGAGCTCTTGAGATATCATTGTGACCATACCTGTGTCATGTGGACGCGGTGACACTTCACTAAAAATGACATCGTTACCACTGATAAACAACTCTACTCCAAAAATTCCGTAGCCTCCAAGAGCATCGGTAACCTTGCGGGCTATTTCCTGTGCCGCAGCCTTTGCTTCCGGTGTCATGGCCTGAGGCTGCCACGAATAGCGGTAGTCTCCGTCTATCTGTATGTGTCCGATAGGCTCGCAGAATGATGTGCCAGCGACAGAACGTACTGTCAACAGTGTTATTTCGTAGTCAAATTTTACAAATCCTTCGACTATAACCCGTCCGACTCCTGCCCGTCCGCCTTCTTGTGCGATTTTCCAAGAATTTTCAATATCATCCGCTGTCTTGATTACGCTTTGCCCATGACCGCTCGATGACATGATAGGTTTTACTACGCAAGGTATACCTACACTTTCAACAGCAGCCTTGAACTCTTCATAGTCCGATGCGAATTTATAGGGAGACGTAGGTACACCGAGTTCTTCAGCGGCAAGACGACGTATACCTTCACGATTCATGGTCAGCAATGCGGCTCGTGCGGTGGGGGTCACATTATAACCGTCTTTTTCAAGGTCTACGAGGACAGGTGTGGCAATAGCTTCTACCTCCGGAATGATATGATCAGGGTGCTCCTCGACGATGGCTTCACGCAAAGCCTCAGCGTCAAGCATACTGAAAACACGGCTTTTGTCAGCCACGTGCATAGCCGGCGCATTGACGTATTTATCGCATGCGACAACTTCTATGCCCATGCGCTGCAATTCGATAGCTACTTCTTTACCTAATTCGCCACTGCCGAGAAGCATGGCCTTACGACCACTTCCGGTCCATTTACTTCCTATTTTTGCCATTCGGAATTTATAATATGTTATTATGGGTTTTAGATTTAAATCAACGAAAGTGCAAAATTAATGATTTTTTTCAATAATTCTTTGCATGGGACAGCCATAATTTAAAAGAACGGATTATTCAAATTTGCCTGATACCGGATATTTATCAAACAACATGATTTTTCATGAAAATTGAAAATGCCATTGCCTTATGACGTTTTTGCCCAAATCTTCAACAACACATCGGTCTCATAGCCTGTTAATCTATCCGACAATGATTGACATTGACTCACACCGCCGTAATTTTTAACTTTTATTTTCAATTGCGATTCAATATAAGTAACTTGGCAGAGATGATCGCACGGATTTCTTTTTGAATTATTCAACGGAAATAATTAATTTTGCCACTGAATTTCAACCCCAACAATAATTAAGGTAAAATGAGAAAAAATATCGTTGCAGGCAACTGGAAAATGAACACCACGCTGCCCGAAGGCATCAAACTTGCTGAGGAGGTCAATGCGGCTCTTGCAAACGTCAATCCTAAATGTGAAGTGGTGATCTGCGCCCCGTTCACCCACCTTGCATCTATAAATAATGTCATTGACAAAACCAAGCTCGGACTTGGAGCGGAAAACTGCGCTGACCATCGGTCAGGAGCCTATACAGGAGAGGTTTCGGCTGCTATGGTTGCATCAACCGGGGCTGCTTATGTGATCTTAGGTCACTCGGAACGTCGCCAATACTACAATGAAACATCCGAAGTTCTACGAGATAAAGTGCGCCTCGCCCTTGACAACGGTCTCACCCCCATATTCTGCATAGGCGAAGTGCTCGAGCAGCGCGAAAACGGAAGTTTTTTTGATGTGGTGAAAACTCAAATAGAAGAAGGTCTTTTCAATCTCGAGGCGAATGAATTCGGGAAAATAATATTGGCATACGAACCTGTATGGGCAATCGGCACCGGGAAAACCGCATCTGACGATCAGGCACAAGAAATGCACGCATTTATACGCAAGACAATCGCTGACAAATACGGAAAAGAAGTCGCTGACAATACCTCGATTCTTTATGGAGGCAGCTGCAAGCCGACCAATGCCGCTCAACTTTTCGCCAAACCCGACGTAGACGGTGGCCTTATCGGAGGAGCTGCGCTTGAAGCCGAGTCGTTCATGGGCATCGTTAACGCATTCTGATCCATCCTATACGGCTAAAATATAAACCCGCACGGGCAACCATGCTTCCGTGCGGGTATTATTATCAACTGTAAAACTCCAACCAAAACTTTAACAATGAAATCGATATCTCTTTCCGCAATTCTTTTGTCGATTACTGCTCCATTGGCTCTTGCTGACTCTGAAACCGCAACCATCGTAGACCATATAACAAAAGACAGTATCAATATCATTAATCAGCCTGAAAAATTAATGCAGCGTCTGTTTCCGGTTGAAGGAGTACAGGAAGAAGAACAAAAAGAGGAGACGGCACGACCCGTCAACGGAAGAATGGCCGGATACAGGGTGCAGGTTTTCAGTGATAACAACGCCCGTACCGCTAAAAGCGAGGCTCGGTCCAAACAGCGCATAATTTCATCGCGTTTCCCTAAATATCAGACATACGTTATATACACGTCTCCTTACTGGCGTCTCAAAGTAGGAGATTTCCGTACACAGCAAGAGGCCAATAACGCAGCAGAAGAATTACGAAAGGCGTTTCCGTCATATAGTAAGGAAATACGTATTGTCCGTGATCGTGTAA
The DNA here is from genome assembly GCA_910587515.1 of uncultured Duncaniella sp. GTDB lineage: Bacteria > Bacteroidota > Bacteroidia > Bacteroidales > Muribaculaceae > Duncaniella. The sequence goes on from CAJULW010000038.1 coordinate 48,130, forward strand.
ATATACATGGAGACTAACGATTATGGTCGATATCAGTATAATTTATTGAAACAGGTTAATAATGGAAAATGGAGTGAATGACGATATTGTCAAACAGATAGCCGATCATTATGAGGCAATTATAAAACTTATCGGCGAGGATGTTTCGCGCGAAGGACTGATCAAGACCCCCATGCGGGCGGCCAAAGCGATCGTATATGCCACACGCGGTTATCGGCAAAATGCCGACAAAATTATAAATGAAGCCATTTTCACACACGAAGGCTCCAGGATGGTTATCGTGAAAGACATCGAATTTTATTCTCTTTGCGAACATCATATCCTCCCGTTTTTCGGCAAAGTGTCGATCGGATATATCCCTAACGGAAAAACAATAGGACTGAGCAAACTTGCACGTCTTGTGGATTACTATGCCCGCAGGCTCCAGGTGCAAGAAAGGATGACTTCACAGATATGCGAAATTGTCATGGACAAACTTGATGCCAAAGGTGTGATAGCAGTCTGCACCGGTGATCATCTGTGCATGAAAATGCGTGGTGTCGAAAAGCAATATTCAGCGACAACTACCATTGAGACTAAAGGTGTGTTTGAGGACTCCCCCGCCCTTTGTGATGAGTTTTTCAGGTCATTAAGGCATTGATAGTTTATCCAATCCTTATTTTCTATCGTCCATATCGGCTTTTATATCTTCCAATCTGACGAGGTTGGAAACTATCGCGTATATTGTAAGTCCGGCCGGTGTGTGAATGTGTAATTTTGAAGCGATATTTCTTCTATGTGTCATTATCGTATTGACAGACACATTCATTTCAGCTGCGATTTCCTTATTCGACAATCCTTTGACAATCCCCACGACGACTTCTTTTTCCCGGGGACTTAAATCTTTTGCCCGTTCACCTTCCGATTCTTGAACAAGGTTACGTTTTATAACTTCAATAATCCTGTCAGGACTATCGTAAACCGAGAATGTATCATCAAACCAACGTATAGAGTCTGACGGCATCTGGTGACTCAGCAAAGCAATCAGTTTAACTGGAAACGAAGATGCGCTTTTAAGAACCTCCCATTCGATATCACAACATAACGGATCGGCTATCAAGACTGACGGATGCCCCCGGCTCACGTCCTCTATCCAGTTTGCGGCATCCAAGTCTACGACCGCACAATTAATGTCGGGCATCTTTCTTAATATGGCTTTCATTCCGGCCGATTGGATAGCAGAGGGTAACAACAAGGCAAACGTCAGATGTCGCATAACGGATTTAAAATTTTTCGATCCTTGTAATCAAAGGTATCAATATGTGATTTTCTATCTGGGCGTGGGACATCAGATCCTCTTCACAATTATATATATCGGCCAATGCGTCATACATCCTGAAAGGCTTAGACGTTGCATAATATCTAAGTATGATATTTTTCAATTCTCCGAGTTTATCTTCAATCTCCCCGTCATGGCTACGGACGAACACATCTATACTGTAATCGGTAGGCTGTCCGTGACACAAAGCCTTAACATATGGAAATACCACCTCTTCTTCGTATGCAAAATGTTTACGCACAAGCGAAGTGTAGTCATCAAAGAATCCGATGATGATCGGATTGATACTTCCACATGAATCATCGAACGCCCCAAGCAGATTCGTCCTTATATGAGGTAGTTTATAAGAAAGATAGTATTCGTGGGAATTATGAAGAAAACACACTATATCTTCAGGTGACACAGACGCCATCGCGGATTTGTCGATATCACCCGAAAGAAGAAAGTTTATTATTAACAAGAACGCATTCGTATCTATCCCCGATTCGCGACAAAGTTCGCCTATTGTCTTGTTCCCGAACCCGAGAGGAAGGGAGAAACGGCTAAGGACTGTCAGGACATTGTAATCATAATCGATCAGATCGACCACACAGTCCTTAGCTGTAAATCGCTTTTCTATCTTCACTTTTCTTCGTTTTTTTCCGACGATTCATCAGAGGCAGAGTCGTCCTCAATTGAAAAGTCAGTCAATCCAGCGGCAATCAACTGATTGTACCATGTCAGAAGTTTTTTTATATCTGAAGTGTATACTTTCTCTCTGTCAAAATCGGGAAGTATTCCGGCGAAATACTCGCGGATGTCCGAATCATTTCCGATAGCCTTTATGTCCACAGCTTGACATGATGAATCTTGCTTGATTTTATCAAATACCTGTGCCAATGGCACATCACCTTCGGTTGTGTATATGGAAATATCCCCAAGAGATATGACCTTATCATGTGCGTATGCCGGAGTGCGCTTTCCGGTTGAAACGGATTCAACAATCAGCATGTTTTTGCCTCTGTTTGCAAGACGGAACAGCCCGGGTCGGCCTGAAATCGAAAGAATATTTTTTAGCATGATTTTGAATTATGTATTACGTTTACAAAGTTACGAATTTAGCGGTTTGTCGACAAATTTTCAGATATAGATTTAAGTGAATCACTGTATATATGGCAGCCTAAAATCACTGCCTGCATGGCAATCAATTATCTTTTTAATCATTTTGTACGCCAAATCTCGCATTGATGCTCACTATAAGCAGAAAAATATACCGCATTTGGCCACTGACACTGATATAAAAACAGTATCCAATGCATCACACGCATCAAAGTAAGTATATCCATCTATTAAAAAATACGATTGCATTAATTAAAGAAAATCTACACTCAAATTGTCGATGTACATTAAAATTCAAGTGGTAACTGTTTTGGATGCCCCCTTGCGAAATTTGGCGAGCTGGAACGCGACCATGACACATGTTACAAGTGTAGCGATGATATCCGAAGCAGGAAAAGCCGCCCATACACCATCCAGTCCTATACGCGGAGGAAGCACAAGCAACAAAGGAATAAGAAATAATACCTGACGCGTAAGCGAAAGAAATATTGACGCGGCCGCTTTACCGATAGACTGAAACAATGTCGTGGACACAACCTGAAATCCGACAACAGTAAATGCGATCATGGATATATGAAGGCAGCGCGATGTTTCGCGTATTAATTCCGGATCAGTAGAAAATGCCCGGCCGATATAATCAGGAAATACCAATCCTATTATTTGGCCGAATGTCACGATACATGTGGACACTCCAACCGCCAGCCAGTAAGTACGCCTGAGCCGATGTATATGCCCTGCCCCGTAATTATATCCGATGATAGGCTGCATACCCTGACAGATACCGACCACGACCATTGTCATTAACGATGTATATGACGTAAATATACCCGCAGCGGCGACAGCTATATCGCCGCCATGGGCATAAAGAGTCTTGTTGATTATCACATTTATAAAACATGCGGCCGCGTTTACGACCGATGGTGCAGCACCTATCGAAATTACAGGAATAAACACTCTTACACAAAGTTTGTACATTGTGCGATCCTTTGTAAAACGCAATGTGCTATCTCTTGAAAAAAAATGCACAAACACGAAAAACGCGGATATCATCATTGATATGTCTGTCGCTATAGCCGCTCCCTTTATTCCCATTTTGAAATAAAAAATAAACAATGGGGCAAGAATCAGATTACATCCGGCTCCGATAAACATAGTCACCATAGCCTTTACCGGATATCCTGATGCTCTCATGAAATTATTAAACGTGAACGCAAAATTGGTCATGAACATACCGGGAAGTATGTAAAGCATAAAATCACGGGCATACGGCAATGTAACATCACTGGCCCCGAAGGCAATCAGGATTTCATCAATAAATATAGCGAAAAATGTCAGATAGCAGCATATTATGACAGCCAGAAGAACCAATGAATTTCCAAGAACTTTCTGAGCACCGTCGTGGTCTTTCGCTCCAAGCAATATCGAAATTCGCGCTGATCCACCCGCACCTATAAGAACACCCAAAGCAGCCGAGAGATTCATAACCGGAAACGTGATCGCGAGTCCGGCTATGGCTTCAGGTCCGACACCCTGACCTATAAATATTCTATCAATTATATTGTAGAGAGACATTACAAGCATACCGACCACAGCGGGAAGACTGTAACGCCAAAGCAAACGACCGACAGGAACCACGCTCAATTCCTGAAGATTTCTATTATCAGAGACTATATTTTCCATGTTTAAATCATCGCAAAGTTATGAAATCTTTAACGCTCGATTTTATTTTTAGCAATTTTTAGCGTTTAATTAAAATATAAATACTACTTTTGCTTCCCAGGTATATGGCCTTATATTATTAAAGCAAATATTATACGCACGCCTTGAAAAACTCGGTGCAATGAAAGTAACACTCTCACTAATATTCTCATTGGTGACGACATTTGTCTTACATGCTGATGACCTCGGTATGTTCGGCCTTAAAGGCCCCGTCGATTCCATCTGCATAATAATGGACGACGCCGGACTCGAATGGCAGATTGAATTCAAATTTGACCAAAACGGCATCCTGACAAGTATGGACGACGAAGAACTGGACAGCAAACGCGACTCCAAGGGGCGTATAGTCTCTATAATATTGGAAGATTCGGCCGAAGATGACGAAGATACGATCGCCACATTCGAAACCAAACTCATATACGACAACAAAGGCCGTGTGATCCGTACAGAAACAACCGATACGGAAGAGCAATGGATCCAAAATTATCACTACGGGAAAGACAGTTTACTCCAAAGGAGAGACTATGGTGTAAACGGGAACGATGAATATTCGACTTACAGATACGTTAAATTCGACGAATACGGAAACTGGATTGAACGAATTGAAAAACTTGGATCCATGGATCAGACCATAAATCATAAAAGACAGATTATATACAGAAAATAACAACCTAAAATCTAAATCAACTCAGAACCTATTATGTCCATGTTTAAAATAGTAGAAAAAGAGCATTTTTCAGAGCATGTTGTCAAACTTGTTGTGGAAGCACCAATGATAGCACGTTCTCGCCGACCGGGACATTTCGTTATAGTCCGTACCGGAGATGGAGGAGAAAGAATCCCGCTTACAATAGCAGACGCTGATGTAAATCGCGGCACAATAACACTTGTCATCCAAGAAATCGGGACAAGTACAAAAAAAATATGCGGACTTGAGCCAGGTGATTGCCTGACAGACGTGGTCGGTCCATTGGGACAAGCGACACACATCGAGAAAGTCGGAACCGTGGTGTGTTGTGGCGGTGGTGTCGGTGTCGCCCCTCTTCTGCCTATAATAAAAGCGATGAAAGAGGCTGGTAATAAAGTAATTTCCATTCTTGCTGCACGCAGCGAGGATCTTATAATCCTGGAAAAGCAGGTGGCAGAATATAGCGATGAAGTTATAATAATGACCGATGACGGCTCCAAAGGGAAGAAAGGTCTTGTCACAGCCGGTGTGGAAGATGTCATCAACAGAGAAAAGGTCGATTTAGTTGTGGCGATCGGACCGGCTGTCATGATGAAATTCGTTGCATTGACAACAAAAAAATACGATGTGCCGACTATGGTTTCACTTAACACCATAATGGTTGACGGCACCGGAATGTGCGGTGCATGCCGTATTACCGTTGACGGTAAAACCAAATTCGTATGCATCGACGGCCCTGAATTTGATGCGCACAAAGTAGACTTTGACGAAATGATCATGCGACTCAAGGCCTACAATTAAAAACACATTATATCTCTTATTTTTCGATCAACCTTAAAAGTCGATTTTGTGATGAATCAAAATATCAGCCGCGACGCAGAATGGCGTGAAAATCTCCGCAATTCAATCAGTGCAAAGCAACGGACATCCATACCAAGAGCTATTATGCCACAACTTGACCCTGCATACCGCGTCACATGCAACCATGAAGTCAATCAAGGCCTATCAGCCGGACAAGCGGTAATTGAAGCGTCAAGATGTCTTGACTGCCCAGATCCGCAATGTACACATGGGTGCCCGGTATCAATTGACATCCCCTCGTTTATCAAAAATATCGAACGCGGTGATTTCCTTTCAGCCGCAGCCGTTCTGAAACAAACCAGTGCATTACCCGCAGTGTGTGGGCGAGTTTGTCCGCAGGAAAAGCAGTGTGAATCAAGGTGTATTTACAACAAGATGAAAAAAACACCTGTCGCAATCGGATATCTCGAACGCTTTGCCGCAGATTTCGAACGAGAAAACACTAAAGTCAACCATCTCATCCCGAACAAAACCGCTACCAAAGCAAATGGCTATAAGATAGCCGTGGTCGGTTCAGGACCTGCCGGACTGTCTTTTGCTGGAGACATGATCAAGAAAGGATACGATGTCACTGTCTATGAAGCCCTACACGAGATAGGTGGTGTGCTCAAATATGGTATACCAGAATTTAGATTGCCTAACTCAGTCGTTGAAGCCGAGATCGACGGTTTACGCAAAGAAGGTGTCAAATTTATCAAGGATTGCGTTGTCGGAAAAACAATATCATACGACCAATTGCACGAAATGGGATTTGATGGCATCTTTGTCGCATCCGGAGCAGGTCTGCCCCGTTTCATGGGAATCCCTGGAGAAAACTACATAGGGATAATGTCCTCCAACGAATATCTCACCCGTATCAATCTTATGGGGGCCGGACAGCCTGGAGAAGACACTCCGGTGTTAAAAGGGAAACGTGTTGCTGTAATCGGTGGTGGAAACACAGCTATGGACTCTGTGCGCACAGCTTTACGTCAAGGATCAGAAAAGGCGATGATTGTATACCGTCGCAGTCTTGAAGAAATGCCGGCTCGCGTTGAAGAAGTCCACCACGCCATCGAAGAAGGTGTCGAATTCATGACACTTAGCAATCCCATCGAATATCTTGCAGATGAAAAGGGCCGTGTGCGCGCGATGAAAGTGCAACGGATGGAACTTGGAGAACCGGACGAATCCGGACGTAGATCACCAGTTCCGATAGATGGCGCGATAGACGAAATTCCGGTCGATCTGGTTATCGTAAGTGTCGGGGTATCTCCAAATCCTCTTATCCCGAATGCGATTCCCGAACTTGAAGTGTCTCGTCGCGGAACAATCATAGTAAACGAAGAAACAATGAGATCTTCTTTAAAAGATATATATGCCGGAGGCGATATAGTACGTGGCGGAGCCACGGTAATCCTCGCCATGGGTGACGGTCGTCGCGCGGCCGCTGCCATGGATAAAGCCATTATTGGCGGCTGAGATTTGCGGTAAGTTTGCGTGAACGCGAAAAATTCACTAAATTTGAGCAGACAATCTAAATCTCAGACAATTCATGAATTTTTCCATACGTGAAATCTATATTACAATAGCGATATGCTGTGCGACACTCTCCACTTCGGCCATGACTCCGGCCGAAGTGGAGAGTGCTGTCAATGCAGCAAAAGAAGCGCCAAAAAATCAAATATTAAACCGAGAGGCTGCGAACGCGCTTAAGGAATCCGGCCGCTTTGCCGAGGCTATCTCGTTCTATCTTAAGGGGGGGAACTCCGGAAATCTTGGAATAGCGGAAAGTTATTTCTATTTATATAATTATGACAAAGCTGAAGAATATCTTGACAAGTATCTTGAAAAACGCAGCAAGGCCGATGAAGCTAAGGACAATGAATTTTCATACGGAGACGAAAACAGCACCACTGATTGGACAGAACATCTGCGTTCACGCATAGAACTCGGTCGTTCCATGCTTGACCGAGTTGAAAAAATACAAATCATCGATAGCATAAACGTAGCCTCCGACGTATTTTTCAAGTACATGAAGCTTGCTGGAAGCGCGGGACATTTGGTAGATCAAGATGAAATAGAAAGACTCGTTTCGAAAGAGTATTTAGATTCTTTCGGGATAGCAAGTATCCTTGCTCCCGCCTATATTAGCGAATCAGGTGATGATATGATATGGTATGGTTCATCGCATGACGGTGATGCGCAAATGTTCGAATCCATACGACTTGCCGATGGAAGTTGGGATGAACCGACAAAACTGTTTGACTATGCTTCCATGTTCGGAGACAAGAACGGATCATGGGTTTCATATCCGTTTCTTATGTCGGATGGAGTAACATTATATTTTGCCGCTGACGGAGATAAATCATTGGGAGAACTCGACATTTTCATATCTAGACGTGATGAAGACGGATTCCTTCAGCCTTCCAATATCGGTATGCCATACAATTCGCCATATAATGACTATCTTTATGCCATAGATGAGGTAACCGGTGCAGGCTGGTGGGTATCTGACAGAAATATGATAAAGGATTCTGTCACGGTTTATACATTTATTCCACAGGAGCTCCGCATAAATTATCCTGTAGACACTCCGGGCCTGGTCAATTACGCCAAAATAAGTTCCATAAAAATCACTCAGGATGCAAATACTGATTATGAAGCATTTCGCAAACGTATAGCAAACATATCAGACGAGAAAAATACCAAAAGCGAAAACCAGTTCGAACTTGCACTTCCTGGAGGAAAAATCCTACATCGGTTCACTGAGTTCAACAATCCGGAAGCAGCAGAGACAATGAAACAGTATCTTGCTGAACAGAAATCTTTTGCTGAACTTAAAAACCGTCTTTCAACCCTACGTGGTGACTACGGAAGCGGAAACAAGTCTGTAGGGTCTGAAATATTGGATATTGAGAAATTGATTGAAAACAAACGGATAGAGATCAAACGTCTGCGCAATAGCATTGTCAATCTCGAATCACAATAACAAACGGACCTATCCCCATCATTTTTGAAAACCGTTAAATAAAATTTATATGGAAATAACTCTCGTTTTAATTCTGATTGCATTAGTAATAGCAATCTCTATCTTTTTTTATTACGTGCCGTTTTTCCTCTGGATTTCAGCACGGGTAAGTGGTGTGAGAATCTCGCTTATGCAACTTTTTTTGATGCGTATCCGAAAGGTTCCCGCTTCTATTATCGTACGTGCTCTTATCGAGGCACATAAGGCCGGATTAAATGACGTGACACGTGACGACCTTGAAGCTCATTATCTCGCTGGTGGAAATGTCGAGAAAGTGGTTCATGCACTTGTTTCCGCATCGAAAGCCAACATAGATCTCGGATTCAAAATGGCGACAGCCATCGATCTTGCCGGTCGTGACGTATTTCAAGCAGTACAAATGTCTGTAAATCCAAAAGTCATTGAGACTCCCCATGTGACAGCTGTAGCTAAAGACGGTATCCAATTGATCGCAATAGCAAGAGTGACCGTACGCGCGAATATACGTCAACTTGTCGGTGGAGCCGGAGAAGACACTGTTCTTGCCAGAGTCGGTGAAGGAATTGTCTCGTCTATAGGTTCATCTGAAAGTCATAAACAAGTGCTTGAAAATCCTGATAATATCTCCAAGTTGGTGTTACGTAAAGGACTAGATTCCGGCACAGCTTTCGAAATTCTATCAATCGATATCGCTGACATCGACATAGGTAAGAACATCGGAGCCGCACTCCAGATCGACCAAGCACAAGCCGACAAAAGCATAGCCCAGGCAAAAGCGGAGGAAAGAAGAGCGATGGCTATCGCGCTTGAACAAGAAATGCGCGCGAAAGCACAGGAAGCAAGGGCAAAAGTCATAGAAGCGGAGGCTGAACTGCCAAAAGCGATGGCTCAGGCATTCCTCACAGGGAATCTTGGAGTAATGGACTATTACCGTATGAAAAATATAGAATCCGATACAACAATGCGTCAAAATATCGCAAATCCTCCCGCCACGAAATAAACAGAGAGAAGGTGACTATAAAGGAAATAATACAATCCACAAGGGCTTATAACCTACACTCGCACACACAATTTTGTGACGGGCGGGCAGATATGGACTGCTTTGTAAAAGCAGCTGTAGATGCAGGTATGGTCCATTATGGGTTTACCCCCCACTCTCCTATCCCAATTGCGTCTCCCTGCAACATGAAGATGTCTCAGGTGGATGAATATCTCGCGGAATTTAATAAGTTGAAAGACCTATACAACGGGCGGATCAACTTATATCTGTCGATGGAAATAGACTATCTGGGAGACTCATGGGGTGCGTCACATCCTTATTTTAAATCACTGCCCCTTGACTATCGTTTAAGTTCGATTCATTTCATTCCAACCCCGGACGGAAGTGAAATGATAGACGTAGACGGACGGCCTGACAGCTTTTTGAAAAAGATGCAGACTTATTTCAACAATGATATCAGGTATGTTGTAGATTCATTTTATACCAGAACATTAAATATGATAGAAGCGGGAGGCTTTGATATTATCGGACACTTCGACAAAATCGGATTCAATGCATCATATTATAAGCCTGGAATTGAACAGGAGCTTTGGTATAAGAAACATATTGAAAATGTCATTGACGCAATCCGCCATACGGATATCATCGTAGAGGTAAATACCAAGGCTTGGAACGCCCCTGTAGGCGTATCGGCAACGGACGCACAAACATATAGTCCGAGGCTGTTTCCCTCAAAGAGCACTATAGACCGTATGATAAAAGCCGGAATTCCTTTGGTAGTCAACAGCGACACTCATTTTCCCGATCGTATTAATTCAGGTCGTAAAGCTGCTTTCAATATGATTGACGCTTCTATTATATAATAGATTATATAATAAACATATTTAGGAGGCTTATAGTATCTATAAGCCTCCTAAATATGTAATAAAACAAATTATTCAAAGAGAATTTTAAAATCCCTATCAATTGCAGATGCGACCAAATCGTCTGGAGTAAATTTCCAATTATAGTTTATATAAGGGGTTATCGTAGCCCGATTTTCAATCTTTTTAATAATATAATAGCGCAAATCTTTATCAGTCGCAGACAGAATTCTTGATTTCAACAGGCTATATGGAATTCCGGCTCCATCTGTCAGCAAATCTCCTCCCCCGTTGCCACGATAAGAATTAAGCGCGACTTTATATCGTTTGGTATAATCGAAAGCCGAACCGTCAGCCATAGAAATTATATTTATTTTTTCGCCCCGTTGTTTTGTCACATCAACAGTATAGATTATCCCCTCGGCCGAATCAAAATTGTATGATGGATGCTTTAGTTTTGCATATCCATCTTTTGCTTTAAGTTTATCATTGCCGGAAAAAAGCAGAAGATGGCTTTTCTGTGTTTTCATCACATCCGTCCAAAGAGAATAACTCATTTCAAGATAATTTTTAATCTCCAGTCCAGAAAGGGCCACCGTGTAAAGCACATTCTCATATTTATATAGTGTAAACATATCACTTATATGAAGATCTCCTTTCTTGATGAGAGCATCAAATGCCAACGGTGCAGCCAGAGATATATCCGCTCCCGAAATTTCAAGTTGAAGTTCATGGAGAAGCTGCATGAAAGCAGACGGACCGAAATATGCCTGACGCACTGAGAAATCGCCTTCAGCATAACCAATTCTACGCATAACAAAGTTTTCTGTTACTCTACGCTCAGGCTCGAAGTACTCCATAAAATCAGGATCGGGTGTCAGATCTCCTATAGGAACTATCTCACCGGATATATTCTTCTTTATCACAACACCGTTTCTTTTTATTATTTTTATCTCAGCCTCAGCTATATTTTCAGCATTATTGGCCGGATTCAGTATCAAAACATCCGAAGAAGAATGGACCTCATTCTCAGAATTATATACTTTGTGATCATGCCCCATGAATATAACATCAAAATCAGGAATTTCCTCAGCGACAAGTTTTGATGCGTTTTCTATCCATTCACCTGTTTTTTTTGAAGAGTCTTTTCCGGAATGGAAAAGTCCTATCATTACATCTGGTTTTTCAATCTCCAATATTCGCGAGACCCACTTTTTGGCCGAACTAAGCATATCGTCAAAAAAGAGACCTTTCCACAGATTTTCCGGAAGCCATGCCGGAATGGCAGGTGTGATCAGGCCAAGCACAGCGAATTTTACTCCATGGCGCTCAATAATTGTATATGGCTGAAAATAAGGCTTTCCGGTAACAAGATCTATTACATTGGCTCCCAAAAGCGGAATTTTCCCTAAATCAGCTCTGTATCGGTCATAGACAGCATGACCCGTCTCTATATCATGGTTGCCTATGGTCTCAGCATCATAACCGATATAATCAAGCATCCTTGCCGCCAAATGAGTAGAGGCCATATCGATAAAATTATAATAATATGCCGTAGGCTGTCCTTGAAGTATGTCTCCGTTGTCAAGAAGAATGACACTTTCATCACCAATGGATTCACGCAACTGTTTGACCCTGGTGGCCACACGTGACAGCGATCCTTTTCCTTGCGACAATCCGATGAAATCGTAGGGAAAGAAATTGCCATGCACGTCTGATGTCGCGGCTATTTTAAAAGTCACCTCCCCGACAGCCGATGGTGCGTCTGCGAGGAGGGTTTTATCAAAAGGCATCGTTATAACAGATTGTTCGAAATACAAAAAATAAAACCGTCAAGGATTGGGGCCGGTATACAACGCGCGAACCTTTCCAACCGGAAGCGAGCCTTCCACTTTTAAAGGAATACGCTGACCATCAGTCGAAATCCAACCGGATATCGGTGATGAACTTTCAACACCTTTTCTGGTAAACGTGAAATTTATATAATATGTGGAAAATTTGCGACCGTTAAAAGATATATTTTGAGTGCCAAGATAGGTAATCTTCAATTTTTCTTTTTTCGATCCTGAAAAGATATTGACTGTTACGCCTTGCCCTTTTTTCATGTTTGGAAAATCAAGAGTCCTAAGGTAGAAGAACGAGCTCAACATATCCACCGTCATGCCTTGCGCTTCAAGATGAATAGTGGAACTGGTCATCGGAGCCTCATCTGAACTCTTTTTATAACGTACCGCTTCGGCACTGAATGTATTTCCAGTACGTGAAAAAGACAAGACATCTTTTTTATATTTCCCGTTTTCATGAGCTATATATGTATAATTTACAGGATAGTAACCGTCTTTAGTCATTGTCGTGTACAATGTGTCTCGCAGCATATATATGCTGTTAGCCCATGGTGCGTTTTCAGCAAACACCGAAGCCCGATAATAATTACCGTCATTGCGTAGCGACATTGTGGCATATCCGGCCACCTTATTTATGAAACCCCATTTATACATGACATCATAGGTCAACGTCTCATCTACGAGCGAAACCGGGTTAGCCGCATGAGCGAGAGACGCTGTGACCATGAAGCCAAACACAATAGACAGTATTTTTGATCTCATATAAAAACTTGATAGGAATATTTCAATATCCGTTGTCAGTCAGTAGACAGTTCATTGAATGGAAGTACAGAACGGTAAGATTGTTCTATTCTCTTGTTTCTCCAGCATTTCCGGCACACAGCGATGTATCGGTCGTCACCTCCGATCTCTACTTGCTCGCCTTCTTCCACAAAATCGCCATTTCGGTCTATACGGGCATTTATGATGGTTTTGCGGCCACAAGTGCATGTCGATTTTATTTCATCAATTGTATCAGCGATCTCAAAGAGCCGTCTGGATCCCTCGAATAGATGGCTTTGAAAATCAGTACGTAAACCATAACATATAACATTGCTCCCAAAATCGTCTACAATACGGGCAAGTTGGTCAACCTGCTCTGCGGTAAGAAACTGGGCTTCGTCAACCAAAAACCAATCAATGACGGCCATCGACTCCTCAAAAAGACTTTGTGCCATTTCGTATATATCCGTATCATGATATATCCAGCGACATTCACGCTGTATGCCTATACGTGATTTTATGACATTGGTCAGATCACGAGTGTCAACCACCGGTTTAAGGCACACATATCTCATTTTACGTTCCTCAAAATTATAGGCGGTGGTAAGAAGAAGCGCGGTCTTGGCCGATCCCATCGTCCCATAACGGAAATATAGTTTCCCTTTCCTGTTCATTCTAAATTTAGGTTATAAGAATCATAGGCAAAGGTAAACAAAAAATTCCTATTGGCGTTCACCCTGGCGTGTAAAGACGTAGTCTCTTTTTCCGATTTCAAATTTCAACAACGGGCCTTTAATTTTTACATCATCCAAATGTCTCACTATTGAATATCTGGTTACCAAAGCCTGACGTATACCGTCAGAAATAGATTTGGCAAAAGACATCTTTATTGATTCCAAGTTCGGACTGCGAGTCTCTGTCATCATACCATTATTTAATGTGACCGCTTCAGGATCTACAGTGACGGTAAGAGTAGACGGGTCCAATACAACCGCAACTTCGTCATCGTCAATAACCGTCCATGTTCCCTTAATGTCTGATTTCGCACTTACAGAAAGTCCGACGGGTTCTTGTATGCCCGAATTTGGCAACACTTGAGTCGTGGCTGACAACATTCCGGTCACTGTGACTGTCCCGCCATAACTATTCTTTGGAACAGCTTCCTGATTCTCAGATATTACAAGCGTCTCAATTATAGTGGCTGTAACGGCTGTGTTGTCCGTAATATTTTCCGGAGTCCCAGCCCAAGCCCCCGGAAGTGCTTTTGCGAGACGTGCGTTTTCGTCACAAGAAGCCATTGATAAAGCTCCTGCGATACAAAGGGTGACTGCCAGTTTTTTCATTTTTAAATACAGATGATTTTATTTAATGTTTATAATTAAACACATCTTGAATAAAATAAGTTTCTATGTAATCAAAAATGATTTTATTTTAGCATTAACTATCAAATTTACGGCCAAGTCATATATCCGTTATATTTTCATCAAATATTCTTTTGTATATTTGTGACATCAATTAATCATCAAAAGTACGCATAAGACATGAGTGTCAATAAAGTCATCCTTATAGGCAACGTCGGAACCAACCCGGAGATCCGATATATCGAGACACGTCCTATCGCTACGTTCAGACTGGCCACGAACGAACGTGAACGGATATTGCCCGACGGTACAAAAATTCCGGAAAGGACGGAATGGCACAATATTGTCCTTTGGGACGGGGCGGCTGAATTTGCTGAAAAATACATCCGTACAGGAACAAGGCTCTATATTGAAGGTAAGATAAGATATCGAATATGGGAAGACAGGAATGCCATCAAACGCAATGTGACAGAAATATATGTAGACAGTTTCGAGCTGCTTGGCACTAAATAGGAGTCACAGTTCCGCAAATAGAGATGGGAGACCATCATGGATATGTTTTGTTTTTAACGCAGGGATTTTTTCATCATTCTGAAGCACAACAACATGTTTTTGCGACCATCCTTGTGTACTATTCCTCAAACTAAGATTAACAACGCCTTTAGTGCCAGGCGCTGACAATCTCAATTTTCTATACACTTCACCAAGCGAAGATATGCCACTCATTTTCACAGCCATAACGGTTATTCCTCCGCTGACGGCTGTTACGTATAAAAGATCTGTACAACTGATCGTAGCCATGGGATATTAATTTTTACTCTTGGTTTATATCCGCAAAGATATTCTACCGCATGGGCAAACCATATGCACACATCAGTAAAACAATGTAAAAAACACATCCGGTATGCTTATATTAATATTTTTTGTAAGCAGCCATTCTGTTTGCAACTGTCATGTATACGACATGGAATTGCTAACATAAACAATCATTACCGAGGATTGACCTCTAAACAGAATAAATTCAGAACTTATTATTTTAAACCCGATTAACTTCTTATTGGCCCAAACAGTAACGATGATTCTTTGAGCTAAATAGACGATATTTAAGACTTTTTTCTTAACTTTGCTGTCGAATAAGGTATAACCGCTGTCATATTATCCGGACTGACTTGGCAGCTAACAGACAATTGTCACAGCCAATGGTGTCTAAAACACGAGAAAGGCTTCTTGAGGTTGCCCATCAACTTTTCGCCAGTAATGGTGTCGAGCGGACAACCATGAATGATATCGCCACCGCCTCTGACAAGGGGCGGCGTACGATATATACCTATTTCAAAAATAAAAAAGAAATCTATGACGCGGTCATAGAACGCGAGAGCGAATCAATTGTGACAAAGCTGCGAGATGTTGTGTGTTCGGATCTCGAACCGGAACAAAAACTCCGAAAATTTCTCGAGGCCAGATTCGATATCGTAGAGGAGACCATACGCACGTCTGCAACAAGCCAGTTCATATCTTATCTGACACTTGATTATAAACGGCTTGAACGAATCAGGATTCTTGCGGTAAATAAAGAGCAGGGACTAATAAAAAAAATGATTGACGAGGGTGTGGAAAAACATGTGTTTGACCCCATACAGTCGAAACTGCTCCCGGAAGTATACCAAATGATATTTCAAGGCACGGACTATTGCCACCTAAGAAAGAGTTTCGGACAGCTTGGCATGACAGCCTCGGATATCAGAAACTCGGTTATTGATTTCTTAATAAACACGATATTACTTAAATCGAAATTATAGGATAATAAACTTAAACGACTATTCCAAAATGAGATTACTTGAAGGAAAAGTGGCCCTGATCACCGGAGCCGCTCGTGGAATCGGCAAAAGCATCGCAGTAAAATTCGCTCAGGAAGGAGCAGACATCGCTTTTACAGACCTCAATCGCGATGAAAACATGGAAGCCACCGAAAAAGAACTCGAGAGTTTCGGTGTAAAAGCAAAAGGCTATGCGTCAAACGCTGCTGATTTCAATCAGACAGAAGAAGTTGTGACTAAAATCAAAGAGGACTTCGGTCATATCGATATTCTTGTAAATAACGCAGGCATAACTAAAGATGGTCTCATGATGCGCATGAGCGAGGCTCAATGGGATGCTGTCATCGCGGTCAATCTGAAAAGTGCGTTCAACTTCATTCATGCCGTACTTCCGATCATGATGCGTCAGCGCCAGGGCTCTATCATAAACATGGCGTCTGTTGTAGGTGTTCACGGAAATGCCGGACAGTCAAATTATGCCGCGTCAAAAGCTGGACTTATAGCTCTTGCAAAAAGTATAGCACAAGAAGTCGGCTCTCGCGGCATTCGTGCCAACGCCATTGCTCCCGGATTCATCGAAACAGCAATGACCGCGGCTTTGCCAGATGATGTGCGTAAAGAATGGGCACTCAAGATACCCCTCCGTCGCGCCGGTCAAGTAGAAGATATCGCCAATGTCGCGACATTCCTTGCGTCGGATATGTCTAGCTATGTATCCGGCCAAGTCATACAGGTTGACGGTGGCATGAACATGTAATCGCTGCCTAATGTTTTACACATAAGGATGTCGGACATCCGGCATCCTTATGTTTATTGATATTTCTTCCTAATTGAATTAATGCTGACCTATAACACTCAACTCAAACGGCTTGTATTGCCTGAATACGGACGTAACATCCACCTTATGGTAGAACACTGTCTGTCAATCCAAGACAGAGACGAACGGACAAAGTGCGCCTATTCGATCATTAATTGTATGTCCAAACTTTTTCCCAAATTAAAGGAAGAAGAAGACTACAAACGTAAACTGTGGGACCATCTTGCCATCATTAGCGATTTTAAACTTGACATAGATTATCCCATGGAAATTGTCAAAGCCGAGTGTTTCAAAGTTCATCCGGAAAAAGTGCCTTATAATGCAGGGCATATACGTTTCCGTCATTATGGAAAGGACGTCGAATTGTTGATTGAAAAAGCGTTAAGAATGGAAGAAGGCCCGGAACGGGAAGAACTTGTAATCTTGATCGCCAATCACATGAAAAAATTATTATTGGCTGTCAATCCCGACGGAGTGGACGATTCAAGGATATTCAAAGATTTGGCAGACTTTTCACACGGTGAAATCAGGCTCTCGCCCGACAAAGTCAAGTTATATGATTTTAAAATTATCGCACCTCCGGCGGCAAGCAAAAAGAAAAGAAAAAGATAGACCATACATCAAATATTATTTTTTCATAATACAAGCTCTGAAACATTGCAGTGATAAAACTATCGGAAATAGCGGAAGTCGGCCATTTCAACAAACCGCACGGCATTAAAGGCGAGATCTCAGCATCTTTTGACATAGACATTGACATCAATGAGATAAAATGTCTGATTATCGATGTCGACGGGATTTTCGTCCCCTTTTTCCCTGTATCAATACGTCCGAAGACATCAGACACATGCCTTTTGACAATTGATGGAATCGATACAGAAGAAAAAGCTCAATCCTTCACCAACCGCTCCTTTTATGTTCTTCGTTCGGACTTACCGTATAATGATGATATCGATGAGCCAGACGGCTTATACGCATCAGATCTGATCGGATTTAAAGTAATTGACGCGAACTATGGAGACATTGGAATTATTTCTGATATCAATGATTCAACACAAAACATATTGTTCATCATACATTCATCTGACAATAGGGAAATATTGATTCCGGTTGTCGATGAATTCATCGAATCGATCGATACTGAAAATAAAGTCCTAAACACCGATATCCCATTAGATATAATATCATTAAACTCATAAATATCCATCCGCGATGAAAGAATTTGACGAGAAAGAGGCAATCAAAGCAATGCGCGACTCGGTTTCAACCGAATCATCATCTCTTTATGACGATGACGAATTGTTGAATGTGATCGATATTATATGGGACTGGTATGACGACCAGGGGCTTCTTGACATTGACACAGAAACAGACGACGATAATATCAACTCTGAAGCCCTTATAAAACATGTATTCAAAATGATTGCCAAAGATTCAGCGTCACCTATAAAGCGAGAGGACATTGAATCGTTGGTAATGGCGGAACTGCGCTACGAACAATCTCTTGAAGACACAATTTGAACACAAAACTCTCCAATCCATACGCTCCCATGAGAATCCTCCTTAAAATCCTGATCACAGCCATCGCTCTTAATTTATTGATAATTAACGCGAGCGCAAAAGACAATGACCCATACAAAGGCTATGACGAGACATTGTACATGGATATGGAGTTTGAAGATAACCTTAAATCACCGGTTGTCGATCAAAACGCACATCAAGCGGTCAAAACATACATGGGAAAGCTAGCACGGGATCTCGTAAAAAAGAATTATACGGTTGACCTGATGAGAAATGATGAGGTCGTACTCGTTACGATCCCTTCCGATGAAATATTCCTTCCGAACGACACGCTTCTCTCCCCGGAAGCACCTGGTCGGCTGACACCGATTGTTGCTTTATTTTCCGACCCAATGATGATGAAAATGGTATATGCCGTACATACAGACAATACCGGCTCACCATATTACAACATGTGGCTTTCTCACGAACGTAATAATTCTGTATATGATTGGCTCCTTGACAACATAAACGAAGATCTGATCGTTATTCCATACGAAATGGGAGACACAGATCCGATATCCAACAACAGTACCCGGAAAGGTCGAAAGGAAAACCGAAGGCTGGAAATCTTTTTTATCCCTGGACCGAAAATGATAACTCTTGCCCGGAAAGGCCAGTTGAAATGACATCCAGGACGCTTATATTTTAAAATAATTATTTGTAATTTTGCAATCATATCACTCTTAAAATTAAAGTTTAGACATTATATACAATGGCAAAAGAATTGAAGGATCTTACCAAGCGAAGCGATAATTATTCGCAATGGTATAATGAGTTGGTTATCAAAGCCGATCTCGCAGAACAGTCTGCCGTAAGAGGTTGCATGGTCATAAAACCGTACGGATATGCGATCTGGGAAAAAATGCAACACGAACTCGACAGAATGTTCAAAGAAACCGGCCATCAAAACGCATATTTCCCTCTGCTTATACCAAAATCATTCCTTTCCCGTGAAGCAGACCATGTTGAAGGATTCGCCAAGGAATGTGCCGTTGTAACACATTACCGTCTAAAAAATTCACCGGACGGCAACGGAGTTGTTGTCGACCCGGCGGCTCGTCTTGAAGAAGAGCTTATTATCCGCCCCACATCTGAAACGATAATTTGGAATACATATCGAAATTGGATCCACTCTTATCGCGACCTGCCAATCCTTATCAATCAATGGGCAAACGTTTTCCGATGGGAAATGCGTACGAGGATGTTCCTCCGTACAGCGGAATTCCTGTGGCAGGAAGGGCATACCGCACATGCGACCGAACAGGAGGCTTGGGACGAAGCAAGAAGAATGCTTGACGTTT
This sequence comes from uncultured Duncaniella sp., assembly GCA_910587515.1. GTDB lineage: Bacteria > Bacteroidota > Bacteroidia > Bacteroidales > Muribaculaceae > Duncaniella. Next base: position 68,131 of record CAJULW010000038.1, read on the forward strand.
ATGCCGACTTCGCGGAAAATTATATGGCAGTACCTGTGATCAAGGGTGTGAAAAGTGCCAATGAACGTTTCGCAGGAGCACTTGAGACATTTACGATAGAAGCTATGATGCAGGATGGAAAGGCTCTTCAAAGCGGTACATCTCATTTCCTCGGTCAAAATTTCGCAAAAGCATTCGATGTGACATACGTAAATAAGGACAATACACCTGGATATGTATGGGCGACTTCATGGGGAGTCTCGACACGTCTTATGGGAGCGCTTATAATGACTCACTCGGATGACAACGGGCTTGTCCTTCCACCACATCTTGCCCCGATACAAGTCGTGATCGTGCCGATATACAAGAATGACGGTCAGCATGACGTGATATCCGCAACAGTAGAACCTATCGTCAAAGAGCTACGCACACTGGGCATAAGTGTCAAGTATGATGATTCCGACAATAAGAGACCCGGATTCAAATTTGCGGATTATGAAGTAAAGGGCATACCTGTACGCCTTGCGATAGGTGCACGCGATATAGAAAACGGAACTGTCGAAGTTATGCGCCGAGACACTTTGGAAAAGCATACCGCTCCTCTGTCTAATATCGCGACACACATAAAAAATCTTCTTGAAGAAATACAAGCCAATATATTCAAAAAAGCTCTTGACCGCAGGACAGAAATGACACGCACAGTCGAAAGCTACGATGAATTCAAGGTCGAAATCGAAAAAGGAGGCTTTATCCTTGCCCATTGGGACGGAACACCGGAAACAGAAGAAAAGATAAAAGAAGATACAAAAGCGACAATACGCTGTATTCCTTTGGAAGGAGACACCACTCCTGGAGTATGTATGGTAACAGGTAAGCCATCTGCTCGCAGAGTCGTTTTTGCACGCAACTATTAATTTCATTTATCAAAAGACATCTGACAGGAAAAGGTCTGATCCATCAATTACAGCACGTCATTTGTACTGATGATCAAACCTTTTTCTGATTAAGATAACAGATGCCATTCACAAACATAGATTTGATTCATGCAGAATACCCCCCCTGTCATATCCATTGTTATCCCATGTTATAATGAGGAAGCGGTTTTGGCGGACACTGTCAAAGAACTGACAGCAGTTCTCGACAGCATGGCCTCGAAGGGGATTATTTCCACCGGAAGCTATATCTTATGTTGTGATGACGGAAGCAAAGACGCCACATGGCAAGTTATTGAAACCTTACACAAATCCGATAAAAAAGTCAAAGGAATTTCCCTCGCACACAACCGGGGACATCAATATGCCCTTTTAGCTGGCCTTATGACATCCCGAGGAAGGTGTGATGCAGCCATTTCAATTGATGCGGATCTGCAAGATGATCCAAGCGCGATAATTGAAATGGTAAAGAAATTCAACGATGGCAAAGAAATCGTCTATGGAGTAAGACGCAAACGCGATTCGGACACATGGTTTAAGCGGACAAGCGCCCGGAAATTCTACAACTTACAGAAAAAAATGGGTGTAGATTCTATATATGATCACGCAGACTATCGCTTGATGAGCGCGAGAGCTTTGGATTTACTTGCCGACTACGGAGAATCAAACCTATTTCTTCGAGGTATAATACCTCAGATAGGACTTTGTTCCGATGTTGTATATTATGACCGGAGAGCCCGTATGGCCGGAGAGTCCAAATATCCCTTATCCAAAATGCTTTCGTTTTCTATAGACGGAATCACTTCTTTCTCGGCAAGACCGATGAGAATGGTGTTTTTTATCGGCTTGGCACTGATGGTGGCCGATATTTTAGTGGCCCTTTATGTGACAATCTCAATTTTTTGTTCAGACCATCTTGAAGCCGGATGGGCGTCACTTATACTTTCGGTATGGTTTCTCGGAAGCCTGATCCTGATGTCTATAGGAATTATCGGAGAATACATCGGCAAGATATTTATTGAAGTTAAACAGCGTCCGCGATACGCGGTTCGTGACATTTTATTTGATTGAAAAGTGGACAATAAAGCATTTATAAACAGGCTCGCCAAACGCTTGAATCGCGATGTGCCGGAAGTCGCAACCCTTGTTGAAGGAATGTGCAAAGTTATGAAAGAATGCGGAGCGGAACTTGACTCGATTGCGATTCCGGGATTCGGCACGTTTAAATCATCCAAAATAGAAGAGCAAGTGGTTTATGACAATATTACAAGACAGCGCACCCTTGTGCCTCCTATGATTGTCATGGAGTTTAACCCAAGTGTGGTTCTAAGAAAAAAAATGTCAAAATGAATCAAAAGATACCATTTCATGAATTGTCGTCACGAATAGCCTCTGTTACCGGAATCAGTGACGAAAGCGCGGAAACATTTGTCAAAAATTTCTTCGATATATTGTCGGACGAGCTTATAAAGGGGGAATCTGTAAAAATCAAAGGTCTGGGTCTGTTTTCATTCAACGGGCATAACGGAGAAGCAAGCATTGTATTTGAAGCAGATAAAGATCTTGCGGATGCTATAAATGCTCCATTCTCAATTTTTGAAAATGTAGTCCTACACGAAAACGTAACCGACACCATGCTCTCAGAACTGGATGGTGACAATAGGCAGGATGACGAACAGGCGTCTTCCGACAACATAATACTTATCGAAGATACAGACAAAATTATCAGTATTTCGGATGAACATGTCCCACAGATTGAAACATCCAGTGAAGAGCTTCAGCCTACTGACATGAACAACGAAGTCCAATCCACCCTACCGATAACAACACATGGCATAGAAAATAACGAAATACAAGAGGCAGTCCAACAACCGGAACCACAGACCGTAGTTCTCTCCTCCACTGCCAACAATACATCCACTGATATTGAAAACAATGATATCACGAATACTGTAGAACCGGTCATTGCTCCTTTAATGGAAGAACCGGAAGAATATGTCATCCATAAGGAAACTTCGACCAAAAGCAACAGCAATTTCTGGTGGGGATTGGGCATCGGAATAATTGTAGGCCTTGCATTAGGAGCATGCGGAGTATATCTTGCCATAGACCATCTCTTTCCAGGCGGACAATCGACAACAGCAAATCTCATTGAAAATCCATCGACAGAAATCGAGGAGGCAATAGTGTCCGAGGTTGTGGAATCAATGCAAAACGCGGCCACCGACAGCATAACCGAAATTTCCGCGACAGAATCCGTGGTCGAAACGCAACAAACAACTGAGACACCCTTAACGGACACCCATGTGGCAAATACAATAACCCAAGATACGATCCGACGAGGCTATCTGATTCATGACATGGCTAAAAAATTCTATGGCAGCAAAGATTTCTGGGTATACATCTATGAAGAAAACAAAGACAAGATCGGCAATCCAAACAATATGCAGCCTGGATTGGTTTTGACAATCCCCACCCCGGAAAAATACGGCATCGTATCAGGAAATGCCTCAAGTCTTAAACAGGCAAAAAATAAAGCCGGTGAGATTTTAGCAAAATATCCGAGATAGTTTTTATATTACGCATAAAAACCGTCATTAAATAAATTTGCAATCCGTGTTTCGTCATCACATTAATTTCATGATGGCAAAACGCGGATTTGACACTCTAATCATATCAGTGTTCTGATTGTTAAAGGAAAAATAGCTAAAATTAACACACTTTTTTCATCCTTTGTTTGTTGTTATTTATAATTTTGTATTCCGTTTCATCAACCATTGACGAAATTTTATTAACACTTCAACATTCGAAACTTCACTACTGAGACTATGAGCGAATCGGTAAATATCAGAGAATTAAATGACCTTGTTGCAGGAAAAAAAGATTTTATAAATCTTGTGACAAGAGGTATGGATCAGACGATTGTCGGTCAGAAGCATCTCGTCGACTCCCTGCTCATCGCATTGCTCTCTAACGGGCATGTCCTTCTTGAAGGCGTACCTGGTCTAGCAAAGACCCTCGCGATCAAAACCCTCGCACAGATTATCGACGCAAAATACAGCCGTATCCAATTCACACCCGATATGCTTCCTGCAGACGTGGTCGGAACCATGATTTATAGCGTTCAAAAAGAGCAGTTCCAAATCAAACGCGGTCCTATATTCGCCAATTTCGTACTTGCCGATGAGATCAACCGCGCTCCGGCAAAAGTTCAGAGCGCATTGCTTGAAGGAATGCAGGAAAGGCAAGTGACTATCGGTGATGAGACTTTTAAACTTGACGAACCATTCCTTGTAATGGCGACACAAAACCCTATTGAGCAGGAAGGCACTTATCCCCTACCGGAAGCCCAGGTTGACCGTTTCCTATTGAAAGTCATAATAGGCTATCCATCAAAAGAAGAAGAAAAACAGATCATACGTCAGAATATCAATGGACAAAAAACCGAAATTCGTCCGCTTTTACGTCCTGAAGAAATAACAGAAGTACAGAAAATAGTCGAACAGATATATCTCGATGAAAAAATCGAACGCTATATCGTTGATATTGTTTTTGCTACGCGCAATCCATCAGACTATGACCTTAAAGACCTTGCAGGCATGATAAGTTTCGGTGCGTCACCCCGTGCATCCATAGGTCTTGCAAAAGCGTCGCGCTCATTTGCGTTTCTTCGCGGACGTGGCTACGTGATTCCGGAAGATGTAAGAGCGGTATGTCATGACGTGCTACGCCACCGTATAGGTTTGACATACGAGGCTGAGGCTAACAATATCACTACCGATCAGGTTATCTCAGAGATACTTGATAAGGTTGAAGTACCCTAATCAAACCGTATTTTCGTGCCATTCCAATGGAAGCAAACGAGTTACTGAAAAAGGTAAGGAAAATCGACATAAAAACCAGAGGGCTTTCCCAAAATATATTTGCCGGAGAGTACCACACGGCTTTTAAGGGAAGAGGCATGACATTCTCAGAAGTTCGCGAGTATCAATACGGAGATGATGTCCGCGATATTGACTGGAATGTCACTGCGAGACATAACCATCCGTATATAAAAGTATACGAAGAAGAACGGGAGCTTACGGTAATGTTGCTCATTGATGTCTCTCGAAGCCGCCTTTTTGGGGCCATAGGTGAAGAAAAAAGAGAAATGATAGCAGAAATAGCCGCAACACTTGCATATTCGGCTATCACCAACAATGACAAGATTGGTGTGATTTTCTTCTCCGACAAGATCGAGAAATTCATTCCTCCCAAAAAAGGGAAAAAACACATACTTTTAATTATAAGGGAACTGCTTGATTTCACGCCTGAAAATCAAGGTACAGATATTTCGGTCGCCCTACGGTATTTCACAGATGCCTTGAAAAAAAGGTGTACGACTTTTATCATATCTGACTTTATTGATTCCCACGATTTCACACGTGAGATGCAGGTCGCATGTAATAAGCACGATATAATCGCTATACAAGTCTACGACAAACGTGACACCAATCTTCCCGATGTAGGACTTATGAGGGTATCAGATCTTGAGAGCGGAGCTTCACGATGGATAAACACTTCATCCAAACGAACCCGTCAAGCGTTTAGTAAATGGTGGTATGAAAGGCAGCAGACAATGATGGAAATACTACGTAAATGTCGTGTGGATTATACATCCATAGCCACTGATGAAGATTTTGCCCGCTCATTGATGGGACTTTTCAAGAACCGCGGTGTAAGGTAATCAGATATTTGTTGTCATACGATTAATCCGTTCAATAGAAAAACATGTTCCGACATATCAGCATAAGATTACTGCTGCTTCTTACATTAATTGGAGCAAGCGTCCATATACAGTCACAAAGCTTGAAAATCAGTCTTGATTCCGCATATCTGCTTATGGGACGCACGACACCGTTGCATGTAAATCTCATTATCGACGGAGATCCTAAAGGCCAGCTTGTCATTCCTAAAGATTCGATTTGCGATAAGGTTGAAATTTTAGATATCCTGAAAGCCGATACGTCCGATATGGGCAATGGCCGAAAAGAAATCAACCGTGATATAATACTGCAATCCTTTGATTCTGGTGTCTATCGACTTAACCCAATATTATATGTATCAGGCAATGAGACCATCAGCTCTAACAGGCTTGTACTTAAAGTATTTCCTGTAGAGGTTGACTCATTACAATCGATCCATGATTACGCGGACGTATCGGACGTGGACCGCAAGTTCATTGACTATCTTCCTGATTTCATCGTTGATTATGGACTGTGGATTCTCGCTGTGGCTATCATATTGGGAGCGGGAGCGTATGTCATTTATCTCATAAACCGCAAAAAGAACCCGTTTGCCGCACAGCCGTCAAAACCGATTCCGCCATACGATAAAGCCATTGACGAATTAAACCGCCTACGCGCTGAAAAACTATGTGAGCAAGGAAAAGAAAAAGAATTTTATACAAGACTTACGGACATACTCCGTATATATCTTCATGGACGTTTTGGCATAAATGCCATGGAAATGACCTCTACCCAGATACGTCACGTCCTGGATAACAATGAAGAGACCAGACTTTCAAAAGAAAACATGAACAGGGTACTCGAAACAGCTGACTTCGTAAAATTCGCGAAAGTTCGCCCTATACCCGATGACAATGTCAAGGCTTTCAACTCGGCAATACAGTTCGTCGAAGACACCAAACCACAACCGGAACCCGAAGAAACAGCGGAAAACGGAATCAAAAAAGAAAACGAAATCACAAAACAATAATTTCTTAACATGTTACTGGCACATCCCGGATACTTATGGCTGTTTTTGCTTCTCATACCATTAATTATATGGTACGTATATAAGCACCGTACACTCCATGCCTCGATGGAGATATCTACGGTCTCGGCCTTTGACAGAGTGCCACGATCCATTCTTGCCTCCTCGCGCCATATCCTGTTTATATTGCAGTTGGCAGCCATCGGATGTGTCATTATTGTTTTAGCCAGACCTCAGACACGCGATTCATGGAACACTTCCAATGTCGAAGGAACCGACATTGTTATCGCGATGGACATATCTACAAGTATGCTTGCACGCGACTTCAAACCTGACAGATTTGAGGCAGCCAAAGAAGTCGCATCTAAATTCGTCGCCGGACGTGAAGGAGACAACATCGGAGTCGTAATTTTCGCTGCTGAAAGTTTTACCGCTATTCCGATGACCACAGACCGCTCAATGATAGCGAACTACATTGGCGACATTAAAATGGGAATGCTTCAAGACGGAACCGCTATAGGCGACGGCCTCGCTACTTCCATAAACAGAATAAAAGAAGGCAAAGCGAAGTCCAAAAGCATAATTCTTCTGACCGACGGCTCCAACAACACAGGAAACGTAGCCCCGGTCACAGCGGCAGAAATAGCCAAACAACTTGGCATAAAAGTTTACACCATTGGTATAGGTACAAACGGAACCGCTCCCTACCCACAGGAAAACATGTTCGGACGTATAGAGTATGTAAATCTTCCGGTCGTAATTGACGAAGCCACACTGAAGTCAATCGCAGAGACAACCGGAGGCAAATATTTCCGTGCAACAGGCAATAATGTGCTCAAAGATATATTCTCTGAAATTGACAGTCTTGAAAAAACAAAAATGGATTTAAGAAATTTCACGAGCACCGAAGACGATTATATGCCATGGGCCATAGCTGCACTATGCCTATTCGGACTTGTTGTTCTTCTTCGATACACCATATTGCGCACAATTCCCTAAACCGTCGAGTTTATGATTACTTTCGCTTATCCATATTTATTATATTTACTCCTGCTTGTCCCTGCCATATTGGTTCTTTTTCTATGGGCACGCTATAACAGACGCAAAAAACTTAGCCGTTACGGGCGTCCGGATGTGATAACAGGTCTAATGCCGGAAGTGTCTATATATATGCCATGGGTGAAATTGTCATTATCGCTGTTGATAATCGCGACTCTTGTCATAATGATCGCACGGCCAAGAGCCAACGGAGGCATCGATGCCGACTCAGCTGAAACGGAAACCTCAAAAGGCATAGAGGTAATGGTTTGTCTTGATGTATCCAACTCGATGCTTGCCTCAAGCACCGATGACGATCACGGCATCAATCGCCTTCAAAGAGCAAAGCATATACTTGAGAAGTTGATTGATAAAATGACTAATGACAAAGTGGGCCTTATAGTCTTCGCAGGAGACGCCTATACTCAATTGCCCATAACTTCCGACCATATTTCAGCTAAGATGTTTCTTAACGGGATCACACCAGATATGGTTCCTACCCAAGGTACTGCGATTGGCTCGGCTCTTGAAATGGCGATGAACTCCTTTACCCCCACTGATGACATGGGGAAAGCCATTATTGTCATCACAGATGGAGAGAATTTTGAAGATAACGCTGTCGATGCGGCAAAACGGGCCGCAAGCGCAGGCATACAAGTCAATGTAATCGGTCTTGGAACCACTCGTGGTGCACGCATACCGATCGGTAATGGTCACTACATGATCAACCCTATGACAGGAGAGGAAATAAAAACCCGTCACGATGAAACTACAGCAAATCAGATAGCTCAGGCCGGAAAAGGCATATATGTGAACGGAGGATCCAATTCAGCCATAACGGCTGTCGATGCGAAAATGGACGAACTTGCACAAAGTGAATTCGAAAGAAAACCATATTCTCCTCAAAGCGAACAATTTCCGATTGTGGCTTTCATTGCGTTATTATTACTTCTCATCGACTCCATTACCGTGACACGTAAAATCTCATGGCTGAAAAAATATCGTTTCTTTACTAAAGAGGAAGGAGGTTACAAATGAAAGGAATAATCATATCCGCAATCATAGTATCATGCGCGCTGCCATTGTTTGCTGAAACAACTTCAAAAACCACTCGTAACGAGCGTAATCATATCGTAGAAGGAAACAGACTTTACCGTGAAGAACGTTTTGCGGATGCGGAAGTCGCTTATCGGAAAGCATTGGAAGAAAACGCGATGAATGAAATCGCTCAATTCAATCTCGCAGCGTCACTACTTCGTCAAGGTTCCTCATCCGGAGAGACTCAAAAAGAAGCAGCCGCTATCCTTCAAAACCTCACTCGTGACGCTGAGAATATATCGATAGCCGAAAAAGCGTTTTATAATCTCGGCAATATCGCATTCAATTCTCAGGACTATGCAAAAAGTATAGAACTATATAAAAATACATTGCGACGGAATCCAGACAATAACGACGCCCGCGATAATTTACGTCTCGCGCAAAAAAAGTTACAGGAACAACAAAATCAGAATAAAGACAAAGACCAAAATAAGGACAACGATAAAGATCAGGATAAACAGAAAGATCAAAACCAGAACAAAGAGGAACAAGAAAAAAAGAATCAGGACGAAAATAAGAATCAAGATCAGGAAAACAAAAATCAAAATCAGCAGCCTCAAAATCAGCAGCAGAAGCAACAACCGCAAAAACAACAGGGAGGTATAAGCCAGCAAAATGCTGAAAAAATCCTGAAAGCCATGGAAAACGAGGAAAACGCAACCAGAGCCCGTATAAATGCAGAAAAGAAAAAATCTGGAGCCCCGTCCCGTCGACCTGTGACAAATCCTTGGTAAAATCAAATCCCGTCAAATTCTAATTAATCGGTATTAATGAAACGTTTCTCTATATTTTTCCTGACTTTATTTTTTGTAACACAACTTTTCGGGCAGGTGAGTTTTACCGTAAAGCCACCAAGCAGAGTATATGAAGGTGACAGATTTCCAATCACCTTTCGGCTGACAAACGCTGATGGGTCGGATCTGAAAGTTTCTCAGATAAACGGTTGCGCGCTTCTATACGGACCCTCGACCTCTCAATCGCAGAGCTATCAGGTGGTCAACGGTAAGGCGTCGTCAACATCCACAATAGAATATACCTACTATTATAAGGCAATAAAGGCCGGTAACTACACTATTCCGTCGGCAACCATCATGGCTAACGGAAAAAGGCTGTCGACTAAAGCCGTAAACTTCACCATTCACGAATCGGCCGAAAAAGATCGGCCTGCCACTCAACGCCCTGTTGACGTTGATGATGTCGACACGCAGACCGCTGGACGAACAGTCAAAAGCGATGACGTATTCGTTCGCATTATTTTATCCAAATCATCCGCCTACGAACAAGAAGCGATAGGATGCACGATAAAACTCTATACAAAATACAGCATATCATCGTACCTACCGACAAAACAGCCATCTTTTGACGGGTTTCTGATTCAAGAAGTAGACGTTCAACCGTCTCTTAACCAAGTGGAAACTTACAACGGGCAAAACTATATGACCGCTGTATTGAAACACTGTATCATTTTCCCCCAAAAAAGCGGACGTCTGACAATTAATTCCGGCAATTATGATATATCGGTCATACAATACGATAACGTCAATATGGGAATGTTTCAGGTGCGCCAACCGAAAGAGACCAAAATACAGGTTAGATCAAATACTGGCTCTATAAATATCCTGCCACTACCCCAACCACAGCCTGACGGGTTCAACGGAGCTGTCGGAAAATTCGATATAGACAGTAGACTTGTCGGTAACAATTTCCGCACTAACGATCCTGCCACATTGATCTATACGATAAGCGGTACGGGGAATATAAAATATGTAAAAGAACCAACTATCGACTTCCCTACAGAATTCGAACAATATACCCCCAAAAACGATATACGGGCAGATGTCAATGGAAACGAGGTCTCGGGTTCCATGACTGTTGAATATACCTTTGTTCCACAAAGTGTAGGTAATTTCACGATCGGAAGTGACAGATTCGTATATTTCAACCCACAGACAAAACAATATGTGACATTGACAACGCCATCCTATCCGATAAAAGTTGCAAAAGGTGTCTCATCTCCCACAACCACCGAGCAAAAAGATGTTGAAAATAAGAATTCAGACATAAGACACATCTATCTGGGAGATAAAAAGCCATCCAAATCTCATGAACTAATTGTATTGGAGCTATGGTATTGGCTCATATATCTGACGCTTGCGGTTGCCACAGTGGCGTTGATCGTTATCAACCGTCGTAGGATCCGTCTGTCAGAAGACGTTACCGGTCGCAAAACAGCGAAAGCAAGCAAGGTAGCCCAACGTCGATTGAAAGCAGCCGAGTCTTTTATGAAATCAGGCAATGGAGATAAGTTTTATGAGGAAATGCTACGGGCATTGTGGGGCTACCTGTCTGATAAATTGGCTATGCCTGTTTCTCAACTATCACGCGACAATATTTCCGCGACACTCGAATCAAAAGGATATTCCGAAACAACCGCTTCCGCTTTGGTTGAAGTTCTCGACGATTGCGAAATGGCCCGTTACACCCCGGACAGTTCCAACAGAATGGAAACTGTATACGAACGTGGAACAAATGTCATCAATAATCTTGAAAATCACAAAAAATGAAACAGATATTTGCATTTCTTCTCATTTCGCTATTTTCGTGTGGATCATCGTTGAGAGCTGATTCTTCACTTCCGCAACAAGCGGATTCGGCATATACCACTGACAATTTCAAGGAGGCGGCCGAAATCTATCAGCATATCATAAATGAAGAAGGAAGTTCAGCCGAACTTTTATATAATCTCGGCAACTGCCATTACCGCATGGGAGAAATAGGCAAAGCTATACTCGCATACGAGAGGGCACTAAGAATAGACCCTACCTTTGAGGACGCAAAAATCAATCTTGAATTTGTGAACGAAAAAATAGCAGACAGGCCCGGAGAAAGAGGGACTTTCCTCGGAAACGCACTCGATGCAGCAGCCAATTCCGCAAAATCAAACACATGGGCATGGATGGCATTGATATGTTTCTCTCTCGCTCTTTTCGGGATTATCGCATACATGTTTTCAAGCACTGTCATTATACGCAAAATCGGATTTTTCGGAGGTTTTACAACCATATTGGCAAGCGGCTGTCTAATCTATTTAGCTTATCGCTCGGCAAACATAGCCGGTGCCGATGACATCGCTATAATAACCTCTCCTTCCACTATACTCAGCACATCTCCTCGTGCACCAAAGGACCGCACACAAGAAGCAATGCTTCTACACGAAGGCACAAAAGTCACCATACTTGATTCCGTTCGCTCGACCACAGATTCTGTTAATTCTTTATGGTACGACGTGGAAGTTGACAATGCCCACAGAGCCTGGATTAACGCATCTGACATCGAGAAAATATAATACTGAAACATTAATTATTGACATACAAAAAGTTAAAACCATCCGCATCACATAAAGCCCAAAAAGTGTTATTAAACATACATTTTTTTATCTGATTTTATTTGTCGGAATAGAAATTAAAACTTAATTTAGTGACGTGGATAGATTATTCCATTGTATTCAAAACCTAATTAAATTCAGTATTAACCCCCAAACACCTATAAGTATCATGACTAAAACTATCTCGTTCAACGACCTGCGCCGTATCAAAGACAGTCTACCTGACGGATCAGTCCGTCAGATTGCCGATAAGCTGAATGTCACTCCTCAGACAGTGAGAAATTACTTTGGTGGAACTAATTATGAATTTGGGAAAAATTGTGGCGTGCACATAGAACCTGGCCCCAACGGAGGCATTGTAGTCCTTGATGACACCACAATCTACGATATGGCTATTGAAATTATTCAAAATCAAGAAAAAGAAGACTAAATTAAAAAATTAGCAGATAAAATCAAGCGAAAGAACAAAAAGTCGACAGCGATGTGTCAAACTTTTTGTTCTTTCGTCTATTTAAAATGTCGATTATCTTAATCTCATTACAACTTAGAAGGCCGTATTTACATGTCTAAACACCCTCTTTAATATCGGTCTCTATAGAATTTCCACAATTTATAAATAATCTATCATGCAAACTGACAGACTTATCACCGTAGCGATACATACATACGATAAAGCACATGAGCTGAAAAACATTCTTGAATACGAAGGAATCAAAGTAGCTCTCCAGAATGTGAACCTATCATCACCGGTGGTATCAGCCGGAATACGAGTCAGGATACATGAATACGATCTACCTCTGGCTCTAAGAGTAATAGAAAATATAGAAATTTTCGCTCCGATGGAGGTAAAAAAATCACCTCAGGACGAAAACGAAATACTAGTACCTATTGATTTTTCGACATCTTCACGTCAAGCATGCTTTATGGCATTTCATTTGGCGGCCATGCACAAAGCAAAAATAAAATTGCTCCATACATATATCGATCCGGTAATGACCAACAGTTCATCTCTTCAACTTACGGACGCAATGACATTCGATTCCGGACCAGAACAAATCTTACAACTTGAAGGAGACCATGAACTGAGTAAAATATGTCAAAAACAGATGAATGATTTTGAAACTTTGATAAAGGATAAAATCAAAGACGGAATCATACCTCCGGTTGTGTTCTCGTCTGAAATTGACGAGGGACTACCAGAAGAAGTTGTCACTGACTATTCATCCACACACCATCCACTGTTGATCATAATGGGAACACGTGGGACCAATAAACAAAACCGCGACATGCTCGGGAGCGTGACAGCCGAAATTTTGGATAGCTGCCGTTCAACCGTGTTCACCATTCCGGAAACCTTACGTTTCAAACGACCGGAAGAAATCAGGGAAGTTGTATATTTCGCATCATCACGACAACAGGATATACTTGCACTTGATGCCCTTTACCGTCTACTTCCCGACCATTCAATAAATGTGACCCTTGCATATATGCCGACAAAAAAGAAGCCTATATGCGAAAAATCCTCTCTTAATAATTTACTACAATATTGCAGGGCAAACTATCCGGCATATACATTTAAATCCATAAGTCTCTCATACTCTCATGAAATAGAAGATTTTAATGGGCTTGACCGAGAACGCAGAGTTGATCTGATAGCAGTCCCTACACCGCACAAAAACATATTCGCCCGTCTGTTCAACCCATCTCTCGCACATAAATTGCTTTTCCACGCAGATATACCAATTCTATCGATACCTGTATGAAACGCTAAAATCATAGCCCCATAGAAGGCTTTTCGCCAAAAATTTGTAATTTTGCCAAAAATTATTTTAAACCAATCCATGTTCACATTTGTTGAACAATCATGTAAAGTGAATTATGAGTGACCAGCGTTACAATCTTCGTGGTGTATCCGCCTCAAAAGAGGACGTGCACAATGCTATCAAGAATGTCGACAAGGGAATATTCCCCCACGCCTTCTGCAAGATCATTCCGGATATTCTCGGAGGTGACCCGCAATGGTGTAATATAATGCACGCTGATGGCGCAGGTACAAAATCATCATTGGCATACGCTTATTGGCGCGAGACCGGAGACATTTCCGTATGGAAAGGTATAGCCCAGGACGCTCTCGTGATGAATATCGACGACCTTTTATGTGTCGGTGCGACCGACAACATACTTGTCTCATCAACTATTGGTCGTAACAAAAACCTAATCCCTGGAGAGGTTATCTCTGCGATTATAAACGGGACCGAGGAACTGCTTGCCACACTGAGAGAAATGGGAGTCGGAATATATTCTACCGGAGGCGAGACCGCTGATGTTGGAGATCTTGTAAGGACAATCATTGTCGACTCTACAGTCACATGCAGGATGAAACGGTCCGATGTGATCGACAATGCAAATATAAAAGCCGGGGATGTAATCGTTGGCCTCGCGTCATTCGGCCAAGCGAAATATGAAAAACAATACAACGGAGGGATGGGTAGCAACGGCTTGACCTCCGCGCGCCATGATGTTTTTGCCAAATATATCTCAGAAAAATACCCCGAAACATACGATGCGTCTGTTCCTGAAGAACTGGTATATTCCGGCTCAAAAAGACTAACAGACCAGATACCCGGTACAGGTCTGACAGCCGGAGAACTTGTATTGTCACCCACCCGCACTTATGCGCCCGTGATAAAAAGACTCCTAAACGAAATGCGTCCGGAAATAAACGGAATGGTCCACTGCACCGGAGGTGCGCAAACCAAAGTTTTGCATTTCGTGGAAAACAAACATGTCATAAAGGACAATCTTTTCCCTGTTCCCCCTCTATTCGAACTTATACAAAAAGAAAGCGACACTCCGTGGAGCGAAATGTACAAAGTTTTCAATATGGGTCACCGAATGGAAATATACGTATCTCCTCAATCAGCCGAAAAAGTAATGAAGATCGCATCTGACTTCGGCATAGAATCGCGTATCGTAGGACGGGTTGAGGACTCTCCTTCCAACCGTCTAACAATAGTTTCTCCTGCCGGAACTTTCGAATATTGATCCCTTATAACGGGGATAGCCCTTCGTTCCGGAGTGAAGATATATAATATCAATTTTGAACGACCATTTACACTCAATGAAAGGAACATATCCCCTATCACTAACGGCAATCGCGCTATCGGTTTTGATCGTTGTTTCATGCAGCGGCAACCATAGCGCGCGTCAGCCGCAAACTGACGGTTCGTCCGATCCACACCACTTTCCCGACACGTTAAAAGTCGCTACACTCTACAGCCCAGATGCATATTTCATATATCGCGGGCAAGAGATGGGATATGACTACGAACTAGTCACGGCATTAGCCATAGATAAGGATATAGCATTAAAAATGGAGATTGCTCCTTCTTTGTCGCGAGCAATCGAAATGCTTGATTCCGGAATAGTGGATCTGATTGCATACGAAGTCCCTGTAATAGCCGAATATAAAGGACGTTTGATTTCATGCGGACCCGAGACAGTTACGACCCAGGTTCTTGTACAGCCCAAAAAAGGAGACAAGGAAGTCATCACCGATGTGACTGAGCTTGTCGGTAAAGACATATATGTCGAAGCGGATTCCAAATATGAGGCACGAATACGAAACCTGAATCAAGAGGTCGGAGGCGGCATCAATATTCATACGGTCGATCGTGACACCATGATAACCGAAGATCTTATAGCAATGGTCAGTGAAGGCAAGATTCCTCTGACGGTTGTCGATAGCGACATAGCACGTATCAACAAAACCTATTACAATGACCTCGACATAACCCTTCCCCTGAGTTTTGAACAGAAAGCCGGATGGGCAGTCGCTCCGGACAAAGCATGGCTCGGTGACAGCATCAATGCCTGGCTCAACAGTGACAATCCCCGTCACGAGCAAGCCATATTGCTAAAAAGATACTTTGAAATGAGCAAAAACGATCCGGGTGCGCGAAAATTCAATCTCAACGGAAATGCGGTCACACCATTTGACCACTTATTCAAACAATATTCCGAAAATTACGGATGGGATTGGAAACTGCTTGCTTCACAGGCATATGTGGAAAGTAAATTTGATTCCACTGCTGTATCATGGGCAGGGGCGCGCGGACTAATGCAAATCATGCCCAAAACTGCAAAAGGATATGGCCAAACCGCAAAAAGCGTCATGAAAAATGATGTGGCAATCGAAACCGCGTTGAAACTTTTGCGCGATTTGGATAAACAACTGGCTTCTAAAGTGCCTGATGAAAAAGAACGTAAAAAATTTGTCATAGCTGCATATAATTCCGGGATAGCACACGTATATGACGCTATAAACCTTGCAAAAAAATATGGTTTGGATCCGAAAAGATGGGACAACAACGTTGCAAAAGCTATCCTTTGGAAATCAAACCCGCGTTACTATAAAGATCCTGTGGTAAAATATGGATATTCACGCGGGCGGGAAACATACGACTATGTCAATCGTGTCTATGCATTCTACAGTAAAGCCAGGACAAAGGCTTGATCCAATATATCTGGCTATTATCTATAATAACTTAATTTATATCCATAAAATTATTAAACCGAAATGAAAAGACGTTTTTTACCATTTGCAATCGTACTCGCCTTGACAGGTTCGATGATGACATCATCATGTATCGGAAGTTTTGCACTAACCAACAAACTACTCAGTTGGAACCAACAGGTCGGAAATAAATTCGTCAATGAATTAGTATTTTTCGCATTTTGGGTCATCCCTGTTTATGAAGTTTCTGCTCTTGCAGACGTTCTTGTACTCAACACAATTGAATTCTGGAGCGGAGATAATCCCGTAGCATCAGGCAAAAAAGTAATAGACGGAAAAGACGGACGCTACATTGTTGAATGTGACGGTAAAGGTTACACCATAACATCTGAAAACGACAAGTCTGTCGTTCGTCTCGATTTCGACAATAAAGAGCAATCATGGAGCGTGGAACTCCCATCCGGTGAAAACTACGAATTTATGACATTCATTGACGACACACATGTCTCAATGCCTACCGCAGACGGGACAAGATGCGTCGTGGAGCTTTCCGATAACGGACTTATGGCCTACAAAGAAATGGTTTCGACCAATTATATGGCCGTCAGATAAGCCTTTCACACCAAAACATTACCTATTATGAAATTTCTGCGATTCATTCCAACATATCAGTTAACGATAGCGGTAATCGTAGTTATTCTTTATCTTACCCTCCTTCCCAAACCATTTGGGGAGGAGGAATTACCATTGTTTCCGGGAGCTGACAAAATAGCACATTGTTGCATGTTCGGAGGACTGACATTGACATATATATTCGAGAGAAAACGCGCTCTCATACCATTGACGCTTTATCAATCATTAATATCAGCAATGTTTGTATCCTTGTTCGGAATAGCGATAGAATTTCTTCAAGAAGCAATGGACTCAGGAAGAAGCGGAGACATAGCCGATGGAATATCGGACATAATCGGAGCGTTTTCAGCTGTCCCTCTATGCATCATGTTACATTGGATCGACGTCGTAGTAAAGAATCGCCCCGGAAAGGATCTTTGAATTGGTCATTTCCACTCTTATATCGTTAAGGAGTTTTTTCACTTTAGATATAGAGGCGTTATTCTCTATTTTAAGCATTATTCGCCTGATATAGAGCGATTGAACCCTTGCCACATGGGGTTCGTCAGGCCCGTTGACACGATTGCCAAGAAGTTTTCGCAAGCGTAAAGCGAACTCAAACGCGATATTGGATACGGCAGTCTGATCCTTATGTTTTAAATATATGTATATTATTCTGACAAACGGAGGATAATTATAAGTCTGCCTTTCCGCTATCTCATGCTCATAATACCCTTTATAGTCATGATTTAAGAGATAACCGATAATCGGATGTGACGGATTGTATGTCTGAATAGCCACAGTCCCGTTGCCATTTTTACGTCCCGCGCGTCCTGCAACCTGCTCAATCATATTGAAAGCTCTTTCAGAAGCTCTGAAATCAGGAAAGTTTATTACGCTGTCAGCATTGACGACCCCGACGACACTGACTCGGTCAAAATCCAAACCTTTGGTTACCATCTGAGTTCCTATCAGGATGTTGGATTTCCCTTTTGAGAAACTTTCTATTATATTCTCGTAAGAATCTTTGCTCCTCGTTGTGTCAAGGTCCATTCTGGCAATGGACTCATTAGGGAAAAGCATGTCTATCTCCTCCTCGACTCTCTCTGTCCCATAACCAAGTACTTCGATTCCTGGCTCCTTACATGCAGGACATATTTCCGGAACAGAATATGGTGTCCCGCAATAATGGCAAATAAGTTTGTCCGAATGACGATGATAAGTAAGAGAAACATCACAATTGTCGCATTTCGGAACGTAGCCACATAATTTACATCGTGCGACCGGTGCATACCCGCGACGGTTAATGAACAGTATGGATTGTTCACCTCTCTGCAAAGCCGAATTTACGAGCCGCTGTGTTACTTGGGAAAATGTACCGCAGACCTCACCTTTTTTTCGAGCGTCAGCCATATCCACCACCTTCATCTCCGGCAATCGCATTCCTTCATAACGTTCACTCAATTCTATAAGACAAAAACGCCCTGTCAAAGCCTTATAATAAGTTTCAATCGAAGGTGTAGCACTTCCAAGAAGGGTTTTCGCACCGTGCATCGACGCCACAACTATGGCCGCGTCACGTGCGTTATAGCGTGGAGCCGGATCCTGTTGTTTATAAGCCGTCTCATGTTCTTCATCGACAATTACCAACCCTAATGAGGCAAACGGCAAAAAAACAGAAGAACGGGCTCCAACTATCACAAGCGGCTCGGAAGTATTCAACAGTTTCTTCCATATATCGACCCTTTCATTGTCGGAAAACTTTGAATGATATATGACGACTTTATCTCCGAATACTTTCTGAAGACGCCTGGTAAGTTGAGTTGTAAGAGCTATTTCCGGGACCAGATATAAAGCCTGTCGACCATTGCGTAAAACATAGTCAATCAAATGTATATATATTTCAGTCTTCCCGCTTGAAGTCACACCATGAAGCAAAGTTATATCTTTTTCCAACCATGACTTATGGATCGCGTCGAGCGTGGTGTTTTGAATATCCGTAAGCTTTGGCAATTCTCCATTTACCAGCCCGGAAAAGCTGAAACGATTGACCTCTTTATGATAAATATCGATAATACCCTTTTTTGCCATAGAAGCGACAACAGTGGTAGTGACACCGGCTTTTTCAATAAGTTCATGTCTTGTCACCTCAGTTGGCACATCCAAGCCTTGACGCATATATCCTGAAAGTTCTATCAAAGCTATCAAAGCCTTTTCCTGCATCGAGCCGCTCCTGACAGCACTGAAAGCGGAATGGATCTTCTCTGAGTCTCCTTTTCCGAAACTGAACCTTACATAAGTCTCTTTTCGCGAGCGATAACGTTCCACAAGGTTCTCGGAAATCACTACCGCACCTTTATCAAGAAGAGAATTGACTATCACTCCGATATTTGAGAAACCTGTTTTCTTCCCTATCGCATCAAGAGTCTGTTTTTTATCACAACCGAGAATGAACTCCATTACAGTAAGTTCACGGACAGTCAAACGATCGTCCGCATCTTCTTCGTAGTCAGGATTAGGTGTTATAAATGTTTCGCTCTCAATCTTAAGACCGGCTGGCACGGCCGCTCTCATGACTTCGCCCGGAGTACACAGATAATAGTCTGCCATCCAGTTCCAAAACTTCAACTGTGGATGCCTAACTATAGGGACTGTGTCCAAACAAAGCGCGATTTCCTTGACGTCATAGCCTTCAGGTTTGATAGGATTTATAGATGATACAATACCAGTATAAAATTTCTTACGGCCGAAAGGGACGATAACACGTTGCCCGACATGGATAGCATCAGCCATCCCATCGGGCACACTGTAGGTAAATGTGCCTGTAATCGGCACCGGAAGTAATACTTCGGCAAAAGTCATTAGGTCGATAAATATGAAATGTAAAAATACGATATTTTTACATCAATCACAACGTATTTGAAATTTATTCGTAACTTTGTATTCGGTAGCAGGACGCTTGTGTCGCTTGCCGATGGAGTAGATCTCCGGAGCGGCAAGAGGAAAGTCCGGGCAACATAGAGCACCATACTCTCTAACAGTGAGCTGTCGGTGACGGCAGAGTAACGTGACAGAAAACAACAGCCTATGTCTATGTTCATTCCGAGCAGACATCGGCAATGGTGAAAAGGTGGGGTAAGAGCCCACCGGCTCCGTTGGCGACAGCGGAGGCCGCACATCCCGCGAGTTGCAAGGCCAAATATACCGGCAGCTAAGGATTGCTCGTCCATTGCCGGGGGGTAGGCTGCTGAAGCCGTCGGGAAACCGGCCGGCTTAGATAAATGACAGACACCGGCACTTCGTGTGCAGGCACATA
>CAJULW010000039.1 GCA_910587515.1 uncultured Duncaniella sp.
CTACACTCAATTCGTGTAGCGGGATGCTGTACTTATCATTAACACTCGGACTCGTTATCTGATGTTTTCAATATTGCTCCAGACAACTGTTTATTTGCTTTCACTCCAAGTTCCTTCAATTTTTTTGCGCGATTTACAAGGTTTCCTGTTCCGGTGCTTAATTTGGTCATTGCGTCGTCAAACGCTTTTTTTGTGCTTCCGAGCGATTTTTCTATCCGGTCCATATCTTTGGTAAAATCCGCGAACTTGTCAAACATCTTTCCGGCTTCATCAGCTATTAATATAGCGTTTTTTGTGTGCCGGTCCCTGCTCCAAAGCTGGGCTATGAGTTTCAATCCCGATACAAGATGCGTAGGTGAGACTATAAGTACTTTTCTGTCATATGCGTCTTGCCATAGCGTCGATTCAAGACGCATTGCAGCGATATATGCCGGTTCATTAGGGATGAACATCATTACAAAATCAAGCTTTGCATCACCGACATATTCCTGATATCGTTTTCTGGAAAGTTCGTCAATATGCTTTTTAACGGACCGCACATGACGGATAGCTGCTTTGTTACGGCTGTCTTCATCATCAGCGTTGGCATAGTCTACGAATGCCGTCAATGACACTTTTGAGTCAATTACGACGAACCGACCATCAGGGTATTTTACCACGACGTCCGGCCGCAACAGACTTCCGTCTTCATTTCGTAAAGTGTTGCCATCGTTATCAGTAGTGGCCTGTGTGAAATATTCATATCCTTTTTGAAGACCTGATTTTTCGAGAATCGACTCAAGCACCATTTCGCCCCAGTCACCTTGTACTTTACTGTCACCGCGCAAAGCTTCCGAAAGTTCACGCGCCTGCTTGGATATTGACTGATTCAGGTCAACAAGTTCACGTATCCTTTCCGAAAGGGAAAAACGCTCGCGAGCTTCATTATTATAGGTGTCAGTAACGGTTTTTCGGAATTCATCTATATTTGTGCGCAGAGGAGATAAAAGTTCTTTCAGCCGTTCCTCGTTTTGGGTTCTGAGGTCAGTCGTATTCTGCTTAAGAATATCATTCGCGAGATTCAAAAAACGGCTTTCAAGCATTTTATTCTGTTCGATGCGTTGACTCTCTTTTTGCTCTTCTGCAGCCTCAAGCATTTCAAGTCTTGTTGTCAACGCTGAATTTTCTTCCCTGACTGCTGATAGCCTTGTCGCTGTTTCATTTAACTGTGAAACATTTTTTTCATTTGTTCTTCTTGCTTCTTCAAGTGAAGACGACAATGCCGCATTCGTAATCTGAGCTTCGGCTCGAATTTTTTCTGCAGAAAGGGCTAAGTCTATATTTTCCTGACGCAAAACCTCGATCCTACGAGCTGATTTCTTCAGACATGACAATAGATATATAACGGCACATCCAAGGATAAACGCAATTATAATAGCAAGATACATGTGGCTATATCAGTTTAAAACCATATTCCCCAAAGCTGACTTTGTGGTAGATACATATGCATATACCCGTGCGAATTGCTTTATTTTTGCTATTGTCTGCCTTTTAGGTTTTGTAGCCGAGTTCTGTAAGGAGAAGGAAAGGATAGGTTGGGTAGAATTTTTATCCATAGGCAGATATGATTAAACTATGAGTTGTTTATTTCCTAACGATATAAAAAGTCCTTTTATTGTCATTTTTTCCATTAAAAACGTATCGTTACCACCACCATTTTTTATGAATAAAAAATTAATAGGGGGTTTGTGTATATTGTATTAAAAAATTATTACATTTGCATTGTGTCCGTTTTCACTCGGACTGTGAACCAAAACCATGAAAAAACAAAATGGATTTAGTTATCATTAATGAATCCACAACTCACCGTTTGGCATTTTTTCTTGCCTTGGAAGAGTTTCTTGCCCGTAAATTTACCGACAGGGATTTTTTCTTTGCGTGGCAGGTTGAACCTACGGTTATTGTTGGCCGAAACCAATTGATCAGTAAAGAGGTCGATATCGAATATTGTCGGAATACAGGAATTGATATTGTCCGACGTAAGAGCGGAGGAGGCGCGGTTTTGGCGGATAAGAACAATATAATGTTTTCTTATGTAACATCGTCAGACGATGTTTGTGCCACATTTGGACATTATACAGCCATGGTAGCTGAAAGCCTTAGGAAATTGGGTTTGAATGCTACAGACAATTCCAGAAACGACATACTTATCGACTCAAAAAAAGTATCAGGTAATTCCTATTATCACATACCGGGAAGGAGTATCGTGCATGGCACTATGTTATATGATTACGACCCTGTCATGATGTCCAAAGCCCTGTCACCGTCCTCTGTCAAACTTGCATCCCATGGTGTGACTTCCACTCGAAGCAGGGTCACAACCATAAAAGAGCATATTGCTGGACTGTCAATTGAAGAGTTCAAGAATCATATATTGAAGACAGTGCCTGACGGTAATGATCCACTGTATCTCGAATCTGATGATTTAAGGGAAATTGAATCAATTGAACAGAGTTATTATAATGAGTCTTGGATCAACGGGAAAAATCCTAAAGGAAACATTTCCTCATCCTCATATATTGAGGGTGTAGGTGAGATAAACGTTAATATAAATCTGAAGTCCGGTCGAATCGACTCATTTATACTATTTGGTGATTATCTGGAAAATATCGACGCTCAAAAA
>CAJULW010000040.1 GCA_910587515.1 uncultured Duncaniella sp.
CGAGATTCGAACTCGTGGTAGGATTGCTCCTACGTCAGTTTAGCAAACTGGTGGTTTCAGCCACTCACCCACCTCTCCAATACCTTTGTAGTGATATATAGGGCTTCCTTAAAAGCAATGCAAAGGTAGCACTTTGTATTGAAGTTTCCAAATAATTTTACCAAAATTTACGATCTACCACCATCGATCAGCATAAAATTATCTTTAAAACCTACTAAACATATAGATTTCAAGCATAATACGATTCTGGCATATTTTTTGACCACCAAATAAATTTTCCCAATACAAAGTCCATGCACTATTATACAACTTGCATTCGGCCGGAAAAATCCGGATTATGCATCTTTGCGTATGCACGGAGATATTTTCTAAGACTCGACACCATCTCCTGTGTTTCCTGCAACAGATTTATATAAACGTACACTACAGACATCGCGGCAGGATCTCCTTCGTGAATCTGGTTCTGCAATCTATGATAAATAGATGATACCATATCTTTTATCTCGTCACAATTACGTCTGAGCATCGCCACCCTTTCCGTTTCAGAAGACTCTATCGTTTCCAACACATCATTGAACAAACATGAAATACGCGCCTGAATCATATCGAAATCCTCTATATAATGCCTCGGCAACGGTAGAAAATTATTCTCGACATGCTCTTTACAGACTTCATTGATCCGGTTCAGATTATAAAGCATCGACATACAGCAATTATTACCAAGATGAAACCAGGCATTGTTTTCTATGGCGATCTCCCGGCTCACCATCCGCATACAAAGCGTTTCCTTCCTGCGTGCGTTTTTAAGTGCTTTTTTCTCACGAAACAAGCTGCTCTCGGTTTTGCTAAACGAACGAACATCTTCTTTTATAAAAGATCTACTTATCAAACTATATCTCTCAGCCGCATACATAAGGAATTTTTTTTGCTGCTCGGTTATATACACCAACAATAACGGCCATACATCCTGCCTGTTTTCCGTGGCAAG
This sequence comes from uncultured Duncaniella sp., assembly GCA_910587515.1. Taxonomy (GTDB): domain Bacteria; phylum Bacteroidota; class Bacteroidia; order Bacteroidales; family Muribaculaceae; genus Duncaniella. The sequence continues at coordinate 989 of CAJULW010000040.1, forward strand.
GATAGCCTGAAACAATGTATCACCGCTTTCCTCTACTTTCCTTGCCTGGAAACGACGATGACTTCTTATAATAAGAACGATAGTGACCACTGCAAGCGCAAACATTGCCCAATGTCCGCCCCAATGCATAAGTCCAACGATAATACCAGCACCTATAAAAGCCACACCTGCAGTCAGGAACCATCCTCCTATGACAGATATGACACCAGTGATACGGAATACCGCGCTTTCACGCCCCCAGGCACGATCAGCCAAAGAAGATCCCATAGCGACCATAAAGGTCACGAATGTCGTGGACAGAGGCAATTTCAACGAAGTTCCCATAGCAATCAAAACCCCGGCAAGTACAAGATTCACAGAACCTCTGATCAGATCAAACGCAGCACCCTGTTCCATAATCGTTTCATCGACGTTGAAACGTCGTGCAAACCATAAGCGCACCCTCACAGGCATAGCCCGACGACACCATGCAATGAGAAAAAGTGTCCACCTGACAAGTTGACGCGCTATGCGCGACGATCCGAACATTTCATCGCCAGAACTTTGGCTTCCAAGACCAATCTCGGTTTTGGCCACATTACGCGCCTTACCTGAAGTAGCCAGCGAAACGACCATCACCGCACCGGCACCTATCAGAAAATACAGAGGCGTATCAGCCGAATCATTCAGTGAACACATCATAAATGAATGCGGATCTCCATTTCCATTCGATACATAATCAATGTATGACGAAAGCCCGCTCAATGGCACTCCTATAAAATTGACCAGATCGTTTCCAGCAAACGCCATTGCCAACGAGAATGTCCCCATGAGAACCACCACTTTCAACACATTCACATTCAATGCGTGAAGCGTCTGCATCAAGAGCGTGAAGAATAAGAAACTTACCACCAATAGCCACATCGTATTATGATTGACCCACTCTTTAACCTCTGGGGTCATAAACGTAAGTTCCTTGGCTCCCTTTATTAAAAGAAAATAAATTATGGCCGTTGCGCACAAGCCTCCGAAAATACCTATCTTCCACTTAAGACGACTACGATAGTTAAACGAAAAAATCATTCTTGATATAAACTGAACCACAGTACCAAAAAAGAACGCTATCGCCACTGACAGAAATATACCAAGAATAACAGAGAATGCTTTTTCGGTATTAATCAAATCGTTTAGTTCAATATCAGTACCGTCACCAGCCATCTTTATCATAGCGACGACAAAAGACGCTCCCAAAAGTTCAAAGACCATTGATACGGTGGTCGAAGTCGGCATTCCAAGCGTATTGAACACATCAAGAAGTATTATATCCGTAACCATGACGGCCATGAATATACAGATCAGGTCATAAAACGAAAAATGCTCTGGACGAAAAATCCCATGACGGGCTATATCCATCATGCCATTGCTCATTGCGGCACCAATGAAAACCCCGATCGAAGCTACGATAAGAACCCTTTTAAAAGAAGCGGCTTTTGAACCTACAGCCGAATTAAGAAAGTTTACAGCGTCGTTACTGACACCCACTGAAAGATCAAAAACAGCCAGAAGAAATAAAAAAATGACGACACATAGAAATAAAATGTCCATAAAATTCTGTTGAAGTGTTATTCTCTCACAAAATAACAAACATTATGTTTCATAATTGTTTCATAAACATTAAGCTTATGTTAAGCGTCTACCAAAGGTAATTTTATAATGAATACAAGCCCTCCGGAACGTCTGTTTTCAACTCTCACCTCCCCACCGTGTATCAAAACAGCGTTACGCACTATCGCCAATCCAAGTCCCGTACCGCCAACCTGTCGCGATCGTCCTTTATCTACTCTATAAAAACGTTCAAATAATCTTGAAAGATGTATATCGTCGACACCTACCCCATTATCAGCCACGGTAATATATCCATTGTCATTCGCTCTTGCAATACGCAACTCTACAATCGAAGCTCCTGAATAGGCTATAGCATTCGCCAAAAGATTATGAAAAACCGACATCATAAGCGACATATTTCCATATACGACGACATCCTCCTTTATATAATTACATACCGATATTCCTTTTCCCTCAGCTTGTAATTCAAAATCCGCACAAGCCTCCTCTACTATATCCCTAATATTTATTTTTTCCTTTACAATGAACCCGTCACCGTCATCCATTCGGGTTATTACAGCCACATCGTCCAACAGCCTTTTGAGTCGCTGACTGTTGGAATAACAACGCTGCAGGAATTCATAGCGTTTATCATCTGGCAAGTTTTTATGAGCCAATAAAGTCTCAAGACATACCGATATAGCCGCGACAGGGGTTTTAAGTTCATGATTGATATTATTTGTCAGCTGCTTTTTGATCCTTGTCTTCTCCTGTTCCTCCCTTATGGCAAGACGATGCTGACGGTCACGGTCGGCCACTGCTTTTTGCAATTTAACATAAAGCCTTACGATATTATTAGAAATCTCACCGAGTTCATCATGCGGGAAAGGCTCATTGTCATATATACGCTCCCCTCTTTCCGCTTTTTGTGCGAATCGGCTCAAACGCGCCACAAGCAACCCTATCCTACGCGTGGCAAAAAAACCAGCGACGCTCATGACAAAAGCTATCCCAATCATAAACCATAAAAAACCGAAATCGGCACGAAGCAAACCCTGAAGAGAAACAGTATACGGAACCGCCGTACGCACTATATAGTCATCTCCTTTTCGAGCTGAATAGAAATAAGTGCCACCTGTGCTTTCGCTATGCCTTCGCAGTGTGTATCCCGAACCGAACGACATTGCACGCGATATCTCACTTCTATCCAAATGGCTTGCATCAGGAAGCGAATCGATCGAATTGTCATAGACAACTTTTCCATCATTGTTTATTATACTTACACGAAGATCGGAAAACGGATTTGTCCCAACAGACTCCATACCGAATCCACGTCCTTCATTGAGTTCGTCAAGTATATGCCCGTTGATCAATTGCAGTTGCGCATTAAGTTCCTCGGCCTTGAATGTCTTCTCCCTATTATATTGGAATACGGCAAAGCACCCGACCAAAAGCCATGAATAGACAAGCAACCCAAGAAAAAGACGACGATGATACGTCAATTTACACCATAAACGCATATCCATATCCAGGACGTGTCACTATGTTACGGGCGTACTCCCCTAGCTTCGACCGCAAACGGGTTATATTGACATCAACGACCCTGTCAAGCACAACCACTTCGTCCGGCCATATAAGACGAAGCAACTCTTCACGCGAAAAAACCTTTCCCATGTCCCCCATAAGAGTCGACAAAATCTCAAACTCTTTACGTGGCATTTTTATTTCCAAACCGTTAACCATACACAATTTACGGGAAGGAACGATGACAAGCTTTCCATATTCTACACGTCCGTCATTCAATGGTTCTGTGGATCGAGGTATAGTGCGACGCCTTAACACCGCTTTCACCCGTGCGAGTATATTGCGTACCGAATATGGCTTTGTTATATAATCGTCAGCACCAAGTTCCAGTCCTTCCACCATATCGTCCTCAGCATCCCTGGCAGTACAGAATATTATCGGGATATCAGCCGTAACACTATTCCTTTTCAAAATATTCGCAAACTGAATTCCACTGATCTCCCCCATCATAACATCAAGAAGTATCAGAGAATATTCACGCAACGGCATTGTCAAGGCCTCTTCCGAGCTATTTGCCACATCAACCATATATCCCTCTGATTCAAGATTGAAACGCAATACTTCGCAAAGGGTCTCCTCATCATCAACAAGTAAAATTTTTCGATTTTCGTCCATATACATCTTATTTAACCGCGGGATGAAGTCGACTCCAACTCAACTCCAATACAAAATTATATAAATACAATGAAAATGCCTCATGAAAAAAATCTAAATTTTGAATTTGGAAAATCAAACGAAATGATGTAATTTTGTGTTGTAAATATTGACGAGAGAAAATCCCCACACCGGAGTACGATTGGGAAACTCATCAATTATTCTTGAAATACCGAGACAAGCTTAGTCGTCCGATGGCGGGCCTCATCCTGAAAGGGAGGTGTAACAACCCGGAGGATTACAAAGGCCGGCAAGCACTCAAATCCTGTCATTCGGAGTTTCATCATCTTTCCTCCGGTGTGGTTCTTATAGACAGGTCATCACACAAAATATGTGATGACCTGTTTTTGTTATCAGCTTAAATTTCAGACAAAAAAGATCTTGTGGTCGTAGAATTAAAAGGCCTTCACGTTGTTAAATAACGGAAAGCCTTTTTAATCCTATGATTTATCCAAATCAATACTTGCGACGCTTTTGTTCATAAATCAACGTGAGCGAAGGCTGATCACAAACCTCGGTCGGGCCGAAATATTGAATAGGACCAGGATAAGTATAGCATGTCTGGCGCTTCCATTCGTCGCGATATTTCGTAAACTTAATGAAAGGCGCTCCGTCAAGTTCTACCAGAGCCTTGCGGATAACCGGCTTCATCTCGCCATGGCGACGCTCCATATTCATCATCATTGTGATAGGAATTCCCCCTGCGATCCAATTGACAGGAGCAAACGTGAGATTGCGCAAACTTGACATATAGCCGGTCTTCCCGGCAGCGATCAGACAAGCTGCGGTATAGCCAAGGGCATAACAATAATTCGCGTCGAAATTTGATGGGTCAGCGCAACGGCCTTCATAACCAAAGAAATGATGCATAGTCGCATATTTCCCTGAATATTTGCCTTCTGTAGCAAGTTGTTCGAGACGTTTGCCGACCATTTCAGAAAGCAATTTTTCTGTCTCTATGAGAGATACCTGCACGTTTCCATGCGGATCTCGATCGAGCGTAAGCTGACGTGCAACACCAGCAGGAAGCGATTCGTAAGTCTTGGCATTCGCCTCGCACAGATGCGAAATCACCCATTCACGCTGGCAATCAGTGTCAACAGCTGCAAACTCGTCCGCCTTAGCTGCAAGGAGGTCGTTAAGTTCCGCTATCAGTGCTTTGACAGCCGGAATAAACTCGATCAAACCTTCTGGTATGAGCACAACACCATAGTTATTACCATCGGCGGCACGTGCGACCACCGCATCCGCTATGTCTTCTACAACCTGATCAAGTGTAAGATTCTTAGATTCAACTTCCTCGGATATCACACAGACATTTGGCTGGCACTGAAGCGCACATTCAAGAGCGATATGCGAAGCCGAACGTCCCATAAGTTTGATAAAATGCCAATACTTTTTCGATGAATTGCAATCTCGCTGTATATTGCCTATTACCTCCGAATATACCTTTGTGGCCGTATCAAAGCCGAATGATGTTTCTATCACATCATTCTTCAAGTCTCCGTCTATCGTCTTTGGCACACCGATAACCTGCACTCCTGCACCGATTTCCTTATAGTATTCAGCAAGAACCGCCGCATTGGTGTTCGAGTCGTCACCTCCTATTATCACAAGCGCATTGATCTCAAGTTTGCGAAGTATTTCCAATCCTTTGTCAAACTGCTCCTTAGTCTCGAGTTTCGTACGCCCAGAGCCTATAATATCAAAGCCACCGGTATTACGGTATTCGTCAATTATATCAGACGTAAGCTCTTTATAATCATGATCAACAAGCCCACCGGGTCCCATCAGAAAACCATATAAACGGCTTTTACGGTTCACTTTTTTGATCCCGTCAAAAAGACCACTGATCACATTATGTCCACCTGGCGCCTGACCACCGGAGAGAATCACACCAACATTAATCGGCTGGGCAGCTTCCTCTGCGGGAGCTTTCTCAAAGCGTAGTTCGGGAAGTCCGTATGTATTAGGAAAAAGGGATTTGATCTCTTCCTGATTGTCAGCCGACTGTGTAGGCTGACCCTCTACCACTTTAACGCCACCGGTAAGCACGATGGGAAGCTGAGGCTTGTAAGCCGCTCTGGCTTGCTGCAAAGCACTTTTTTTCATTTGTATCTATATGTTTGTGAATTTATAAAACGCATTATTGTACGTGACTATCGGAGAGAATCTACAAGGCATTATTAGTTAGTACTTTTACAAATGACAAAGTTCGCAATTATTTCGCAAAAAATCAATAGCTCATTTTCCTCCATGCCCAGATGAATATAAACGAGATTCATTTAGTTAAAATATTTTAAATATAGTAAATTGCACACTTTTAAAGCATGTGCGCAATCAACAGTTTTACAACAGATTATAATTGATCGAATTTATATTGTTTTAACATTTGAAATTTAAAATCGGGTTGAGAATCCTGTTGTATTGACTACTAAATATAATTACAGACCCCTCAATTTATAAAATTTAGTTAATTAATGTATTTTTACGACCTATTACGCATCTCATTTTTAACATTTGTGGCATTTTTAATTAATTTATGTTATGCGATATCCATTAAGGTTTAACGCGTTATAACGCTCTTCATATAAATAATCATCCATTTTGCACGAAACTATATTTTAATTAAATTTGCATCATGTTCCGATACGGACATGATAAACTATCATTTGGAATCTGTAATCATCGACTAATAAACAGGAATGAAACAATATATTTCAACAGTGTTTGCTGGGCTCTTTTATACTTTCTTTTGCGGGCTGAACGCAAATGCGGAAAACACGGTTTCCACTCCATTTAAACTTCCGGCCATACATCACAGTTTATTCGAAGCCGCAACACGTAATGTCACGGACGATTCTTTTGAAACAATAAGGAAGTTCTCTCCTTTCATCGAAGAAACGCGATATGACCAAAACGAAAATGACAATAGCGAGCTCGTAGGCCAAATGACGGATTACGCATCAAAGTTTCTCGGGACACGCTACCGTCGTGGAGCCTCCGGTCCCAAGGCATTCGACTGTTCAGGATTCGTAGGATTCGTTTTCAAGAAATTCGGCTTTAATTTAAGCCGGTCATCACGCAGCCAGTTCACCGAGGGGCAAGGTATAGACCAAAAGGATATACGTCCCGGAGATCTATTGTTTTTCTCCGGTCGCGCGGGAGGGCGCAAATATGTTGGACATGTAGCATTGGTTGTCGATGTCAATCCAGACGGATCATGCACATTCATACATGCGTCCTGCTCAAAAGGAGTTACATATCAGAAATTTCCTGATGGCGGATATTACTCAAAACGGTTCATAGGCGCCAAACGTATAATCGGTGCTGAAAACGGTTCATCGGTCTAAGAATTTCAGACATCAGACATAGAAGCGCGAACCGGACTCTCCATAAAAAATATAGCCGGTTCGAATAATGAAAAATCTCACAAACCCGCGATGGATTTGTGAGATTTTTTTTATAGTGTGATCAGAAACCGTTTCCTATCAATCAAGATCATGTATCACAAGCCCCGACCTTAATTTAGGCTCAAACCATGTTGTCTTAGGTGGCATTATATTACCGGAATCCGCAATATCCATAAGCTGCTTCATTGATACAGGATAAAGCGCGAGCGCAACCGCCATCTCACCCGAATCGACACGACGTTTCAACTCACCAAGCCCACGTATGCCTCCGACAAAATCAATCCGTTTGTCACTTCTAAGGTCAGTGATGCCAAGTATATCACGAAGTATCAGATCGCTCGAGATAGTCACGTCAAGCACACCTATCGGATCATTGTCATTATAAGTTCCGGGCTTGGCCGTAAGAGAGAACCATTTTCCGTCAATATAAAGCGCAAAATTATGAAGAGCCTGTGGACGATATTCTTCTCCTCCCTTTTCCTCTACCGTAAAATTCTTCTCTATGCGCGCAAGAAACTCATTTTTATCAAGTCCGTTGAGATCACGCACTACACGGTTATAGTCAATTATATTTAGATGAGATGCCGGAAAAGCCACTGCAAGAAAATAATTATATTCCTCGTTTCCCGTATGGGCTGGATTGGCCAATGCTTTCTCATGACCAACAAGAGCCGCAGCGGCCGAACGATGATGACCATCAGCGATATACAGATACGGTATACGCCCGAATTCCTCGGTTACAGCCTGAATCATATCAGCGTCATCTATAACCCAAAAATGATGACCGAATCCGTCGGGTGCCGTGAAATCATATTCAGGGGCATCCGATGTAACCTTGTCGATTACTTCTTGCAGACGTTCATTGTCGGGAAACGCAAAAAACACAGGCTCGATGTTAGCATTGTTGACACGCACATGCTTCATGCGGTCTTCCTCTTTGTCACGACGCGTCAACTCATGTTTCTTAATACGCCCCTCCATATAATCAGCGACATTGGCAGCGACAACAATACCATATTGCGTACGACCATTCATTGTCTGGGCATATATATAGTAATGTTCCTTATCGTCCTGAACAAGCCAGCCATTGCTACGGAATGCTTTAAAATTTTCTACGGCTTTTCCGTAGACGCATGGATCATGTTCATCAGTTCCCGGCTCAAAATCGATCTCCGGTTTTATGATATGATACAATGACGATGGATTGCCCTCGGCTTCGCGACGTGCTTCATCAGAATTGAGCACATCATACGGACGTGAAGCCACTTTGGTGACCATCTCGCGGGGAGGACGAATGCCTCTGAACGGTTTAACTTTAGCCATGGTTTAAAACAAAATTTAAGGTTAGAAATATATATATATTAGGTTATATCCGTTTTTCATTATTATGCGACAGGAAGGCTCATGCCTTCTTGTCGCGTATGATTGTCTGCTTACGGTCTGGCCCGATAGATACTATGGTTATAGGCGTGGCCAGTTCTTTCTCGAGGAAATCTATATAATCCTTGAATCTCTGCGGGAACTCCGATTCGCTCTGCATAGCGGTCATATCTGTTTTCCATCCCGGCAATGTCTTATAGACTGGCTCAATGCTATCGTCTATCGAGAACGGGAACTGAGATGTTTCCTTTCCGTTGATCCTGTATGACACACATGCTTTGATCTCATCAAAATCGTCAAGCACATCGCTTTTCATCATAATAAGCTGAGTAACGCCGTTAAGCATGATAGCATAGCGTAAAGCGACAAGATCAATCCACCCACAGCGACGTTCGCGACCTGTCACAGCTCCGTATTCATGTCCGAGATCACGTATGCGCTTACCTGTTGAATCAAAAAGTTCGGTAGGGAAAGGTCCACTGCCAACACGTGTGCAATAAGCCTTGAAAATACCGAACACCTCTCCTATCTTATTGGGTGCGACACCAAGACCAGAGCACGCTCCAGCACTTATCGTATTTGAAGAAGTCACGAATGGATACGAGCCGAAATCAATGTCAAGCAAAGTTCCTTGGGCGCCCTCGCAAAGCACACTTTTCCCTTCACTCAACAATTTGTTTATCAAGAATTCGGAATCTACAATACCGAATCCCTTGAGATATACAATAGCATCCATCCACGTTTCCTCAAGTTTGTCAAGACCTTCAGGAGTGGAGCCAAGCGCTGAAAGCATATCAAGATGACGCTGTCGGAGAGCGGAATATTTCTCTTTAAAATTATGGAAGACGTCACCAAGACGCAGACCGTTACGCGAAATCTTATCGGTATATGTCGGGCCTATCCCTTTGCCTGTAGTCCCGATCTTCTTTCCTCCTTTGGCTTTTTCGTTGGCAGCATCCAAAAGTCTGTGAGTAGGCGTGATCAGATGAACCTTTTTTGAAATCTTAAGGATAGACCTCAGATCGACACCGCTCTTTTCAAGCTCTTCTGCTTCCTGACGAAACAAAACCGGATCAAGAACTACTCCGTTACCGATTATATTGATTTGGCCGTGCTGAAAAATACCGGAAGGGATGGAACGGAGGACATATTTCTTCCCCTCGAATTCCAAAGTATGACCGGCATTGGGTCCGCCCTGGAAACGAGCCACCGCATCGTAACGAGGTGTCAGAACGTCTACCACCTTTCCTTTTCCCTCATCCCCCCACTGGAGACCGAGAAGCACATCAACTTTCATTTTACTGCTATCTATATTTTAAACTGTGTAAATAATTTCATTCCTGTTTCCTCCGTCGTCCTCCACTACGGCAACGTGAACACAATCCATGGACAAATAGGTCGAAACCTGTCATGATGAAAGAAGGAAAACGTCTAAGTTTCATCTCTCTGGAAAATTCCGCATCCTTTATTTCACGAGTTCGCCCGCAATGGGTACACACAAGCGTCACATGTTCATTGTCCCTCCCTGCATATTCATACAGTTCCGAACTTCCGCTGCCTGGACGTCGACGCACAAGGCCGGCAGACTCAAATAGCCGAAGTGAATTATAAACTGTTCCGTGACTTAGATGGAATCCGTCGTCAGCAAGCGCGCTCAACAAAGAAGCGGACGTAAACGATCCGCGCAATCCCACGATCTTCCCAAGTATCATCATTCGTTCGGGCGTCCGACGAAGATGATGCTGAGACAGAAAATGAAGCAGACGGCTTTCGGCTTCTGTTTTTCGCTTCTCTTCATTCATCGATTGACAAAATTACAATTCAATGCCATAATATCCAAATTTTACACACTGAAATTGAATGTCCGGATATTCCCTGAAAAATCAGCTTAAAACAATATTGTCATCCGATGATACCTCGGGTCGTGAATATACGGAATATCAGATCTTTCAACAGGCCATATTCGTTCTGACGAGAACCTATACCTTTGCTTCGCGTATCAAATTCACGTATCGCAGAAATTATGTCTATCGTCTGTCGCACATTATAATTACCAGCGGCCTGCTCATAGCCCTTCAAAGCCCATGGCGAACGCAGTCCAAGAGCGTCCATATATCCGCTTTGAGACTTGTCCCTCGTATAATGATATATCAACAGATTTGAAAACTGATTGAAAAGAGATGACACTGTCATGACCGTCGGATTATTTTTGGGATTGTCAGCGAAATATCCTATTATCGAGAATGCCTTTGCAGCATTACGCTGATTGACGGCATCGATCAGCTCAAAATTATTATAATCTTTAGACACACCGATGTTGCGCTCGACAGCCTCCGGTGTTACCATCGCTCCCGAGCCGAGAATAAGCGCAAGCTTGTCTATCTCATTGTACAAACGAGAAATGTCAGTCCCGATATAATCACGCAACATCGACAGAGATTTCACATCCACATTCAGCCCCTTTTCTTTTATAAGAGACGATATAACCGGAAGAATATTTCTCTCGCTGAGACGCTTGGATTCAAATATCACACCATTTTTCTTTACAGACGCCAACAGCTCCTTTCCTTTAGCCTGCGCACCTCTACAACAAATCACCAGTACTGTCGTAAGATTAGGCTGTGATACATAATGGTGCAACCTATTAAGCGCATCTGCACGCACCGTCTGCGCTTCTTTCACTATAACGACCTGACGTTCTGCCATCATCGGATAACGGTGACACACATCCATAACTGTCTCTATTCCCGATTCCGGCGCATACATAGTGTATAAATTAAAATCACGCTCATCTTCAGGGACAAGATTTTCAAAATCTTTAACAAGCTCGTCAATATAATAGCCCTCCTCTCCATGTAGCAAATAGACAGGCGCGATGGAAACTCTTGCGGCCAGTTGCCGCTTGAGTTCGGTGTATGTCGGTGTTGAAGATGACATATTTAATAGATATCAGTCTGGAATGGTGGTTTCCAAGACAAATTTACACAATGTCGGTGAAATAGCAAAGAAATCCTTTATCACATAGCCTAATAATCACAGGCATTCATTAACTTTGCCAAGCATTAAGATATCCAGAATCACAATCCAGATGCACCACAACAAAAACGAAAAAGCGATCTGTCCGTTAAACCTACCAATAGCCAAGCTCAATCTCCGCTCTGCAGCGAGAGGTACAGAGGTTTACGATCCTTTACGAAAACGATGGGTCACATTGACTCCGGAGGAATGGGTAAGGCAACACTTCACAGCGTTCATGACAAAAGAACTCGGATATCCGCCGTCCTTGATAGCCAACGAAATGTCCATCAGTCTTAACGGCACAAGCAAACGCTGCGATTCGGTTGTCTATAACCCTTATTTACGACCGGTGATGATTGTCGAATACAAAGCTCCCAATGTGGCCATCACTCAAAAGGTCTTCGACCAGATAGCGCGCTACAACGTTGCTCTAAATGTAAAATATCTTGTTGTCTCAAACGGCATTAACCACTATTGCTGTGCGATCGACAATGATAATGGAGGCTTCAGGTTCCTGCATGACATCCCGTCATACCACGAACTCTGACTTTACCTATTTTTCAGCCCGAAAAAACATATAAGGAAATTCCAAGCACCCCACCTGCCTAAACAGAGAGTAGTTCGCTCTCTATTTTCGCTATATCATCCTGTAATTTCTTTTCGAGAGGCATACGCTCGTCAATCAACCGACACGCATATAAGACAGTCGCATGCGTACGCGACAAGCGGGTTCCGATGGCTTTCAATGGCATCTTGGTGTGTTTTTTAGCAAGATACATCACCATCTGACGGGCATCAGAAACTTCGCGTTTACGTGATTTGGTAAAAATCTGGTCGGGCTCTATATTGTAAAATTCGCTTACCTGACGCGCGATGGTCTCGAAATTGACAGTACGTTTATTGAGCTTTACCGAATTCGAGAGAACACGACGCGCAAGTTCTACGGATATATCTTTGTCAAGGAACGTGGCATGAGCCAACAGCGAGACGACAACGCCTTCAAGTTCACGAATGCTCTCAGTCACATTAGACGCGATAAAATCCATCACCTCATTCGGCAGACAAAGACCGTCACGCAAAGTTTTCTGGCTCAGTACATCACGACGCAATTCTAAATCCGGTTTCTCAAGCTGGGCAGTCATACCCGATTTAAATCGGGACAACAAGCGATCCTGCATACCCTCCATCTGTGAGGGACAGCAGTCACTCGACATAATGAGTTGTCTATGGTTCTGTTTCAGATGATTGAAAATATGATAGAAAGTCTTCTGTGTCTTGTCCTTTCCTATGAAATCCTGTATATCATCAATGATAAGGGTGTCGATGCTTTGATAGAAATTGATAAATTCGTTTACCTTACTTCGCTGTACCGCAGCGGTATACTGGCTTTCAAAAAGGCGGGCTGTAATATACAGTACGCGCGCGCGAGGATTGCGTTCTTTTATTCTGATACCAATAGCCTGAATAAGATGGGTTTTTCCTACACCACACGGACCGAATACAAACAACGGATTGAATGTCTGCAATTTCGGGTCGTTGGCTATGGCCTCTCCAATAGAACGTGCAACTTTATTGCTATGGCTTATACAATAATTTTCGAACGTATAATCCGGATTTAACTGAGAGTCTATGTCTTCAACCACCTGCTCTTTAAAAGGGTTGGAGGTCGCTCCAGGCATAGGTCTTACAGCCTGACTGGGATGCGCACTACCTACAGCTATTTTACTTGTAGGGTCGTTCGCAACTATCGGATATTCATAGATCAGCCTTATCGACGGACCGAATACTCTTTTAAGAGTCTTTCCGAGAACGTTGATATAACGTTCTTCCAATTGCTCTGCAAAGAATTCAGTGGGGCAATAAATAGTCAAAACATCATTTTCAACCCGAAGAAAGGTCAACGGGCTGAACCACGATTTGAATTGTTCCGCAGGTATGATGTCACGAATTATCTCAAGACATTTGTCCCACTTTTTTGAATATTCTTCTTGCATCGGTCAATTTTAGAAATAGAAGGCTGATATCATAACAAGCATAGTGTTTACTCCGGTGTGTACCTATTTTTCTTATATCTTGGGCTTGCCGAAATCATGCCAGGTCTGGATTGTCAACTTTTAGCTCTGTGATTGCAAATTTCCAAAAATCTTTTTTGAAAATCAAGGCCTTTTTTATTTGGAATTTATAATATCTTTACACAAACCTGTAAGTCAATTCTTTATGACCTTTGCAGGCCACGTCTTCGACAAACTCCGAACAACAGCACATAAAACACTATGGCACAATTGATTTCACAACAGTCTTAATATTAAATCAACATTAATAAACATATATTGGTTCATTACAAACCCATTGAAATTCGGCTATGTGCACAAATTTTCAAAGAGGCTTTATCAGACACCACTATTTATAACCATTATAAATAACATGATTTCTGACAAACCTTCTACTTCAGCACTACGAATGTAAAATTTCTACCCGAATTTAATCCTGACGCGCGAGCTGAATAGAATTTATCCGGATGACATTTTGTACACAAATCATTCTTGAAAGGCACAATACATGAACGAAACATCCCACGCGCCATAAGCAACGAATAGACATAGCCGGTCAAATCTATATTGGCCTTGCCTAATTTGCCACATCTGACAACATGTCGTTCTGGAAACAATGAAGCCACCTCCTCTCCGACCTCAAAACAATCCGCACATATCGACGGTCCGAAAAAAGCCTTCATCGACCGTATAGAGGCTCCGACAGCGACCATCTCATCCAAAAGCGCATCAATGACACCGCCCAAAGCCCCGCGCCATCCGGCATGAGCGACGCCTGCGACTCCAGCTATCTCGTCAACGGCCACAACCGGAACACAATCAGCGGTCGAAACCCCGATTACCACATTTTTCATATCAGTAACCAAAGCATCCACACCCTCAATTTTCTCCACATCAACCGGAGTCCTACCTACATAGCTGACATTGGCCGAATGAATCTGACGCGGAACCGCCAATGACGCATCATCTATACCAAGATATTCTGTAAACTCTTTTCGACAAGCCAACACATGCCCAGGGTCATCACCTGTATAGTGGCACATATTAAAACCTCCATATGGAGAACTCATAACACTATCGACACCTCTTGAAGTGAACATTACCTTGCATGACGACGTGACATAAAGCGGATTCAGCCACGACGGATAATTTTCTGATTTTGCCATCTGTTGATTTTATTATACTTTTGCCGGGATTTTACAAACGACGTGTTCCAAAAACATCACACGACAGGCACGCTCTTAAAAATACGATCTGAAAATCTCCCCACCAAATTGCAAAAATACTAATTATCAACAAAAGATGAAAGGTTCGAAATACAAAGGACACATTGCCATGCTTGGCGCCAATATGATGTGGGGAATGATGGCTCCTATCGCCAAGATAGTAATGTCGACCGGAACCGTGTCCTCCCTTCTGCTCACCAACTTCAGAATCATAGGAGCCGCCGCGCTCTTCTGGATAGCCTCATCATTTACTAAAAAACAACATGTACCGGCACGTGACCTATTGCTACTTGCCGGAGCCGGACTTCTCGGAATAGTGTTCAATCAAGGATGCTACATCAGCGGTGTTGGCCTCACATCGCCCGGGGAAGCTTCGATAATCACAACCACTATGCCTATATGGGTTATGCTGCTTGCAGCCATAATACTGAAGGAACCGATAACATGGAAAAAGGCTGGAGGTATAACCCTTGGAGCTGGAGGCGCACTACTTTTAGTGCTCGGAAGTTCACAGACCGTCATTAAAGGCAACAATCCTATGCTCGGTGACGTTCTCGTCCTTTCCGCACAACTCAGTTACGCTCTATATTTGACATTCTACAAAAATTTCATAAAGAAATATTCTGTTTTCACACTCATGAAATGGATGTTCACATTCGCTGCTGTATTCATTCTGCCGTTCTCCGTAAGTGAATGGATAAAAACCGATTGGGCTTCATTAACCTGTACAGAAATCGGAGGTGCGGCATATGTTGTAGTCGTAGCGACGTTCATAGCGTATATCTGCACAATGGTCGGACAAAAAAATCTTAGACCGACATTAGTCGGAATGTATAACTATGTCCAGCCCATAATAGCGTCATCCATAGGAATAGCCCTCGGACTCGATAAATTCACTCTGGTGAAAGTAATAGCCGTCGCATTTATATTTTCGGGAGTTTACCTTGTGACCATCAGTCGCTCAGCCGCCCAAGCGAAGCAAACCTCAGGTTTTACAGACGAAAAGGTATAGGCAAAATACAATATACCGGAACCGGAACATCATCAATGCTTCCGACAGTCCAATCCGGCATATTCGAAATAATCCTTACCGCCTCTCGGTTCAATGACTCTTCCACGCCACGAAGCACTGATATGTGAGACAACGATCCGTCCTCATTGACAACAAAACTACACAACACACGACCTTCTATCCCGGCCCGATATGCTCGGGATGGATAGCGGCGTTCTCGGTTTATGAATTTGAGCATAGCGCTGTCTCCTCCTGGAAACTGGGGTTGAACATCGACACAATCATACTCATAAACATTTATACACACCTTATTCCGGGATATATGCGTTACATTGGCAATCCGCTTTTGCTGAGCCACGACTGGAATAGCCAAAATTGTTATGAGAGAGAGGAGCAATGAGCGAAGTAAAGATCTTGGCATAGAAAAATTGCTAATGTGACAATGGCAAAATTAGATATTGGCACCATACGGTGCAACTATTTTGTGATTGATTACAATTGTTTTTATTTTGTTGACATTTTAATCCATCAATCACCCAATCAGCCATAGAAAGTCTATTATTGGTAAGCACTCAGAATATAATAATGTGAAAACAGAGTCGTTCTATATAAGAAGTACCAGATACGCCCATAATCACATGCCATCATTCCGAAGAAAAAAAAACATACCGAGAAACGCTATAATCAGCTTATCAGCTATCGCCCTGCTTCTCTCATGCCCGCCAACGACGGATGCGCAAACTACAACTGATGCCTATAGCTTCCTCAATCTACCATCATCGACACTTGCATACGGCCTCGGAGGAATAAACATCACAGCAATCGAGGACGACATAAACAGTATCGACCAAAACCCGGGGCTCCTTGGTTCGGAAATTGACATGCAGTTAGGCATAAATTACATGCGCTATATTGGTGACAGCAACTTTGCAGGAATAAAATTCGGTCATAGCGCAGGGGAGCATGGTGCTTGGGCAGCTGGTATACAATACTTCGGATACGGGAAAATCCACGGAGCGGACATAAATGGAATTCTGACCGGTGATTTTTCCCCAAAAGACATGGTTATCAATGGAATGTATGCCCATGACATCAACGACAGATGGCGAGGTGGCATAAACCTTAAATTCATATATTCAAGCTATGATTCCTATTCAGCCATGGCATTGGCCACGGATTTAGGTGTGAACTACTTCAATCCGGACAACAATCTATCCTTTTCCATAGTCGCGGCTAATCTCGGAGGACAACTCAAACGCTTTCATGAATCATACAACCGTCTCCCATTCGACATAAGGATCGGGCTATCGAAATCATTCGGATCAATACCCATAATATGGTCCGTGACAGCATGGAACCTCACAAAATGGAACCTTCCGTTCTATGACAACGGAGACGGTACAGATGGAAAAGCTCCACAAATAAAAGACTCTTTCGGCTCAAATCTTTTCAGACACCTTATTTTTTCGGCTGATTTCGTGCCGAGCGAAAAATTCCACATCGGTGTCGGATACAACTACAACACCCGCACAGATATGTCAACATATAAACGAAGTTTCTTATCCGGATTCTCGGCCTGCGCTGGCATAAACGTAAGCAATTTCGGGGTCGGTGTAGCATTTTCACAACCACACACCGGCGCGACAACAATCATGCTGAACTTATCGACAAAATTATATGAATTCTGATAAAATAATCATAGCTATTGACGGTTATTCTTCATCCGGCAAAAGCACTATGGCAAGAATGCTTGCAAAAACGATATGCTACCGTTATATCGACTCTGGAGCGATGTATCGTGCTGTCACACTATATGCGATGGACCATGCCCTGATTAATACTGACGGAACTGTGGACACCGCAGGACTTATAGCCTCGCTCGATGACATAAACATTGATTTTAAACTTGAAAACGACAGTCAATATACAATACTCAACGGAGTGGTGGTTGAAGATCGTATCCGGTCTCTTGAGGTCTCCGGACACGTCTCCCCTGTGGCAGCAATCCCAGAAGTAAGGCATTCGCTGGTAAAAATGCAACGAGAGATGGGAGCGACAAAAGGCATAGTTATGGATGGACGCGACATAGGTACGGTAGTGTTTCCAGACGCGGAAATGAAAGTATTCTGCGATGCAAGCCCCGAACGCAGAGCCGAACGCAGATACAAAGAGTTGACAGCAAAAGGTGAAAACGTAACGTTCGAAGAAGTATTGGCAAACGTTGTCAACCGCGACCGGATCGACGAATCACGCGACGAAAGCCCCTTGCGATGCGCCCACGATGCCATACGCCTTGACAACTCGTCAATGAGCATCGACGAACAAAACGAATGGTTGCTGGAACTCTATCAAAAAACCATATCGAGACACAACCTATAACCCGGATAAATCCAACAACAAACAAATCACACAACCACAATTTTGATGGATAAAGCCCCGGTAATCGAAATCGACGCCCGCTCTGGATTTTGTCATGGTGTAGTCGCTGCAATCCGGAAAGCGGAAGAGGAACTCGAACGCTCCCAAGAACCACTTTACTGTCTCGGAGACATTGTCCACAACAGCGATGAAGTCGAAAGACTCGGCCGCAAAGGTTTGTCGACGATAACTCATGCTGACCTTGATGGCCTCCATGATGTCAGAGTGCTGCTCAGAGCCCACGGAGAACCGCCTTCGACCTATTCTATCGCTAAAAAACACGGAATCGAAATCGTAGACGCGACATGCCCAGTAGTGCTGAAACTTCAACAACGCATCAAAGAAGCTTTCAATAATACATCTCCACGTCCGCAAATAGTAATTTATGGCAAAGCTGGCCATGCGGAAGTAAACGGACTCGTAGGACAAACAAACGGAGAGGCGATCGTTGTCGAAAATATCGAACAATTACGCAATCTTGATTTCGGTAGAGACATCGCCCTCTATTCTCAAACCACCATGTCTCTGCAAGGACTTGATGAAATGGTCAAAGAAATCACCCGCCGAATGCAGCCTGGGGTAAAATTTAAATATTTCGACACAATCTGCCGCCAAGTCGCCAACCGTGTTGATCATCTCAGGGAATTTGCCCGACGCCATGACGTCATATTGTTCGTCGCCGGAGCCAAAAGCAGCAATGGAAAAGTCTTATATAATGAATGCCGCGATGTAAACATCCGTTCTTATCTTATATCTAATCCTGGTGATTTTATGCCTTCTTGGATCGAAGGAGCAAAAAGTATAGGCATCTGTGGAGCGACATCAACTCCCAGATGGCTCATGGAAAAAATTCGCGACATAGTAAATTCGCATATATCTCCGTCTCACCCGGAGCATTCTCACCAATAATAAAAATGGATAATTTTGTCGCCATAGATGTTGAAACCGCCAACAACGAGCCATCTTCAATATGCGCCATAGCGGCCGTGAAAGTGCTTGACGGCCGCATCGCAGAACGATTCTACGAACTCATAAAACCGGAACCGGACTATTATTGCCGTCACTTCACGCTCAACATACACGGTATCGGACGAGAGGATACCGAAAATTCCCGACTGTTTTGTGACGTATGGCGCGACATTCATGATTTCGCTGACGGCCTCACTTTGGTAGCACATAACAAAACTTTCGACGAACGCTGTATACGTGCCGCCCATATAGTCTACGGCATGGACTATCCCGACTATCAATTCATGTGCACGCTGCAAGCCGCCCGAAAACACATTCCACGCGCCATGCTGAGTTCCTACTCGCTACCATATGTCTGTGAATTTCTCGGCATACCTTTTTACAACCACCACAATGCGCTGGCAGATGCTGAAGGATGCGCAAAAATAGCCATGACGATCCTATGAAACTATTATTGCAATATATATTTATATCACTGCTGACCATTTGCCTGCCATCATGCGACCTGACCGGCAAAAACAATGGCAAAGACGACACAGCGTCTGATAAAATAAAAGACAATAAGGCTTATAATCTCGGAGCTGAACACGCACGGATATTGCTTGAAAATGTAAGCGACGAAGCCTACGTGCAAGACGGCCTTCTCGACGCGAGAGCACGTATGTCCAACATACAAGCCAAACTCGGACGCCAGTCATCGGCTGATTATGAAAGAGGATTCACAGACCATATACGGAAAAACTGCGACTCTCTTGCCCGACTCATTTTCTGACGCAATCGGATTTTTACTATTTTTAATTTTTCTTTTTTGCAACTCCAGACAGTGTTATATACCTTTGTCGGAGCTACCGCACATCATGCAACCAGGAAATACAATCCACCCTCACAAGCGAACGGCATCAAGGTAACATGATGGTCAATACGGTTGGCGAATTAGTGACGCATCGGTCGAAATGCATCAAGATCCGCCAAACCGCACTATGTAGCTTTTATTAAAAATTGTCTCTAAAAGTTTGCAAATGCAATTCTACAGCACAAACGGACAAAGCCGCCAAGCTTCGCTCGAAGAAGCCGTGATGACAGGTCTGGCTCCGGACGGAGGCTTATATATGCCGGAAAGAATACCGATAATCCCACGCGCATTTTTCAACAACATCGGTGAAATGTCGATAACTGACATCTCGTTTGTCGTGGCAAACATGCTTTTAGGAGAAGACATCGACGCGGCAGAACTTAAGCAGATCGTATACGATACATTTTCTTTCGATATACCTTTGAAAAAGATATCGGACCGAATATATTCCCTCGAGCTGTTCCATGGCCCCACATCCGCTTTCAAAGACGTCGGCGCACGTTTCCTTGCACGAATAATAAGTCACTACTCGAAATCAACCGAAAGCGATGTAAATGTCCTTGTAGCCACTTCTGGCGACTCCGGTGGAGCGGTAGCATCCGGATTTCACAATGTCCCGGGCGTAAAAGTATTCGTCCTTTATCCTGAACGAGGTCTCACACATCTGCAACGCCATCAGTTTTCATCACTCGGTGACAACGTTTACCCCATAGAGGTGATGGGTAATTTCGATGAATGCCAACGTCTCGTAAAAGAAGCATTCGTTGATAAAGATCTGCGCGAACGTCTGTCCGTCACTTCCGCCAACTCAATCAACATTTGCCGTTTGTTACCTCAGATGTTCTACTATTTTTATGCCTACAGCCGCTATCTTCAAATGGACCCGAAAGGCTATGAAACAGATGTCGTAATCTCAGTTCCTTGCGGGAATCTCGGCAACCTTACCGCTGGACTGCTCGCAAAAAAGATGGGACTTCCGGTCAAACGTTTTGTCGCTGCCAACAACCTTAACGACTCTTTCACCCGATATCTCGATTCCGGAAACTTCGCTCCATGCAGCCAACACCCGACAATAGCCTGCGCCATGGATGTCGGCAACCCATCCAACATCTCGCGGATCATCGACCTTTACGCACGGGATCACACAGCGATAAACAACGACATCCATGGACGTTCGTTTACCGATGGACAAATTGCCCAATGCATGTCTGACACATTCCGAACTTTTGGCTATCTTATGGATCCCCATACAGCAACCGCTTTAATGGCGCTTTCGGATGATTTATCACAACAAGAGTCAGGCATATTCCTTGCGACGGCTCATCCCGCCAAATATAACAAAACCGTTATGGATGTTACCGGGACCTCGGCAACCCCTCCGATAAACCCAACGA
This sequence comes from uncultured Duncaniella sp., assembly GCA_910587515.1. Classification (GTDB taxonomy): domain Bacteria; phylum Bacteroidota; class Bacteroidia; order Bacteroidales; family Muribaculaceae; genus Duncaniella. The sequence continues at coordinate 22,545 of CAJULW010000040.1, forward strand.
ACGAGGCCGCACCAACGCGCCACGACACACCTAAAATCACACCTTCTCTTCCGGCATTGAAAAAAGTACTGCTCACCTCAACATAATTCAATTCTTTTTTGTTAAATTTGCATAATGGCTCGGAGAAAGGGCTATAAACATACACCAAATCACTTAACCATTAACAGACATGGCATCAAACAAACGCCTTCTAAAAAAAGAAATCAGAATGATATGCGGTGCGCTCGCAGGAGAATGCGTGATCGCAAAGATAACCATCCCAGGCATCAACCCTGAAACTCTCAACTCCATTATATATGAACTTGCCGAATTGCAGGAAAACGCTCTTCATCGCGCCAATTTCGACTTTCCACAGTCAGCAAAAGCGTTTTCCAACGCTTATGACTACAAAAAAGCCCGCAACGCCTACTTTTCTGCAGCATACGGCAAACTAAAAGCCGAATTCAACGCCCACGTCGAAGCGATCGTAAAAAAAATGAACGAAGCACTGCCACAGGCTCAGAAAGACGCCAATAAAGAAGCTTTAAGATCATAACGGTCATACAGTAAAACCATGTCAATAAGCAAGACAATACTAAAATGTTTCGGTTGGAAAGTTGTGTGTAGCGTTCCAGATTATCCCAAAAGCATAATCTGCGTCGCCCCACACACTTCCAACTGGGATTTCATGCTTGGCAAACTCGCCTATTGGTCTCTCGGCCGTCATGCTGGATTTCTCATAAAAGAAACATGGTTTTTCTTTCCGATGAACCTTATATTCAAAGCATTGGGAGGCATCCCGGTACCACGCAAAAGAGGCTCGTCCCTATCCGAGACGTTAATAGAAAAATTCAAATCAGCCTTAAATATGACCCTTGCCATAACTCCGGAGGGCACACGCGCGAAAGTGACACAATGGCGCACTGGATTCCTTCACATAGCTCGCGAGGCCCATATCCCCATCGTACTCGGAGCCATTGACGCAGAAAATAAAACCATACATCTTGAGCGCACTTTCCATCCATCCGATGATATAAACACCGATATGCGCGAAATAAAGAACTATTATCGACAATTCAAAGGATTGATTCCTGAAAATTTTTCTGCCGAATAATCTTTTGCCACGTCAAAATCACACATAACAAGCAATCCGGATGAAAATTTGTGTTATACCGTTAGATATCGCGTATGCCGATGTGGAAAACAATCTGATTTCCGCAGCCCATCAACTCAACCAAGTTGAACCCGATACGGATATAGCAGTTCTTCCGGAACTTTTCACCACAGCTTTTATCCCTGACGAGAAAACAATCTCTGAAAAAGCCGAAACCATCAACGGCCACACAGTGGCCACACTCAAACGATGGGCCCAATATTTCGGCTTTGCCATAGCCGGAAGTTTTCTCGCCACAGACGGTAATGGTCACTATTTCAACAAAGCTTTTTTTGTCGAACCGATGGGCGACATAAGTTTCTCGGACAAACGCCACCTATTCCCCCTATCAACAGAAAATAAAACATACACTCCATCATCGACTCTTCCACCTACAATACGCTACCGTGGATGGAACATAAGACTGATCGTCTGCTTCGACCTACGTTTCCCGGTCTGGACGCGCAATCGTCAAGAAGACCTATACGACTTGCTCATCGTACCGTCAAACTGGCCTGTATCCAGGATAAAACCCTACAAACTTCTACTCAGCGCAAGAGCGATTGAAAACCAAATCTATACCGTTGGAGCGAATCGCACAGGAACAGATAAATACGGAGAATATTCCATAGGAATGTCGTCTATTTTCGATAATTTAGGAGAAGATATACGCGAAACACGACGCAACGGGCATATCTACGCCATTCTTGATATGGCAGCCCTAAAAGAAGGACGCGAGCGATTCCCGGCCTACCGTGCATCAGACAAATTCTCAATAGACCTCTCACCGACAGACTAAACCCTCGGCCAACCCGCCTACACCTCTCTCTGCGCTTACACAGCCGTCTTTGCACCCAAAACACACTTTTTCATATAGTCAACATCACAACTATAAAATCAACCGACAAACCGAGGCCAAAATCAATGCAGAAAAAGGAGGAATAAAATTTTTAATATCAATAATTTACCTTTCAACATCTCAAAAAAAATTCGAAACCGGTCAAACTTTTTTGAGGCCTCATCTGTTACATTAAAAGTAAAGCAAATCTCAGTCATCTAACGTAAACATATCTACTAATGGAATCAAATGATAATTTTTCAACCGTCCATGACGATTTTTTCGGCAGCATCGTAGGCTCCATCGTAAACACGATAAAAACAATCGCACCGAAGCCCTCGTTTGATTTTATCAACGATTGGTCTCTGCCAATGCCATCCCACTCTTGAATTTAAGAGAGTTTATATAACCGTTATAAATAGCACTGTGTGCGTGATACATAAAAAACAATGTATTTCCACACAGTGCTTTTTATTTGATATATAGCCTCATGATCAAGCGCAAACAGGATTTAACATTTATTATCGAACCATTCTAAAACTTTTTCAACCTTATTTTGGCAAACGGATTATATTTCGTATCTTTGCGGCTGATTTAGCCGAAACGGGCTTGATTAAGAAGTGATCGCAATATGATGCGCCACCACTCGCCCGACGGAATAACCTGTAAACCAATTAATAACAGATGTACGCTATCGTAGAAATCCAAGGACAGCAATTCAAGGCAGAGCCTGAAAAGTTCTTGTATGTTCACTATCTCGGCGACGCAGTAAAAGAAGGAGACAAACTCGAATTCGACCGCGTCCTCCTCGCTCAAGCCGATGACACAGTTAAAATTGGCGCACCCACAGTGGAAGGCGCAAAGGTTGTTTGCGAGGTGCTCACTCCCCTCGTAAAAGGTGAAAAGGTAATCGTCTTCAAGAAGAAACGCCGCAAAGGCTATCGTCGTAAAAACGGTCACCGCCAGTGCTTCACCAAAGTGTTAATTAAAGAAGTTGTAGCTTAACCACAAAAATCTAAAAAGAAATGGCACATAAAAAAGGTGTTGGTAGTTCCAAGAACGGCCGCGAGTCAGAAAGCAAACGACTCGGTGTAAAGATTTTCGGTGGTCAGCACTGCAAAGCAGGCAACATCATCAAGCGTCAACGTGGCACGGTTCATCATCCAGGCCTTAACGTTGGCATGGGTAAGGATCATACCATCTTCGCTCTTATCGACGGAGTTGTCGTATTTACCGAAGGCAAAGAAGGCCGCAAGTTCATCAACGTGCAGCCGGCCGAGGCATAACAAGATCCGCTCAAAAGATTTTTTGCCGGATAGTTTCCGGCAAGACGAAATCAAACACTGCAATCCCGAGGGGACGGACTTTGATAGTCCGTCCCCTCATTTTTTCAATACCCGCAAAGATCAACCAGACATATTCTCTTACCATCATCTCCAACAAACATAGAGACAGACATAACGATCAACGCTCAGACACAACATACAGGTGGCAAAAACCGACCTTATATTATAGAATATTATAGGAATATTTGCTAACTTTGCTCATTATGGAAAAGAAAAGTATCCGAGACCTTAACCGGGTAGACATAGAGCATTTCAAACGACAGCCCAAAATAGGGCTAACCGTGGTCCTCGACAATGTCCGCAGTCTGAACAACATAGGCTCTATCTTCCGCACATGTGACGCTTTTGCTGTTGAACGCTTGATCCTTTGCGGTATAAGCGCATGCCCACCCTCACCAGAGATCCACAAAACCGCTCTCGGTGCAGAAGATTCCGTTGCCTGGAAATATTTTGACACTACAGATGAGTGTATCGGACTATTACAGCGAGAAGGATACACACTGTGCTGCCTCGAACAAGTAAAAGGAAGCATCGAACTCCAAGAATTCTCACCACAAAAAGGGCGACGATACGCACTGATACTCGGCCACGAAGTCGAAGGCGTGGATCAAAATATAGTCAACCAATGCGATGTATGCCTTGAAATACCCCAAAGAGGCACAAAACATTCTTTAAATGTTTCGGTTTCAGGAGGAATAGCCATTTGGCATTTTTTTGAAAATTTAGCATAATTTCCAAAACGTATTGACTCAAACGACGTTAATAAAATTAGACAACACACTCTCACGTGGGGACAATCTATAAAATGAACACAAAAAACATAACCGACAAGGTAAGCTACTGCGGAGTCAACGACCGGACAAGCGCGCTTTTTGAAAACATATGGGACTTGCCCAACGGTGTCACCTACAATAGCTATATAGTTCGCGGGAAAAAAGCTACCGCTATAATAGATGGCAGCGATACTGACCACGCATCCGAATTTATCTCCCACATAACAGACACATTAGAGACTTCTCCCGACTACCTTGTAATAAACCACATCGAGCCGGACCATAGCGGAGCTATCCCTATGCTGAAGGAAAAGTTTCCGAAGCTCAAAATCGTCGGAAACGCCAAAACCATTGAGATGCTCAAAGGATTTTACAACATTGAATCCGACGTGATCGAAATTCGGGACGGTGACACAATCGACCTTGGAGACCTACATCTACGTTTCATACTTACGCCTATGGTCCATTGGCCGGAAACCATGTTCACCTACGCTGAAGAGGAAAAGATACTGTTTACCGGTGACGCATTCGGTTGTTTCGGAGCACTGAACGGAGCTGTCATCGACAAGCATATGAACACAGACATATATCTCTCCGAAATATATCGCTACTACGCATGTATAATAGCCAAATACGGACAATCAGTAGAAAAAGCGTTCTCTAAAATCAAAAACCTGCCCGTAGACTATATCTGTACGACACACGGTCCCGTATGGCATTCAAAAAAAGAAGAAATCGGAGATCTATATTCACGCATGGCTAAATGGGAAGGAGAAAAAGGCGTCGTCGTTGCCTATGGTTCCATGTATGGCAACACAGCAGCCATGGCAGACAGGATAGCATCGCTACTCGCAGGAGCAGGCATAAAAGAGATACGGGTATACGACCTTTCACACACTCCTCAAAGCCAGGTTCTTGCTGATATAATGCGTTTCAAAGGCTTGATATTGCTATCTCCCACCTATAACTCTGAAATTTTCCCTCCAGTAGCCTCTTTGGCCACAGCTATACTCGCGCGCGGTGTAAAAAAACGCATAATAGGAGTTGCAGGCTCCTTCTCCTGGGGTTCGCAGGCCGTACGTAAACTTCGAACACTTTTCCAAGATAAACCTGTAACTCTATTAGAGTCTTCTCCTGAAATGAAACAAGCGATAAAATCCTGTCCGAAGGACGACATTACAAAACTTGTTTCAGCCATGGTTTCGGAACTTGAATCAAACCTATAGGGTATTTTAAACTCGGTAAGATCAGGGCATCTCGATTTGAAGTTTTAAAATTATCCACATAGGCTTTGCACAGACTGTTTTTTTTTGTAATTTTACATTAAAGAACTCGCCTTTCAAAGCAACCGTGGGTCTAAATTTATATTGCCATAACAGCATTCATAAAAATAAACTTGTAAACAGTCATCAAAAAACATAGATATACAATATAAACTATGAACAAAGATTTCAGAAACTACGCAGTCCATCATCTTGGAATGAACGGACTTGCCCTTGACCAATATACCGCATCAGCAGCCTCACAGATAAGTTCATCTTACATCTCTCCAACAATTATAGAAGAACGCCAACTCAACGTGGCTCAGATGGACGTGTTCTCTCGCCTGATGATGGATCGCATTATATTCCTCAGCACAGATGTCAATGACTACACGGCCACCGTGGTTCAAGGCCAGCTTCTATACCTTGATTCCGTCGATCCCGGTAAGGATATATCGATATATCTTAATTCGCCAGGCGGCTCGGTTATAGCCGGTCTCGGTCTATACGACACCATGCAGCACATCAAAAGCGACGTGTCAACCATCTGTATCGGCATGGCTGCTTCAATGGCTGCGGTTCTTTTGGTAGCCGGGGCACAAGGGAAACGTCTGGCTTTGCCACACTCACGTGTCATGATCCACCAACCGCTCGGAGGAGTACAAGGTCAAGCCTCCGACATAGAGATAACAGCTCGCGAGATACTTAAATACAAAGCCGAACTTTACAAAATCATTGCGGAGCACTCCGGAATGCCGCTTGAGAAAATCGAAGCAGACGCCGACCGCGATTATTGGATGACCGCGGAAGAAGCTAAAGAATACGGAATGATCGACCGTGTATTGCTTCCTGAAAAGAAATAATCCTTGTCTCCATTACGATAAGAAATGGCTAAAAAATCCAATTCAAACTCTGGCGTAAAATGCTCGTTTTGCGGTAAAGAACCCTCTTATACCGATATTCTCGTTCCAAGCCCATTGGGAGACACATATATCTGTAACGAATGTGTCGAACAGATAGAAGGCTTGCTGAAAGATTATTATCAGGAAAATCCATCATTAAGACCCGCAACGTCTTCTTCCGCAAAAGGTAATACAAAAAAAGAAGAGCATTTTGACACAGCCAAGCAGCTCCCCATCCCGGCTGAGATACGCTCGTTTCTTGACCAATATGTCATAGGTCAAGAAGACGCGAAGAAATATTTGTCAGTCGCTGTTTACAATCATTACAAACGTCTTTCGCAAGACAAAGATGATGTAGACATTGAAAAGAGCAATATTATAATGGTCGGACCGACAGGAACCGGCAAAACACTTTTGGCAAAAACCATAGCTCGACAGCTCGACGTTCCTTTCGCCATTGTCGACGCGACCGTACTGACAGAAGCCGGCTATGTCGGGGAAGATATTGAAAGTCTTTTGGTCAGGCTGCTCCAGGCTGCAGACTATGATGTCAGCAAAGCCGAGCGCGGAATAGTGTTTATCGACGAAATAGACAAGATAGCCCGTAAAGGCGACAATCCGTCGATCACCCGTGATGTCTCAGGTGAGGGCGTACAGCAAGGGCTTCTGAAACTACTCGAAGGCTCAATTGTCAACGTACCGCCAAACGGAGGACGCAAACATCCGGAACAGAAGATGATAGCCGTAGATACGAAAAACATTCTTTTCATCTGCGGAGGCGCATTTGACGGCATCGAGCGAAAAATCGCACAACGTCTCAACACGCATGTCGTAGGCTTCACCGGTGCATCCGTACGATCCAAAGTCGATTCAGACAACTATCTGAAATACATAGCACCACAGGATCTGAAATCATTCGGGCTTATACCTGAGATAATCGGACGTCTTCCTGTTCTCGTCCATCTTGACCCACTTGACAAGGAGGCTCTTTTGCGCGTGCTTACCGAACCGAAAAATGCGATCACGCGTCAATACGAAAAACTCTTTGACATGGACGGAGTCAAACTGGTTTTCGCCCCTGAGACTCTTGAATTTATCGTAGACAAGGCCATCGAATACAAACTCGGAGCCAGAGGACTCAGGACAATAGTCGAGACAATCATGATTGATCCTATGTACGAGACTCCGTCAACCGATATAAAGGAACTCGTCATAACAAAAGATTTCGCGGAAGAAAAACTTCGCAAAGCCTACTTAGGATAGACACGCTATCCACCTCTCCATCCAATCTTTTCTCACATCCCCACTCCTCAAACCTGAACGACAACCCATGAATCCACAACTTCACGACGCACTGAAAGAGCATTTCGGATTTGACTCCTTCAAAGGGAACCAGGAAGCTATAATGACAAGCCTGCTCGAAGGCAACGACGTATTTGTACTCATGCCTACCGGAGGAGGCAAATCCTTATGCTACCAGCTTCCAGCCCTAATGATGGAAGGAACGGCCATAATCATATCACCGTTGATAGCTCTGATGAAAAATCAGGTTGACGCAATGCGCCATTTCAGTGAGGCGGATCACGTGGCTCATTTCCTTAATTCATCGCTCAACAGAGCGGCTATAGACGCCGTGAAATCCGATATCTCGGCCGGACGTACCAAACTGCTATATGTGGCCCCGGAATCATTGACAAAAGAGGAAAACATAGAATTCCTAAAGACGGTTCCCATTTCATTCTACGCGGTTGACGAAGCCCACTGCATATCTGAATGGGGACATGACTTCCGACCCGAATACAGACGTATACGTCCTATCATCAACGAGATAAATATCCGCCCGATGATAGCCCTGACAGCCACGGCTACCCCGAAGGTGCAACACGACATCCAGAAAAACCTCGGAATGCAAGCCGCGAAAGTATTCAAGTCGTCGTTCAACCGGACAAATCTGTTTTACGAAGTGCGGCCTAAAACGACCAATATTGATAAAGACATAATAAAATACATCAAAGGCCAAGAGGGCAAATCTGGCATAATCTACTGTCTCAGCCGTAAAAAGGTTGAAGAACTTGCCGAAATGCTTGTCGTAAACAATATAAAGGCGCTTCCATACCACGCAGGCATGGACGGAGCGACACGCAGCGCCAATCAGGACGCATTCCTGATGGAAAAAGTCGATGTTATCGTGGCGACCATAGCGTTTGGTATGGGCATCGACAAACCGGATGTGAGATTTGTTATTCATTATGACATGCCCAAGTCGCTCGAGGGCTACTATCAAGAGACCGGACGTGCCGGCCGCGACGGAGGAGAGGGACAATGTATCACTTTCTACGCCGCAAAGGATCTGCAAAAGATGGAAAAATTCATGCAAGGCAAACCTCTTGCCGAACAGGAAATAGGCCGTCAACTCCTACTTGAAACCCAGAGCTACGCAGAGGCAAGCAGTTGCCGGAGAAAATCGCTACTGTTCTATTTCGGTGAGAATTTTGAATCCGACAACTGTCAGAACTGTGACAATTGCATTAATCCAAAGAAAAAAGTGGAAGCTAAAGATGATTTATGTGCCGTATTGGAAACGGTAATAGCCCTGAAAGAAAAATTCAAAGCCGACCATGTCACGGACGTGGTTCTCGGTAAAACCACATCAGAAGTAAAATCATACGAACATGACCAACTCGAGGTGTTCGGCTGCGAACAAGGTTCAGACGAAAAACTTATCAGCGCGGTTATACGCCAGGCAATACTTTCCGGATATTTAGACCGGGATATTGAAAACTACGGACTTCTAAGGGTCACACCGAAAGGCAAAAAATTTATTTCAAAGCCTGAATCATTCAAGGTAATAGAAGATTCCGATTTCAGCGAAGAACCTGAACCCGAGATGATGAAAAGCGGAGCATCGTGCGCTGCCGACACCGAACTTTACAGTATATTGAAAGACCTTCGAAAAAAAATATCCAAACACCTTGGTCTTCCTCCATACGTCATATTCCAGGATCCATCGCTTGAGGCTATGGCTACGACATACCCGATATCCATCGATGAGCTGCAAAACATACCGGGCGTAGGAGCCGGAAAAGCAAAACGCTATGGCGAAGAATTCGTAAAAGTAATAAAACGACATGTGGAAGAGAACGAGATTGACCGTCCCGAAGATCTCCGCGTACGCAGTGTCCCGAGTCGCAATTCAGACAAACTGTTTATCATACAGGCCGTCGACCGCAAGATACCGTTGCCTGAAATAGCCAAAGCCAGAGGACTCGAATTCAACGAACTTCTCGACCGTATAGAAGCGATCGTCTATTCAGGCACGAAAATAAACATCAACTATTATATCGATGATATAATTGACGATGATTCGCAAGAAGAGATTTTCGATTTCTTCAAAGATTGCCAAAATGACGACCTCAAAGAAGCATATACGGAATTCGGAGAAGATTACACCGAAGACGAAATACGTCTGATGCGTATAAAGTTCCTCTCGGAAATGGGTAATTAGAGTCGTCTGCCGAGACTTCATTCATAGAATCAATAAAACACATCATGGCAACGGTCATAGATTATAAGGACGTGGAGCTCCACCGTCAAGATCTCATCGCCTTAAAACACGTCAACCTCAGTATCGGGGAAGGAGAATTTATATATCTTCTCGGCAAAGTCGGCAGCGGCAAATCAAGTCTGCTGAAATCAATATATGCCGAAATCCCGATAGCTTCAGGAGACGCAAAGGTGTTGGATTATGATCTGAACACAATCCGTCGTCGCGATATCCCTTATCTACGTAGAGAAATAGGCATCGTATTTCAGGATTTTCAATTGCTTAACGACCGAAGTGCCTACGCCAATCTGCGTTTTGTGCTCGAGGCCACCGGATGGAAAGACAAAGACGAGATAGAAAGACGTATTGAAGAAGTACTTAAAGGAGTCGGAATGCTCAATAAAAGCTATAAAAACCCTCACGAGCTTTCCGGGGGAGAGCAACAACGAATAGTCATAGCACGTGCTTTGCTTAACCATCCCCGCATATTGATCGCAGACGAACCGACAGGCAATCTTGATCCGGCAACGGGAGAAGCGATCGTAAGCCGTCTGCATGACATAGCCCGTCGCGGAACCGCAGTCATAATGGCGACCCACAATCTCGCATTTATAGACCAATATCCCGGACGCGTGGTCAGGTGCGAAAACCGCACCCTTGTGTAAAGGCACAAACACTTGACCTTAGGGAAACGTTATAATACCGTGTGCGTATTTTGCACACGGTATTCATTACAATCCCTATGACACCAAAAACCAAAATAGTGATACTCGGAGGCGGATTCGCTGGCCTCAATCTTACAAAACGTCTTGACAAAAAGATATTTGATGTCGTTCTTGTTGACAAACACAACTATCATGCCTTCCCACCTCTTTTCTATCAGGTAGCATCGTCAGAACTCGATCCGACAAGCATCTGCTTCCCTTTCAGACGCGAACTGCGCAAACGCGGTGTGAAAGGAGCGAGATTCCGTATCGGAGAAGTGAAGTCCATAGATACATGCAATCGTTGCGTCATCACAGACCGTGAGAACATCTCATACGACAAACTCGTAATAGCGATGGGAACCACAAATAACTTTTTCGGCAACGACAGTCTCCTTGAAGAAGTATATACACTTAAAAGCACAGATGAAGCTATCAGGATCAGAAACGAGATTCTGCTACGGTGCGAAAACGCAGCCATAGAACCGGACACAGAAAAAAGAAAGCGGATGCTGAGCTTCACTGTCATAGGCGGAGGACCAGCTGGCGTAGAAATAGCCGGTGCGATAGGAGAACTGAAACGTTACATACTTCAACGAGACTATCCGGAAATACCGGTAGAGGATCTCTGTGTAAATCTGTATGAAGGCAACAACCGTCTTTTGGGATCGATGAGCGAGAAGGCATCAGCCACAGCGCTGCAAGACCTGCGACGACTGATGGTCAACGTAACACTCGGACGCAAGATGAAATCATACGAAAACAATATCTTGACACTCGATGACGGTTCTACGGTTTATAGCGAAATGGTTATATGGACAGCCGGAGTAACCGGTACGTCAATCACCATAAAACCTTGCCAATCGCCTCCCCCCAGACAGGCCGGACGTTTCATCACTGACAGTTTCTGTCGTGTCGAAAACACATCAGACATCTACGCAATAGGCGATATCGGGCTGTTAATTTCGGAAAATCATCCACAAGGACTACCTCAGCTCGCACAGGTCGCGATCCAACAAGGAATATACCTGGCACGCTGTCTCAATACCGGTAAATGGGTAAAACCGTTCAGATACAAAGACAAAGGAACAATGGCCACCATCGGACGCAACAAAGCTGTTGCCGATCTTAACAATCTGCATCTTAAAGGTTTCGTCGCATGGATGACATGGATGTTCATTCATCTCATATCCCTCCTTGGAATGCGCAATCGCCTCAATGTGCTTCTCAACTGGATATGGGCATATTTCAGCTATAACACAGCCCTGCGCTTACTACTTTCCGGTTCACGGTATCCCAAGCGAGGAAGTATGTGGGACAAAGGTTAAAGGAATATTTCGAATATTCACATTTTTATTGTAATTTTGTAAATTGAAGATGTAGTCGACAAATCATATTTCGCCATACGCTTCAACACAGATTTCAAACATTCAGAAATAACAACGTAAAAAAATACCTACAATAAAAAATGTCAGTCGATATCATCATAGCCCAGGCGGTTTCCAAAGCTGTCAAAGAACTATACGGAGCCGACACTCCGGCCTGCGACATAGTGCCACAAGCCACCCGTAAAGAATTTGAAGGCAATCTTACAGTCGTGGTATTTCCATGGGTCAAAATTGCGCGCAAATCACCCGAAGCTGTAGGACAGGAAATCGGAGCGTGGCTCGAAGCCAACGAACCGGCAATTGAGAAATTCAATGTTGTCAAAGGATTCCTTAACATCACTATTGCCCCGGCTTTCTGGAATTCGGTACTCGAACATATAGCTTCCACTCCTGACTATGGGATCAAGACATCTGGCGAAAATTCACCTCTTGTAATGGTCGAATACTCTTCGCCCAACACCAACAAGCCTCTTCATCTTGGCCATGTGCGCAACAATCTGCTCGGCTTCAGTCTTTCACAAATACTTGAAGCGTGCGGCAACCGCGTCATAAAGACAAATATTGTCAACGACCGCGGCATCCATATCTGTAAATCAATGCTCGCATGGCAGAAATGGGGTGAAGGAATAACCCCTGAGACAGCAGGCAAAAAAGGTGACCATCTCATCGGTGATTTCTATGTACTTTTCGACAAGCATTATAAAGCCGAAATAAAAGAGCTTGAAAGCAACGGAATGAGCAAGGAAGAAGCCGAATCCGCGTCACCATTGATGAAAGAGGCCCGCGCCATGCTTGTGAAATGGGAAAACAAAGACCCGGAAATCCGAGCCCTATGGGAAATGATGAACTCATGGGTATATTCCGGATTCGATGAAACATACAAACGTATGGGCGTAGGTTTTGACAAAATATATTACGAAAGCGACACTTATCTTGAAGGCAAAGAAAAAGTGCTTGAAGGACTCGATAGCGGAAAAATGTATCGCAAAGAAGACGGTTCTGTATGGGCTGACCTTACAGGCGAAGGTCTGGATCATAAACTACTTCTACGCAGCGACGGAACATCCGTCTATATGACACAGGATATCGGCACTGCCAAACTACGTTATGAGGACTATCCAATCGACAAAATGATCTACGTCGTAGGCAACGAACAGAACTATCATTTCCAGGTTCTCTCTATTCTGCTTGACCGTCTCGGCTTCAAATGGGGCAAAGACCTCGTCCATTTCTCATACGGCATGGTCGAACTTCCGGAAGGAAAGATGAAATCACGCGAGGGCACAGTGGTCGATGCCGACGATCTCATGGACGATATGGTCTCCACCGCCCGTTCGGTATCGGCCGAACTCGGTAAACTTGACGGACTCAACGATGAAGAAATTGCCCGCATATCAGAAATGGTCGGTCTCGGAGCATTGAAATACTTCCTCCTTAAAGTAGATCCGCGTAAAAACATCACGTTCAATCCAAAAGAATCTATTGACTTCAACGGAAACACCGGACCATTCATCCAGTATACATACGCCCGTATCTGCTCTGTATTGCGCAAAGCCGCTGATGAAAACATGGAAACAGTGTCATACGTAAACGTCACTCCAGGTGAACGCGAGATATCACTGATACAGACATTGGCTGATTTTCCCGCCACTGTCGAAGCCGCAGGACAAAGCTACAGCCCCGCGCTCATAGCGAACTATATTTACGACCTCGTTAAGATCTATAACCAGTTCTACCACGACTGCTCAATTCTTAAAGAGACCGATGCCGCCATACGTTCCATGAGACTCGAACTTAGCCGACAGACAGCACGTGTAATCAAAACCGGCATGGCGCTTTTGGGCATCGATGTTCCAGAACGAATGTAAACGGTTTAAACCTACGGTAATAATATCAGTCTAAACAAAAGGCAACAAATAAATAACTTAACAATAAAACAAACACAACAGATATGAATTACAACCAACAGACACCTCCTCCCTATTACGGAGAAAACTACAACAACTATCATAACTCTCCGCAACAGACCATAGAAACAACAACCTCAGTAATGAAACGCGTGTATTTCAAGATGTTCCTCGGGCTTCTTGTAACCGCATTCATATCTCTTTTCTGCGCTGGCTCCACAAGCTATATGAATTTCATGTTAACTAATAGTTGGTTCTATTGGGGACTTTTCATAGCAGAGCTCATAATTGTATTCTCTCTCTCGGCACGCATAATGAAGATGTCGTCAGCGACAGCCACGCTTCTTTTCTACGTATTCGCTGCGATCAATGGCATGGCGCTTGCTCCGATATTCCTAATTTACACAGCCACATCCATTGCCAAAACATTCTTTATCTGTGCAGGAACGTTCGGAGCAATGAGCGTATATGGCTATTTCACCACCCAGGATCTGACTAAATGGGGTAATTTCCTTTTCTATGCTCTTATAGGCCTGATCATAGCCTCAGTAGTAAATATCTTCACCAAGAGCACTCAACTCGATTGGATTATATCAATCGCAGGCGTACTTATTTTCGTAGGGCTTACAGCATGGGACACACAAAAGATCAAACAGATGGCACTTGTAACGCCTCCAGCCTATGCAGGCCATCTCGCCACGGTAGGCGCACTCAGTCTATACCTTGATTTTATCAATCTATTCCTCTATCTGCTCCGTTTCTTCGGAAGCCAGCGTGACTAAAAGATTAAAATTTAATATCTGACCATACATTTAATATCGAATGGCAAAAGTCGTAATCATTGGAGCCGGCGGTGTCGGCACAGTAGTAGCTCACAAGTGCGCACAGCACCCTGAAGTCTTTACAGAAATAGTGATCGCGTCACGTACACGCAGCAAGTGCGACGCAATCGTTGATGCCATCGGCAAACCGAACGTGTCATCCGACGTGGTTGACGCGGACAGTGTGCCACAACTTGTCGAACTATTTAACCGCCATAAGCCAGAACTCGTCATCAACGTGGCGCTCCCATATCAGGATCTTACCATAATGGACGCCTGTCTCATTTGCGGAGTGAACTATCTTGACACTGCAAACTATGAACCCAAAGATGTTGCCCACTTCGAATATTCATGGCAATGGGCCTACAAACAACGCTTCGAAGATGCCGGACTCACTGCCATTCTTGGATGCGGATTCGATCCGGGAGTATCCGGAGTCTTCACCGCCTATGCAGCCAAACATCACTTCTCCGATATGGAATATCTCGATATTGTTGATTGCAACGGTGGAGATCATGGCAAAGCATTCGCGACAAATTTCAATCCAGAAATCAACATCCGCGAAATCACACAGAACGGCCGTTACTTTGAGAACGGCAAATGGGTGACCACAGGTCCGCTCGAAATACACAAGACACTCACTTATCCCAATATCGGTGAACGTGAAAGCTATCTTCTATACCACGAAGAGCTGGAATCGCTCGTCAAAAACTATCCATCTATAAAACGTGCCCGCTTTTGGATGACTTTCGGACAAGAATATCTGACACACCTGCGCGTCATTCAGAATATCGGCATGGCCCGTATCGACGAAGTCGACTTCAACGGACAAAAGATAGTGCCTCTTCAATTTCTCAAAGCCGTGCTCCCCAACCCGCAAGATCTCGGTGAAAACTACCACGGAGAGACATCCATCGGATGCCGCATAGAAGGCAGCGACAAAGAAGGCAAACATCTGACCTATTATATTTGGAACAACTGCTCTCACGAAGCCGCCTACCGCGAAACAGGTATGCAAGCCGTAAGCTACACAACAGGCGTACCCGCAATGGTCGGAGCCATGATGTTCCTTACCGGGAAATGGGTCAAACCAGGTGTAAATAACGTAGAGGAATTTGATCCGGATCCCTTCCTTGAACAACTTGCCAAAGACGGCCTTTCATGGAACGAGGAATTCAACCTCAATCTTGAAGTGTGAACCTGACTCCGCAAACTATATTAATTTTTATGCGACCCAGCGACAAATTCGTCAGGGTCGCATTTTTATTAGACAGCAAGAACGTGTAGGAATAAATTATTTTGGCAAAATTGATCTTCCAGTCCAAATAAATGCGATAATGAAAAACAGATAAAAATTTATATCTTATTTTTTTAATTTCCATACCGATAGCCCTCGGGTTAAACGCCCAACAACTCGCATTATCATCCCCCGATTCCCGGCAACATACCGTCAAAAGCTATTCGGCACGGCTGAAACTCGACGGCAAAAAAATCGAATACAAACGTTGTACCCTCCGGACCCTTGAACCCAGCGCAACCAAGCCCGAACCGTTGCAATACAACGTATCGGACAGTTGTTTATATCCGACCTTCGAACTGTCACCGTTAGCCCAGACAAAAGGAGAAAAACAGCCTTCTCCGTATTTATAGCCTTGTACTCACTGCCTGAAACCGGAAAGCCATATCCTTTGTCACTAATCCCCAAAAACCCAGACAATACGGACAACTCTGACCCAATAGTCCAATGGACGGTGGCTGCTGGCAACCTCGCGGCTATTCAGATATTCTGTATGCCCATATGTAGCGACATACAACGGGGAATACACTCGTTACATAAGCGTCAGCGGAACTGACATCAAACTTTTTAGTACAACATGGAATATTCAGCCTACGTTTTCCCGATCGACTACAGCTGGGGAAAATCATATCTTCCATCTGACATTTGACGATGCTTGCCAAAATCAATACAGTCCAAAATACGGAGGCTTCTTTTAATTTTCATACAAAGTGTTTTCGATTTAAAAAAAAGTTATTACTTTCGCGGTATAGAATCAAAATACGGTGGTCAGTGCCGTTTTTTGTAGAAAAACAAAAAATATTCAACTTGATATGATATTCAATTTCCGTATAGTCTCTGATGAGGTTGATAACTTCAAACGTGAAATCCAGATTGATGCCGACGCAACATTTCTTGACCTACGCAATGCTATCTGCGACTCTGTCGGCTATGACAAAAGCCAGTTCAGTTCTTTTTTCCTCTGTGAGGAAGGCTGGGAACGCAATCAGGAAATATGTCTTGAAGACATGGGTTCGGACTCTTCAGAAGATGTCTACCTTATGGATGATACCTCTCTCGGTGACTTTATCGAGGATGACGGACAACGAATGGTATGGGTGTTCGACTATATGACCGACCGTTCATTCTTTATCGAGATGAAAAAATCCATTCCAGGTAAAAGTCTTAAAGATCCGCTTTGTACCATATCCATGGGCGAGGCTCCCACACAATTCGTAGACCTTGACGATTTCGACGCAAAAATTGACGCAAAAGCGGCTCAATCTGTCGCAACAACAGATCTCGATGACGAATTCTACGGTTCAACCGAATTCAATGAAGACGAATTCGATGCAGCGGGATTTGATGAAATGACCTTTGACGAATAGCAACCGACAACCAAATGGCATTTCCTAAGCATAACAACAATAGCCAAAAACCGAAATAGGTTCTTGGCTATTGTTGTTATGCTGATATAATATTGCCTGCGAAAAATACGGATGAGTGCGTATGCAAAATTTTTTACTGAATACCAAAATACCACCACGAGATACTTAAAGTATAAGTGTAGGCTTTACACTCAGACAACAACCGAGACCTTCTTTAAAATCACACAAACCTATAGCTGGAATGCCATCGGACGATGCCGGTCCAAGATCAAAAAAACGTTTCCCGATGACACTATAATGCTCTATGATTTTATACGAAAGCATATTCATCGGTCGTAACACCCGATATTCAGGTCTGTCACCCCAATAGATCAACTGAACTCCACAGGCAGAAGTGTGATATATCACGGCAGAAGCGATCCCGACACCGTCTTTTTCCAATATGAAAAAATCCATATCTACCACATCACGAGTGGAAACGACATCATCAAACGACATGTGTACTGGGTAACCCATACTTTCATGGTTTACCCGTATGATATCATAGACATCTTTTATATCATCGATAACCGGACATGAAAAATGTCTGAAACAAAAATCCTGACGCATGGCCGTAGCCAAATTACGCTTTACATTAGGCCAAAGCTTATCCTTAAAATAGGAAAATTCCCGTAAATCATAGTGATAGTTGTAATCCGCCCACGCCTGCGTCGCACCTCCGCTAAGAAGAGCGCAATACTGTTTCGCTATTCCGCTTGACGGACCGTCATAAACCGGAGGTGGCAATGTGACAAGCACCCGTTTGCCAAGACGCACACCATAGTCCCTAATCATGGCCGGTATTTCAGTATAGTAAGAAAGCCTTTGACACCCATGCTCCTCTATTCCTCCGAATGGAGCCGAAAACGGTGATTTCAAAACACTCTCCCTCTCCCCCAAAACGATAGCGAGACGCACTTTTTTACTATCTCTAAAGATGAGATAGTGGACATCAAGACATTTGTTTCTGTTCAATTCGTTAAATTCCATCGAATCAAACACATGCATCGTATCCCGAAACAGTAGTCCGTATTCTTCCGGTGAAACCCTCTCTAAAACCATAAATCCCCCTTCAAAATCAAGTTATTGAAGCACACCCTTGCCTTCACGGATAATCAGTGGCTCACTACTGTCTGTCAGATCGACCACAGTCGACGGCACTGACGATCCTTCTCCATCCTCAACGAGAAGCGACGCGACGCCATCGAACGCCAAAGCCAATTCCTGTGCATCGAATTCCGGAATCTCATTGTCAAGTTTAAGCGACGACGAAAGTATCGGATGTCCGAGTCGCTCGGCTATAGCAATAGCTACGGCATTGGCGGGCACTCGTATACCCACCTCCTTTCTACCCTTGAACACTTTAGGCAATGTTGTGGCAGCTGGAAGTACGAATGTGAACGCCCCAGGCAGATTGCGACGCAACACCCTGAAGGCCTCATTGTCTATCCTTGCATATTCACTCGCCATGGAAATGCCATCGCAAACCACCGACAAAGTCTGCTTCTGCGGATTAACGCCTTTGATCTTACAAAGCTTCTCTATAGCTCCATTGTTCAGCGCGTCACACCCTATCGCATAAAGCGAATCCGTCGGATAAATTATTATACCTCCGTTGCGCAGACAATTGACTATCTCATCGAGATAACGTTCGTTTATGCTTGTCGGATACATTCTAAGGGTTTTCATCGTCGTCAAGGTTTATGTATTTCAACTCTTATGTCTGAGGCTTTGGCATATTTTTCAAGCAAAAAAACTGTCAGGGCGATCACATCGTCGACAGGCATCTCCTCTCCATAGATATTTATGCACACAAGCAAACGACAGCTCGAAAGCTCAAGTTTTGTCCGTTCGTTGTCGCTCGTTGGAGTGCCTATGCCACCGATATTGTCGCGATAGACAGGCATACAGGTTATATTCAGATTTCCACGTCCTATCGCCTCAAACGGTTCGTTTTCACGTCCGACACCAAGAACAATACGATCACCACAAATCTTATCACGGTCGAAACCTCCGATCGAATAGCCCGACTGCATCGACAACAGATTGATTATATCCACGAGCGTGTTTATACGGTAAAGCCCCATGCCCTTTACCACCCTTCGGCATAAAGCCTCACTTGAAGGCCTGTAACGGTTTGGTTCTTTTCCCAAAGCCTTATATGCTTCACGTGTCGCCCGTATTCCAGGTCGCTTGTTGATATCAGCCATCTCTGCGATCTCACCCATATCCGAGACGGCTCGCTCGATAAGAGCCCATAGCTCATCAGAGGTCTCGCTATTCTCCACATCAGCCTCCACGGACACTACTTTCAACGCCGGAACGACATTACTGATTACGGATTCAAATCCTATTTCCATAATAGATACTCGCATTCTTGTTCATTGCAAAATTAGCACAAAAATATTGAATTAATTCAAAGATTTGTAGTAATTTTGTAGGCTCAAAAGCCATTTCTGTTCCCGTCCGTAGACACGGGTGGGGATGGGATATGTGTTTTTTCAACAGTTCATCCGAGCCCAATTTTATGCTTCATATATATAACTTAGGTATGAGAATCGGCCGTCGCGCACTACTTGCAATAGCAAGAATGTCGCGAAGCGATGTCCCGTCCAAGTTCGTGCGTTTCGCACGAGGGCAGAAAAAAGTGTTGTCTGAAATGGATAAAGGGATGGAAAAGATCGACCGCAGCCGTCCTACCGTATGGATCCACGCAGCGTCGCTCGGTGAATTCGGGATCGCTCGTCCCATAATCCGACTGCTCAAACAAAGCTGCGACTGCAACATAGCGGTCACATTTTTTTCTCCCACGGGATACGAGGCTCTGACCACAGGCAAACATGAAGGTGTGGATTTGGTCTTGTATCTTCCGTTTGACACATCGTCCAATGTCAGACGTTTTCTCGACACGGTGCGGCCGGACTGTGCTGTATTTATGGTGTCTGAATACTGGCACATATATCTCTATCAGCTATATAAGCGCAATATTCCGACCTATCTTGTTTCAGCCGTAATACGGAAGGAAGGGCCATTTTTCAAATGGTATGGCAACCTATATCGTAAAAGCATCAGCTATTTCAAAGAAATTTTCGTTCTCAACGACGAATCACGCGAGTTGCTTTCGTCAATCTGTATCGACAAGGTCACTGTCAACGGAGATCCTCTTTTCGACAATGTCACGATGGTCGCATCCACTCCTTGGCACGACCGCATAGTCGAGCAGTTCACCAAAGGCCGTAAAGTCTTCATAGCCGGCAGCATACATAACGATGAAGATATGGAGATGGTCACTGCTCTCGCCAACAGACACCGTGACACAAAATTTATCATTGTCCCACATGAAATACGTCAGGCAACACTTCGCAATCTGACATCTTCACTTGAAGGAAAGGCTGAACTATATACCCAATGCGATCCTGAAAGTGATTTCAACGACACTCAAATTCTTGTGATAGACTTTGTAGGCGCACTTGCCTATATCTATCGTTATGCGACATGGGCGTACGTCGGTGGAGGCTTCACCAGACTTCTCCACAGCGTAATAGAACCTGCGGTCTACGGACTCCCCGTGGCATTCGGTCCCAATGTGTCAAGAAAAGTCATAACACGTCAGATGATCGATCTCGGCATAGGAACCGTCACATCGACACCCGATGAGCTTGACACATGGTTCAAAAAACTCAAGGACAATCCCGATAACATGAAAGAGATCGCGGAAAAGGCCGCTCGTTATGTAGGCCGAAACGCAGGCGCTACCCAACGCGTTGTCAACCATATAATGAAGGATATATGCGCGAAAAACTGACATACGGACTCTACCGCGGCCTATTCGGAGCCATAGCTCTCCTACCATTTCCGTTTCTGTACGGATTGAGCGATATATTGTACTTCATAATAGCCAAGTGCATGAAATATCGTCAGGGGTTGATACGCACCAATCTGCGCAACTCTTTCCCTGAAAAAGACAATAATGAACTACTGAAGATAGAAAACGATTTCTACCGTCAGTTCTGCGACAATATCGTTGAAACCGCAAAACTGCTCCATATCAGTGACAAGCAGGTCGACAAACGAATAACTGTCACAGGCGGTGAAATAGTAGATCGCCTGACATCCGAAGGGCATCCTGTCATCCTGTATCTCGGGCACTACGGAAATTGGGAATGGGTTCCTGCGATAGTCCGGCATTTTTCCGTACCGGAAATATGTGCACAAGTATATAAACCATTACACGACAAAGCATTCGATCGTATTATGCTGAAAATCCGTTCGCGTTTCAATCCAGTTTCGATTCCTCAGAAAAAAGTATTCCGTACCCTTATCGGATGGCGCAACGAAGGTCGACGTTTTATCACAGGCTTCATAGCCGACCAACGCTCCAATCTGAGCATATCACACCATCGCACTGTTTTCCTCAATCAGACCACCCCATTCAATCCGGGCGGAGAAGAAATAGGAGGCCGCATCAACGCTGCATACCTGTATCTTGACGTAGAAAAGCCTCTTCGCGGACATTATCATTTCACTTTCAAAGAAATCACCCCATCCGAAGCCGATATGGACGGAGACTCTCCATACACACGCAAATATATGTCCATGCTTGAGGAAACCATCCGCAGACGTCCGGGGCTCTGGCTTTGGTCGCACCGCAGATGGCGTTATCAATAAACGAACTTTATTCTATTACCGAAATATACATTCAAAAACAGTAAACTGTATAAAATGAAAATTATATGTGTGATTCCGGCTCGTGCCGAATCTACCCGTTTTTTTGAAAAACCTCTCGCTCTAATTTGTGGAAAACCCATGATACAATGGGTATATGAACACTGCAAGGAAGTTGAAATCTTCGAAGAGGTCTACGTGGCTACCGACAGCGAGAAAATCAAAAGCACCGCTGAAAATTTCGGGGCGAAAGTGGTGATGACACGCTCGGATCACGACACTGCCACCGAACGTCTTTACGAAGTCTCGACAATGATTGAAGCAGACCTCTATGTAATGGTCAACGGTGACGAACCGCTTCTCACACGCGACGCGATAATACAATGCGTGCCTGAAGGCCTTAAGCCAGGTGACTTCTTCGTTTCAAACCTAATGACCGATTTCACCAATCCGGTCGAAGTCGTGGACGCTACCAACCTAAAAATCGTAACCGCGAAAGACGACCGTTGTCTCTTCATCTCCAGGAGTCCGATACCCTATCCCAAGGGAGCTATGGATTACGTGTTCCATAAATTTGTAGGAGTGGGCGCTTTCACCCGCAAAGCACTCGATTTTTATCATAACACACCTCGTGGCCCTATTGAAAAAATCGAAGAGAACGACTCTTTCCGCTTCCTTGAAAACCATATGCCGATCTATTATTACAATTGTCATTGCAAATCACTGTCAGTAGACAATCGCAAAGATATTGACGGTGTGGAAGCTTATCTCAAACAAAAATGATAAGAACGGATTTCAGGTCGCTGATCAAAGCTTGGCAAAGGGCTAAATATTTCACGGGAAACTTCGTGAGATATTATATGCCAGACGCTCCGTTTTTGGCTCTTTTCCATTTTAGGGAAAGAGCCGTACGCAATGAAGCGCGCAAAGATATAGAAAAACGCATAGCCTATTATACCCGCCTGAAACCCGGTTCTAAAATTGATACTAAGACCGCTGTCAGAATCGGTGATTTCCGCTTTCCTTGGAAAGAGAAAAAACGCCACACGACATATTTTTTCGATCTTTTCACATATGTGAGATGCTTTCCTAAAAACCTATTGTTCAACTATGTAGCCGGTGACGTTAATTGGAATTTTCCATCTCCGACATTTGCCAAAACTCGTCCTGTCACCGATGGATTTTCCAACACAGTCATACTGCCGCTCAACAAGGTAAGGCACTTCCGTTTCATTAAGGACTCGTTGAATTTCAGGGAAAAGAAAGATATGATTGTGTTTCGTAACGTCGTACGTCGGCAACCGTGGCGCACGCGTTTCCTTGAAAAATTTATCGATCACCCGATGTGTGACGCCGGCCAGATAAATACAGATACCGACCGTCCCGAATTCGTCAAGCCATATATCCCGATGCAACAGCAGCTTGACTACAAATTCATCGCCAGTATCGAAGGTCACGATGTAGCAACCAACCTTAAATGGGTCATGTCATCAAACTCCATAGCCGTGATGCCTCGTCCACGTATCGAATCATGGTTCATGGAGGGAACGCTTATCCCTGATTATCACTATATCGAAGTCAAGCCCGACTATTCGGATCTTATAGAAAAACTGGAACACTATATAGCGCATCCGGACGAAGCTGAAGATATCATCAGACATGCCCATGAATATGTCGACCGGTTCAGAAACAAAAAAACAGAAACTCTGATCGCACGCATGGTGACACAAAGATATTTCCAACAGACAGGCCAACTAAACCCGAACGACAAATAACCACCAAACCACAAAAGAATACCAACCGCATTACAAAAACCTTTTCAATAACGCTCTCGCTATGGAAACAAAAGGCAAACGCATGATGGTCATACGCTTCTCCGCTCTCGGAGATGTAGCCATGACTCTACCGGTGATATATTCGCTTGCCGAACGTTATCCAGAACTGGACATCGACATCGTAACACGTCCTTTTTTTGCTCGTCTTTTCATAAACAAACCAACCAACGTCCATGTGACAGGCATAGATTTCAAAAATGATTTCAAAGGCATTAAAGGGTTACTACGGTTGTTGAAACAGTTGAAATCCTTACATCCTGACTGTGTGGCAGACCTACACAATGTGTCACGCTCCTGGATAATAGACTGTTATTTCAGGCTCCGGGGAGTAAAAGTCGCAATGGTAGACAAAATGCGTGGCAGTCGCAAACGTCTGTTCAGAACCGGTGAAGCGCAACCGGATTTCATTGATCGATACGCCAAAGTGTTCAGCCGTCTCGGATTTCCCGTCGAACTGACATTCAACAGCCTGTTTTCATACAAAAAGCATAAGCCAGCCTTCTCTATAATGCATCCGGCAATAGGGATAGCGCCTTTCGCCAGATATTATAATAAAATATATCCCACTGACATGATGCAGAAGGTAATACACAATCTGACGAACGCAGGCTATAATATCTATCTCTTCGGTGGTCGTGGAGAAGAGGCCGACACCTTGAAAGAATGGGCTGACAAAACGAAAGGATGTATCTCGCTTGCCGGATCATATCCGCTCGAAAACGAACTTGTCTTGATGGGAGAAATGGATGCCATGATCAGCATGGATTCATCTAACCAACACATGGCATCGCTTACCGGCACACCGGTCATAAGCGTCTGGGGCAGCACCACACCGTCTTGCGGATTCATGGCATACAAACAGGACAGGGACAACGCCATATACCTCGGTTTGCAATGCCAACCATGCTCGGTCGGTGGATCGCCAGAATGCCCTGAAGGCCATTTCAACTGTATGCGCA
The DNA here is from genome assembly GCA_910587515.1 of uncultured Duncaniella sp. Lineage (GTDB taxonomy): Bacteria > Bacteroidota > Bacteroidia > Bacteroidales > Muribaculaceae > Duncaniella. Next base: position 47,324 of record CAJULW010000040.1, read on the forward strand.
AGCTCGATCCGGGAATAATCGTGAACAAAGTAAAAGAGATCGTCCATAAAAGCTAATAGACAAAACATTTGAGATGATTGGTTTCATACTTTTCACCGCTATATATTTCGTCTACTGCACCTTGTTCTTCTGTTTGGTGCAGAAACCTTTTTTCGGCCTATACAATCGAAAATCAAATCCAGGGGAAATAAGTATTCGCGACATTGCCGATGTATATACTCACGGCATTGCATCAGACTTTATCATAGCATCATATCTCACGGCACTCCCGCTTATAATAACAGCGGTTCATACAATGCTCCCTGTCTTTAATACCGCAATCGCACTTACGATCTATAATGTGCTGGCCGCATTGATCATTGGACTGATATCGGTCTCCGACACGATTTTATATAAATTCTGGAATTACAAGCTCGATTCCTCGGTCTTCGCCTACCTGCGCTCTCTCAAAGGAGCTTTCGCAAGCGTCTCCGGTCTATATGTAGCAGGAGGTTTTAGCGTCGTATTCCTGTGTTCCGTAATATTCTTCACTGGAGCCGAGATCCTCTCGATAAAATGCTCAAGGCTGATTGACACCAACGGATGGATGGAATGGTGGGGTTACCTGATTGTAGTCATCCTTTTTGCCGCAGCTGTCGGAATTCTGTTCGCGACGATACGCGGACTCAAAATCCGGCCCAATAATCCAAGTGTAGTATACTACAGTAAAATCCCTTTTTACAACCATTGGGCACTGAATCCGGCATACAATCTCATATATTCATTAGGCACGAAAGACGATTTTAAAGATAAATTCCGCTTTTTCGACACTAAAGAGTGTGAATCCATACTCTCCCCGCTCTTCCCAGTAACAGGAACCCCCACAAAAAAACTTCTGCGTACAACACGCCCCAACATACTGCTTATTGTTTGGGAGAGCCTGGGAGCTGAATTCGTACATTCTCTTGGTGGAAAACCCGATGTGGCGGTCAACGTCGACAGGATAGCGAATGAAGGGGTCATGTTCACCAGATGTACAGCATCCAGTTTCCGCACTGACCGCGGACTTGTAGCTTTGCTCAGCGGCCTGCCAGGACAGCCCACAACAAGTGTCATACGCTATACCCGCAAACTTCCGAATCTGCCCGCCCTACCACGCAGACTTAAGGCCGAAGGCTATATGACAACAGCCATCCACGGAGGCGAACTCACTATCATGCACAAATCGGACTACTATCTCGCGTCAGGCCATGACAGACTCGTGAGTCAAAAAGACATTCCGTCGTCGGCTCCAACATGCAAATGGGGAGTACATGACGGTTATATGTTCGATTTCGTATATGACGATATAATAAAGAAGACCGAAAGCGGAGAGAGATGGTTCACCACATTTCAGACGCTAAGTTCACATGAACCTTTCAACGTGCCATACGACCGTCTGCCTGACGATGAAGTAGGCAACTCTTTCGCCTACACGGACCACTGCTTCGGAGAGTTTATAGACAAACTGAAAAAGACACCAGCATGGGACGACACACTTATTGTCTGTATCGCTGACCATGGATTCAACGCCTCGCATCATCCACAGTCGCGCAGTCGTTACGCCCATATACCTATCTTATTGGTAGGGGGGGCATTAGCATACAAAGGGCGTATCGACACCATTATGTGTCAAACCGACCTCGCAGCCACTCTGTTGGGGCAGATGAATATGCCGCACAACGATTTTCCATTCAGCAGGGACGTGCTTGCCGATACCTATACAGAACCATCTTCCTTTCATACATATATCAACGGATTCATGTACAGCGACCAGAGGGGACACACCATCGTCGATAATGTGTCTGACGAAGCCATTGAAAACCCTGATCCGGATCGCGAACGGAAAGGACGCGCGATCCTACAAAAACTTTATGAATACATAAGCAATCTATAACAGGCAAGAATGAAAAACAGAATCAAATTTTCAAATCCGGCGGGCATAGTCATAAACCTGCTTTGGGTTTATATCTGTTATGAAATATGCCGTTTGGCATTTTTGTTCGAAAACTGGAGTTTATTCGGTGAAAACCTCACATGGAGTGCTTTCTGGCATATCACTTTGGGTGGATTACGATTCGACACTTCAGCCATATTCTATACCAACGCAATCGTGATCCTTCTCTATCTGCTCCCCTTACATTTAAAAGAGAGACGATGGTATCGGCTCATGACCAAATGTATATATGTAATTGTCAACTCTTTCTGCCTGTTGATCAATCTCGGTGACTCAGTCTTTTTTGAATTTCGCCGACACCGCTCGACGATGGCGATTTTTCAAGAATTCAAAGGCGACAACAATCTTGGTGACATAGTAGGCATTGAAATAGTCAGCCATTGGTATTTCGTTCTTCTGCTCATCCTGATGATATTTTTTCTTTGGAAATGCTACCGTTATCCATGCACACCGGTGAAACCGCTCAAACGCTACTATATAACCCAAATCGCCACACTTCTTATTATCACGCCGATAGCGATCTGCGGGATGCGCGGAAATACATTTTTTACAGCTACACGCCCGATCTCTGCAAACTACGCACATAAATTTGTCGACGAACCACTACAGACCGGTATCGTACTGAACACCCCGTTCTGTATCCTGCGCACGATCTCAAACACCGCCAAACCGACACCAGTATTCTTCAAAGATCCCAAGGAACTGGACGCGATCTACTCGCCTCTCCACGTGCCGGCTGACTCTCTTATAGAACGCAAAAAGAACATCGTTGTCTTCATCATAGAAAGTTTCGCTCAGGAATTCATCGGTGCTCTTAACAAAGATCTCGACAACGGTACATACAAGGGATACACACCTTTTACAGACTCACTCCTGCAACACAGTCTATACTTTGACCAGTCATTCGACAACACAGGCTTCAGCATCGACGCACCTCCTGCCATTCTCGCGTCAATCCCGCGCATGGATCGACCGTTCGTTCTCGTTCCCCACTCCACAAACCATATCAATTCACTGGCGAGCGAAGTGAGAAACATGGGTTACACCACCTCTTTTTTCCACGGAGCCGACAATGAATCACTTGGATTCAACGCTTTTGTCAAACAAGCCGGTGTGGAAAAATATTTTGGTAAAAACGAATTTCTTGCCGACCAGCGATTCGGAGGCATGGACGAATTTGACGGCAAATGGGGAATCTGGGACGAGCCTTTCATGCAATATTTCTGCGCGGAACTCAACGAAATGCCACAACCATTCATGGCAAGCATATTCACTCTTTCCTCTCACCATCCGTTCGCCATACCCGAAAAATATAAGGATATATTCGTCGATGAAGGCATACACCAAATCCACAAATGCATACGCTATACGGATTACTCCTTGAAACGCTTTTTCGACTCCGCGCGCAAACAACCGTGGTTCAAAAACACGATCTTCGTTATCACGGCCGACCATGCGAGCAGCAAACGCACACACGACGTTTACAAAAACGATGTCGGAGGCTGCCGTGTTCCGATCATTTTCTATGATCCATCCGGAGAGATGCCATCCGGACGCCACCCTGGCATAGCACAACAGATAGATATCATGCCAACATTGCTTAACTATATCGGATATGACCGTCCTTATATAGCATTCGGCAAAGACCTGTTAAGCACACCCTTTGACGAAACTTGGGCTATAAACTGGGATGTAGCTCCGCTTTATTTTCGAGGAGATTATGTGTTGCGCTCCGACGGAGAAAATGTCACACACATCTACAACTACCGTACAGATCCTTTGCTGAAAAGCAACCTGAAAGGGAAAGTTCCGGAGGAGAAAAACATGGAACGCCACCTAAAAGCCATCATCCAAAGCTATATGCAGAGAATGAACACTGACAATGTAACTGTCAGACAACACTAATCAAATACAAACACCATTCAATAATATACCATGGCTCTAAAGCACGTCATAAATGGCGTAAACAATTTTTTCGCGGTAGGAAAACTGCGGAAAGCGTTGATGTATGACCGCTACAAACACACACTGGACAACGAAACTCTAAACAGCAACGTTCCTGGTGTCACAGACGAACGTCATTGCGACAACGAAATTGTGGTGTCGCTGACATCCTACGGCAAAAGATTGCCTACCGTATATCTGGCAGTTGCGTCAATAATGCATCAGACTCTCAAAGCCAACCGTATTGTCCTATGGCTCGGAAACGAGCTAAAGGACTGCCGGCTGCCGTCAACACTACGACTGTTACAAAAAAGAGGACTTGAGATCCGTTTTTGCGAAGACTTAGGCCCGCATACAAAATTACTACCTTCGCTCAAAGCTTTTCCTGACGCATCCATCATTACGATAGACGATGACGTGATGTATGATATGACACTCATTGACCGACTCGTAAATGCGCACATTCAAGAGCCTCACACAGTTTGGGGCAATAGACTGTCTGCCATAATATTAGACAATAGGGGGGGAATAAGCCCATACAAAAAATGGAAGACTGCGAAACCATTGGAGGAATCACCGCTTAATTTCGCCACCGGTGTGGGCGGAGTCCTCTACCCTCCTCACGTTTTCACTGACGAGATTTTCGACCGCGACAAGTTCATGAGACTCGCTCCGACAGCCGACGATCTATGGTTCAAGGCCATGGAGATAGCGGCAGGTGTGAAGGTAAAGCGTATAGTTCCATGCAATAGCTCCGGTGACGACCATATCGGAGGGATAGTTCCGTTCAGAGAAGGACTTGCCGCGGAGAATGTCATCAACGGACGTAATGACAAGACGGTAGCTACTTTGCATGAGTATTTCGATTTACTCCATCAGCAGGTCGAAATGTAAAAATGATGACATATCAGACAACAATCTCAAAATGTATATGCAAAATTTATAGACCATGAGCGGCTGTCGGGACTATATCCCGGTAATAAAACTACAGTTTCTTTAGATTTTGGAGTATTCCATTTAAACCATCTTTGGTATAATGGCAACATCCAATAGCCAATTCTTGCCGATAATATTCCTACACCAGCTCCGGCAATTACATCGTTAAGCCAATGTCGACCATTATAAAGACGAAGAAAAGCGACTCCGGTTGCAAACGCATATACGCCTAATCCAACCATTGTTCCATACTCTTCTCTCATCAACTCTGCTCCGGTAAAAGCTGTTGCCGTATGGCCGGACGGAAAAGAATTTCTTGCTCCCGAGTCAGGTCGAGGCTCTTTTACAATGTGTTTTGTAGAATTTATAAATATCGCCATACAAAGATAAGAACTTGCTCCAACAACCAGACGCTCTTTAAAACAATGCTTTGATTTTACACCAATAAAATCCAAACCGAGATAAGAAATTATTGGTAAATATTGAACATAGTCATCAGCATGAAAATATCGGCTTCCTCGAAGTTCATCCATATCATTTTTCACGATACTATTTAATTTCTTAAAATTTGAATTGCATACTCCGAATGCCCCGACCGCGATCAGAGAGACAGGAAGTATCAATTGTTGAAAGAGAAAAGTCGTATCGCATTTCGAGGTAACAGAATCTTCTATTACCTTTGGGAGCATAGCCTCACAATGGCTATAAGAATGAGCCGACAGCGGCTGCAACAACAATAGAGACCAAATAATCCATTTAGTCTGTAAATTTATATTCATTGGCATTCTTTTTATGCGAATGCCAATGTTTAATCATATTTCCATTTTGACGAGTACAAAACATGGGCGTAATTGCCCAGAATGCACCCGTCGGAAATGGTGGAATAAACGGCAAGTCACGCCCATGCCTATACATGGACATTCGCGACTTGTTCCCGCTTATCCTAAATGAAGTTTCCGACGTTTCATTCTGATTGGAACAAATAGCAAACGCTATTAAACAATGTTTTGGAAGCCTCCGCTTCCATTATTTGGCTGCAAAGTTATATTTTTTTGCCAAGTATAACAATAGGAGGTGTAAAATAAATTTACGGTATCGGACGGCATAATCGAAACCCATAATATCATACGTCTCGACAGCCTTGGACTTAAATGCGTGATAAAAAAAGAACCCGTTATGAAAACAAAACAACTTAAATGAACCACGGTTGCTACATGACAAATAAAATATTGCCGTCCCTGAATCATAAAGTCATTAAAATCATACGTAAAATCCCCCGATAACCTGATATCGGGGGATTTTATCATAACGAAACGGATTATTTACCCGTTTTACCTATACAGCTACCTATATGGTGGATGAGACTATTTGTGAGGAATCAACCGGAGAAAGCTTATTGGCCATTTCCACCGCTTTCGTAATATGATCGCAGATATGATCCTCTCCGAGCAAGCGATCCACACCGGCATGTACCAGAGCCGCACGGACATTTTCTTTAACACCGGACAAGACCACATGAATATTCTCCTCCTGCGATGATTTTATGAGTACCTCAAGATTATGTATGCCGGTTGAATCGATGAAGGGGACTTTGCGCATTCGTATTATGCGCACAACGGGCTTGCGTCCAGGAGTGTTGCGCATAATTTCGTCGAATTTGGTAGCCACACCAAAAAAGAACGGTCCGTCTATTTCATACACTTCCACTCCGGGATTGACGTTGAGCATCTCATGGATGGTCGTTTCCGATCCTTCGGCTATATCAAGCTGTTCGGAATAAACCTTGATCTCGGTGTTCTCCATAACACGACGGAGGAAAAGTATGATAGCGAGAAGCAATCCCATTTCAATCGCGATCGTAAGGTCGAAAATGACTGTCAGAAGGAATGTAAGAACAAGGACAGAAATATCGCTTTTTGGATTATGAAAAATAGACCTTATAGTCCGCCACCCGCTCATGTTGTAGCTTACGACAATCAACACTGCTGCGAGACAGGCCATAGGGATAAGATTGATCAACGGCATCAGGAAAAGGAATATAACAAACAGTACTACGGCATGAATTATTCCCGCGACAGGTGTACGTCCGCCATTTGTGATATTGGTCATTGTTCTGGCTATCGCACCGGTGACAGGTATTCCTCCGAAGAACGGAACGATAATATTAGCCATACCTTGTCCTATCAACTCCGTGTTACTGTCTGTACGCGTCCCTGTCACACCGTCGGCTACTGTAGCCGACAACAATGACTCTATCGCTCCGAGAATGGCGATGGTAAAAGCTGAAGGGAGAAGCATGTTGATCGTAGCCATATTCAGTTCAAAACCATGAGGAGCCGGAATATCGGTAGAAAGAGCTCCGAAACGGTCGCCTATAGTTTCAACATGCAATCCGGGCACTATCGAAACGACAGTGGTGACAAGTATTATAGCGGTGAGCGCCCCCGGAAGCCGACGTGATATCTTAGGCGTAAGGATGATAATGGCCAAAGCGGCAAGTCCAACACCAAGTGTCATCCAATCCACATTGCCGAAATTAGATATGTATACACCCCATTTCGGAATAAATTCACTCGGAACATTTTTGAGGCCGAGTCCGAAGAAGTCGTTGATCTGGGTAGAGAATATTGTCAGCGCGATACCGGCCGTGAAACCTACCACTATAGGATAAGGGATGAATTTTATGACCGTACCAAGATGGAAAACTCCGAGAGCGACAAGTATCAATCCGGCCATAAGGGTGGCCACTGCAAGACCTTCCAATCCGAAATTCGCGATAATATTATAGACGATCACAATAAACGCACCGGTAGGTCCTCCTATCTGTACGGAACATCCGCCAGCTGCTGAAACTATAAATCCACCTATTATAGCCGTTATGAGGCCGACTGTAGGACTCACGCCACTTGCTATACCAAACGCTATAGCCAATGGCAGGGCTACAATACCAACCACAATACCGGCCACAAGGTCACTCTTAAACTTATCAATCGAATAGTGTCTCAAAGCCGAAACCAATTTCGGACTGAAGTCAATTGAACCAGAGAAATTCATGTAAAAATAATCTTAATTACTGAAAATCAGCGTGTCGAACACGCACGTTTAGAAAACAAGATGCAAAATTACGTAAATTTTTATTATAATTAATGAAATATCCTTCAAAATCGAATGCATCGTATGACTTGCGTCTACGATGCATTCGATGTTGACATATAATATACACTTTATCAATACATAACGACAGAAAAATATTCAGACCAAATCAATATCGCAGAGCCAGACATACCCAACGGTCAAGCTCTGTGTGACTTTCGTATTTCAATCCAAGCGGTTCGGCCGAAGCAAGAATCACAGGTATATCCTCCTCGTAGAATCCGCTCAGAAGCATACGCGCCCCAGGTGTAAGCGTAGCTAAATAAGATGGTATATCAGCCGTGATTATATTACGGTTGATGTTCGCGATAAACAAATCGACGTCTTTTATGTCAGAGAGCAACGAGGCGTCACCGAGATGAAGTCTTACACTCTCGGTTGAATTAAAACGCATATTATCGACGGCATTGTTATATGCAAATTCATCAATCTCGATGGCGTCTACCCTACGCGCTCCGCGCATTACGGAAAGGATTGACAGGATGCCGGTGCCAGTCCCCATATCGACAACGTTAAGACCGTTTATATCCATGGCAAGCAACTGTCGAAGCACGAGACTCGTCGTTGCGTGATGGCCAGTGCCGAACGCCATTCGAGGATCTATGACAATATCGTATCGACACTGCGGGATGTCACGATGGAATGAACTGTGAATTACACATAAATCGTCTATGACGATAGGTTTGAAATAGTTACGCTCCCATTCCTTATTCCAGTCGCGCCCTTCTACGATAGACCATGACAACTTTACATCCGTCTCCATAGGAAGGTCGTCGGCAACTTCTCTGACTGCATCCTGTTCAAATAATTCCGCTTTTATATATGCGGTGAGACCTTTGTCGTCCGGCACAAAACTTTCAAACCCCGCTTGTGCAAGCAGGGCGGCAAGAATATCGGTACGCGTCTCGTCGCACGGTGTCACGTCGAGACGTACTTCTACATAATCATTCACTAAACAATAAGCATTTATATTCAGTGCGACAAAGCACACATACGTTAATAATTAAGATTTTTATCTTCTTCTAAGCCATCTCATCGCACGGAACGCTTTGCTTCCTATACGGAAAGTGACAAGAGCAATGTCAAGATAGCTCAATGTGCCAAGCACTTTTCCGAGCAGACCTGTAGAAGACTTAGGCCCGACACTTTTGAATCCGAAAAAATTGCGACGTAGCCGATCGCGATTTATCTCTATTCGCGCAGCGGTATATGCACGCATATAACGCAGTTCCTCAAGCGTATAACCATTCCACTCCGATTTCTCGTGGGGCAATTCTTTATTGGCTGTTAACATCATAATAAAACTGGATGATGAGGTTTTTACAATAGGATCATGGATTGAAGAACAAGCGCGATACGAAACGCGATATCGGATTTACGATCAACTGTTTCCTGAACAAAACGATCACTGCTAAAAGAACTATGTAAAACGCTCCCATAATAACGTAGGCCCATATCATTCCCACTCCTGTCGCTATGCAGCGCACAAGGGCAAGAGACATAAAAAACATTATTATCGACAGAAGCACAAACGCAAGCAAAGCGAGCGAAACCGATGTCAGAAGCAGCGTCAATTTTTCGGCAGCCGTCAGTTTTGCATAATCGACATTCAATTTGAACGTCGTCTTGAGTTCGGACCAAAGTGTGTTGAATTGTGTCTGTTTGTCAGCCATTGTCAATTAAACGAATGATGGGAGTATTGGCATCCTTCACCTGACATCCGCACCGCGGCCTATCAAGCAAACGGTGGCGGATCTCAGGTCGGACTGCATTGTCAAGAGTCTTTTTAGACCCTCTTATTTTTAATCGTCTATTTCGGTTGTCAATTGTTCGACAAGCGCGTCTATCTCGTTATCAGAACAGATTATGCCTTTTTTTCGAAGTAAATCAGCTATGCGGGCACGCACATCTTCCCCTTTCTCCGGGGCAAAAAGGATAGCGGCCCCAGCACCTACAATAGCACCTCCGATAAACGCGTAAAGCAAAGATAAATTAGACATAGTGATGACGTTGTTAATGGTTTGCGTGATTATTAATTAAAACGTGGAGTCAGACAGTATTATTTCTTGATCTCTTCAGCGATTTCATCAGCGAGCTCCTCAAGTTTGCTTTTCTGAAGCTTGACGCCCTTGCTTTCGAGATATTTTACGATATTCTGACGGGTTTTCTCACCTTTCTCAGGAGCGAGGAGAAGACCAACGGTAGCACCTGCGACGGCGCCTCCGATAACTGCGAGTACAATGTTTAATGCTTTCATCTTTCTATTCGTTATTTTAGGTAAAGTTAATTTACAATAGTTAAACATTACAATAACGGAAAAGTTCACCGGTCGGCATAACAAATGTGGTCTATGCCCCCTTACAATAATTTTTCCGCCCCTAAGTTACAATCTTTAGACGGTCTTTGCAAATCATTTTATCACGCTGTTAGAGCAGAGCCGAACCTGCTCTCAACCACCAATAGATGAAAGGCGTTTAAGAGAGCCTACCACCCATACGGTATCGCCCTCGGCAAATACAAGCGAAGGATCGGGCTGCAGATATTTATTATCGCGCTGCACCGAGACAAGCAATGCCTCCCATGTATTCCGAAAATTAGAGCTGACTATCGTTTTCCCTATGAGTGGAGAAGAGGCTTTCAGCATTATACCCGTCAGTTTAACATCGGAAACGGACATTTCAACAATGTCATCGTCGGGGGCTTCAACGACAGGAAGCAACTGTTGTATCTCTTCGTCAGTGCCGATAACGCCAAGAACATCCCCGGGAAAAACCCGTTCTTCCGCCCCTGGAACCATTATCATCCTTGATCCACGCTGGATCGACGAAACAGAAACCCCATAACGGTTGCGAAGGCCTGAATTTTTAAGCTGCTCACCGACAAATGGACATTTATAACCAACCGACATAAAAGCAAGATGCATATTCGGCACAAGTTTGTTTTTAGCTCCGCTACGTCGCAATTCACGCTCGTTCAGATTATCGATAAACCGAGATTCGATACGCACCATGCGCCTGTGAGCCGATTTAGAAAAAGAAAGAGCGAGCACGAAAAAGAGGACTATGCCTATCAGCCACCCCACGGCAAGAGAATATATTGAACTGAGCAAATATATCAATATAACCATGGCTATGAGCAAACGAACAATCGTCATGATGATCAGAGGGACATCATAACGGGCGTTAGCCTCGATGAGCCTTTCACGTTCGGTCTTTTTAGAGGCCGGATATGTCATAGCCAAAAGAAATGGAGCCATCAATATGAGAGAGATCACAGTGGTGAAAAAACGTCCCCACGAAGGGAAAGTTCCAGTCAATAATGGCATAATATAATCAAGAGATATGACACACAGTGCAATAAGAACCATAGAATACAGCACCACTCTCCATAAATAACGTTTGAACAGAGATTGCCACAAAAGGCTTGTGGCACTTGCCGATGTCGTCACCTCCTCCGTATAGCGGTCTATAAGAAAATGCAATCTGGAAGGCAGGTGCGCTTCAACAAAGCGACACGCAGGATCAGACATGCGGATAAAATAAGGTGTCGTAAATGTCGTGACTACCGAAACGGCAACGACTATAGGATAGATCTGTGGGTCGAGAACCCCCAACGACATGCCGAGTGAGGCGATGATGAACGCGAATTCTCCTATCTGAGTCAAAGAAAAACCGGACTCGATGGCCACACGCAACGATTGTCCGGTTAGAAGCATACCGGTCGTGCCGAAAAATATCATGCCAAGAATCACTACTCCGGACAAAATAAGTATCGGCAACCAATACTGCGCTATTATGTGTGGATTGACCATCATTCCTACAGAGATAAAAAAAACCGAGCCAAAAAGGTCTTTCACAGGGACCGTGACCCTTTCAATACGCTCAGCGAAACTCGTTCCGGCAAGAATCGACCCCATAACAAAGGCTCCGAGCGCGAGAGAAAATCCACAAGCGACTGAGAACACCGCCATACCGAGACACAATCCCATCGAGACTATAAGCAGCGTTTCCGAATTAAGAAAGCGACGTTGAGAATTAAGCAGAGAAGGCAATACGAACACTCCGACCACAAACCATATAATCAGAAAAAACGCCAATTTGCTGACACTATAGAGCATCTCCCCGCCCTCCACACTGTTATTGAGAGCGATCGACGACAATATAACCATCATAAGCACCGCAAAAAGGTCTTCGACAATAAGCACCGCAAACACCAAGGAGGCAAATTTGCGATGACGGAGGTTAAGATCGGTAAATGCCTTTATAATAATGGTGGTCGAGGACATCGAAAGCATCCCACCGAGAAAAAGACTGTTGATATGAGAAAATCCGAGCACATGACCGACAGCGAAACCGGCCCCCATCATTCCGCAAACAATAAAGAGAGCCGTCACAACCGCCGATCCCCCGGCATTGACAAGTTTTTTAAAACTAAATTCAAGACCGAGCGAAAACAACAGTACTACGATGCCTATCTGCGCCCAAAACTCTATGTTGTCTTCAGTTGAAACAGACGGCAGATATTCGAAATGAGGACTCGCAAGGAACCCCGCAACTATATAACCAAGGACAACAGGCTGTCTCAGCCATTTGAACAGAAGTGTGGTGAATGCTCCGAGTATAAGAATAAAAGCCAAGTCACGGATAAGACCCTCGACATTGAAAGTCCCGGCTCCGGAGGCGATATTTGCGAGAATCAAGTTGAGCAACATATATAGTTGAAACGAAAAATAAGGCGTCAGCTAAGGTCTGCCTGATTAGACAATGATATTGAAACCGTCGGATGCACATCATGAAGAGCGGAAAACACTTCTATGAAATCGGAATGCTCGCGGATAAGTATCAGAAGATTCAGACGCGTCGTCACAGACTCGTAGTCATATTCCACATACACCCTCGATAAATGGATATTATGGCTTTCAAGCACATCTCTATATGGTTTTATGGATTTTACTATGCCTTTGACCTTAAGGCGTATCGTCCGTGCTTCGTTGCCTACATTTACACGGTGTTCAAGCTGTTCGAGAATCGTAAGCACAACAAGCACCAACAGAGTGGCGACAAACGCAACCGTATAAAGTCCACACCCGACAGCCATGCCTATGGTCGCTATGATCCAAATGCCCGCAGCGGTGGTAAGCCCACGCACCGAACCTTTCATCTGTATAATTGTACCCGCTCCGAGAAAACCTATACCAGAAAGCACCTGTGCGGCTATACGGCTCGGATCTCCGCGAAGCAGCCCTACCGTTTCCTGGCAGACATAGATCGAGAGCATCATAGCGATGCAAGCACCCATCGAAATAAGCGAGAATGTACGCAATCCGGCCATCTGCCCCTTACGCTTGCGTTCTACCCCGATAACACTTCCGAGCACCAGGCTGATTACAATGCGCACTATGGCTGTCGTGGAACTCAACTCGACACTGTTGACCGTTTCCCAAAAACGCTCCATCCTCCGGTTATTTCTTCATTATGAAATGACGGGATGTCAGTCGATAACCGTCAGTAAACAATTCTACGGTATAATCTCCGGGAGTAAGTGTTGTGTTCACATCCCAATATATTTTAATTCCAGCGATCTCATCACCGGCATATTCAATGTTCTTACGCGCGCTACACGGAATCGCCCGACCTTCGAAATCAAAATTTCCCGCACCGCCAAGCAACTGTCCCTCCGGATTTACAAGACGGAGATATATAGTCTTTTCCCCTACAGGAGTGGAGTTGTTTTGCGGTATTGTAAATGAAACCATCAACTGACGTACCTTGGTTATATTTTTCTCTACCTTACCATTTTTTTTGAGTCCGGTAAGCGACACTCCTGTCACATTAAGTTTCTCAGCGAGTGTCATACGTTCGCTAAGGGTTTCATTACTTCGTGTCACTTCCCGCACCTGCGAAGAAAGTTGAGCGTTCTGATCTTTTATTTCTTTATTCTCAGCCCTAAGTCCAGCATTCTCCTTATTAAGAGAATCTATCTGGGCTATATAATGACGCAAAAGACCTTTGAGTGTCGAAATCTCGTTTTGCAATTCTTTTATACGCGCCTGCGATTTAACCTTCTCACTTTTCAACTCCTGCATAAGCTGCTCGACTTTAGCTTTGGCAGCGGTATATTTTGAAAGAATAGTATCGTTGGCAAGACGCTGAGCCTGATCTTCATATTGTTGAAATTCAGCGTTAAGCATATCAAACTCGTTTGACAACTGCAACTGTTCATTGGCAAGTTGAAGTTCCTCGTTCTGCATTTTGGCTTCGTGTACCTGTGATTTGAGCGACGCCACCTGAACGACACCAAATCCTACAGCGATAAGCAATAGAGCCGCTAAAACAATTGTAAGGATTACGATGGGCGATTTACCTTTCATAAATTTAAAATATAGTATCTGTAATCAAAAGGCGATTTAAAATCCGGATTTAATCAAATAAATAACCGGAATATTAAAACGATGACAATTTCTGCCAATCAAACCACAAAATTACGAAACAGCGTACTATCAACCAAATCCAACAGATAAAAACTGACAAAAACGCCTACAATATCAACTAAACCGCATACTTCATTATCAAACAGCCTAAAATATTGACCTATTTTAAGTTAAAAGCAAAGGCAATCAGGGCTATACACCTAAAAAACGTGCAAAATGTCTTAAATCTCTTGTTCTACAAGAAATAAATATTTATCTTTACAAATAATTTACGCCTAATTATTTAGAAATTACCACTTGTTAATCTTAGATTTAATTACGGCACATTTATAGTTGCACAAAAAATAATTTTCTCTGTATGGCCACCATCCGCCTTGTCTTCCCCCCAAAAAACATGGTGGTTTCATGGTTACCATACAACATACACTACATACAAAACACTTTAGAACAATATTCCAAATATTGTCAATAACATCAATTTAACCAATCTAAGTTTCGTATTTCTTTATGTTTACAGACAACAAGACAGCTTTATGCCATTTGTCCAATAGGATTGGCGCCATCTTGATAACCCTGTTTGTGGCTATCCTGATGCCAACACAATCCATGGCGGCCGCAGAAACGTGCGTAGCCACAGGAACCGTACTCGACACTGACGAAGAACCGTTGCCTGGTGTAACCATTCGTGAAAAAGGCACCACAAACGCTGTCGCCAGTGATATTGACGGACATTTTTCAATTACAGTGCCCAAAGGAAGTGAAATCGAATTTTCATACATAGGCAAAGAAACATATACGCTAAAGATCGATACCTCAAAATCATATACGATAACTCTCTACGACACCGAACAACGTCTCGACGAAGTCATGGTCACAGGTTATGCGACTGTGTCAAAAGCACAGTCGACAGGCTCGTTCCAAAAACTATCCACCGAAACACTCGAACGTAGACGCATGGATAATCTTGAATCCATGCTCGAGGGCAATGTGGTCGGATATGTCGATGGGAAAATACGAGGCATAACCACTATGAACGCTGTTGCTAATCCTCTCATAGTCATCGACGGTTTCCCTGTTGAAAATACTCAGATCGACCGTATGGGACAAACAACCGAGGAAATACCAAACCTCAACCCCGAGGACATCGAAAGCATAACAGTGCTGAAAGACGCGGCCGCTGCATCTATCTACGGAGCACGCGCGGCAAACGGTGTGATTGTCATAACCACCAAAAAAGCACAACAAGGAAAACCGGAGGTCAGTTTCTCAGCGACATTCACCTCCTCACCCTACTCCCATTATCATAAGAATCTCACCAACGCTGCCGATGTCATAGAACTTGAACGCAGATGGGCCGCACAGTCACCGTCACTGCTTGCCGGAGGACAAAGCGCGATAGCCTTGGCAGAGGACCTGCGCTACAATGGTGCAATCCCGAGTCTTGGTGTCAACACGCTCCTTGACATGTACTCAGGTGTCATCGGCATGGACGAAGGCAACAAACGTCTTGACGCCCTTGCTAAATACGGGTATCAATATTATAAACAAGCTGAAAAATACGGAAAACGCAACCCGTTCCACCAGCAATACAATCTGAGACTCGCCCAATCATCCGAACGCAACAGTTTCAATATGTCAACCACATATTGGGATCACAAATACGAAGACGTGAACCATGGTGACCGTAAATTCGGCATAAACATAACCGATCAGCTGAAAGTCACCGACTGGCTGACAGCCGACATGGGTATATACCTTAATTATGGCCGAGACAGACAACAATATTACGATCCGTTCAATCCAGGATTCAACGCGCTACCATATGACGCTCTTGTCGATGCCGACGGACGTCCTCTCGCAGCCGTATCACAAATCAATGGAGCTCGCCGTGAAGCCATCGAAGCAAACGGAATGATACCCGAAATACTGACTCCGCTTGACGAAATCGACTATCAGACTGCCAAAGGCAAAAGCCTTGAAACAAGATCGTTCGCCAAACTTCGCTTTGACATAATGCCGTGGCTAAAATATTCGGTACAATTCCAATACGAAACATCAAACTACGATACCGAATATCTACAAGACCGCTACAGCTACGATGTTGTCGGCCGTCTCAACAATTTTGTCAGCAAAGGCTATGGAGGTTTGGTATATAATCTCCCAGAAGGTGACATAATGTACAAAACCTCAACACGCAAACGCGGCTATAATTTCCGTCAACAATTGAATTTTGACAAAACTTTCGCTGAACGCCACCGCGTCCTTGTATTCATCGGACAAGAACTCCGCGACATGCGCATAACATACAACGACAATACATACTTCGGTTACGATCCTGAACTGCTTACATGGAAACCTTGGGACCAAAACGCGCTTGGATATTTTTCAGGCATACTCGGCATGGCTCAATTGCAGACAAGCACATTGGAATCAATGAAAGAAATGTCAAACCGTTTCGTATCGTTCTACGGCAACGCCTCCTACTCTCTTGACGAAAAATACAATTTCACCGGAAGCCTGCGTTGGGACCGTTCCAACCTTTGGGGAACA
Organism: uncultured Duncaniella sp.; assembly: GCA_910587515.1. GTDB lineage: Bacteria > Bacteroidota > Bacteroidia > Bacteroidales > Muribaculaceae > Duncaniella. Next base: position 64,312 of record CAJULW010000040.1, read on the forward strand.
AGTTCTAAATTCCAGAACAAACCGATCTGGTCAGTAGGCGCAAGCTGGAACCTCAACCGAGAAGAATGGCTCCGCAACACATCATGGCTTAACCAATTGCAGCTACGAGCATCCTATGGTATCGGTGGCAATATCGGCCGTAATACAGCGCCATATATGACTGCCGGATACGGTCCCGGGCAATTTGGCACAATGGGATGGGTGATAGCTCCTCCAAACAAAGACATACGTTGGGAAAAGACCCGTACAATCAATGTCGGTGTCGACTTCGACCTCTTTACAAACCGTCTATGGGGTACAATCGACTACTACCATAAAAAGAGCACAGACCTATTGGCGATGATCAACGGAAGTCCGACTCAAGGATTCGGCTATAGTGTCCTGACAACCAACAACGGCTCCATGGTCAACCAAGGTCTTGAACTTTCGCTTTCAGGCCACGTAATCCGCAAGGCCGACCTGCTATGGACTGCTTCACTTCTCTATTCAGTCAACAAGAACAAGGTAACCCATGTGTCAATGGAACCGGTCAACTATGACAACAGGCTAATGTTCCCGACATCATATCCCACTGTTGGCAACCCATATTTCGGACTCTATGCCTACCGTTACGCAGGACTCGACGAAAACGGAGATCCTATGGTGCTTGACGCGGAAGGAAATCCGACTTCAAATGATGTCCGCGACGCTGACGCCATCGTGTTCCAAGGAACTACGATGCCCGTTCACAGCGGCTCTTTCACCAACACCGTGCGCTGGCGTGATTTCGAATTCTCAGCGATGATCACTTTTGCCGCGGGTCACAAAGTGCGCGACATCCTCCCTCCATCCATCTCAATGGCATCAGGCAGGATAACCGCGACACATAAAGACATCATGAATTCCTGGAAACAACCTGGCGACGAACTTCACACCGACGTGCCGCGTCTTTTGTTCTCAAACGACCTTGACAATTATAATACCTATCGCAACAACCTTTACGCATATTCCGATAAATTCGTATATGACGCATCAAACATCCGCTTCCATAACATCTCACTCTCCTACATGCTACCGTCTGCGATCATAAGGGCTGCAAAAATGAGACTTGTCAAATTCAGATTCTCCGTCGAAAATCTTGCCACTATAGCGATGGACCATAAAGCGCTATACTCAATAGGAGGCAAAGAGAAGCCCAACTTTGTATGGGGAATAAACATCGGTTTCTAACGAATTTCACACACTTTTTTACAGACATGAAAAATCTTAAAAATATAGCTTTCAAAGGAACTCTCGCAATGACGATACTCTCCTCAATGTCGTCATGTAACGATTTTCTGAATGAAATCCCCAAAGGAGAAAAAACTCCACAGACATGGGAAGATTATAACGCATTCATCCGCAACGCCAATATGGCATATTACGAGATCGACAATATAATCCTTCTGTGTGGAGACTATTTCCGTTCTGCCAACCAACTTAACAGCAATCCTCTCTACCGGGTTCACTACTATTACGAAGAAGATACTGACCGGACACTGATCAACGATAGCGATAAAAATGCATATTACAGCGCATACGAGCAAATGTTCTATTGGAACCTGATCATTGACGAGGCAAAAAACTCGACAGAGGCAAGTCCCGAGAAAAAACTTATGCTTGAATCCCAAGCCCGTGTGCTTCGCGCCATGACTTATCATTACATAGTAAATTATCATGCCGACCAATATTGCGAAGCCACCAAAGACAAACTCTCCGTACCCCTCGTTCAGTCATCATCTGTAGAAGCCCCATCCCCTCAAGCAACACTTCAGCAAGTGTATGACTTTATGATCAAGGATCTCGAACTCGCCATACCCAACCTACCGGAACAGGCTGAAACAGTGCTTCACCCCACAAAAGCCGCAGGCTATGGGATGCTCGCCCGCGTATATCTGTCAATGGGCAATTATGTAAAAGCCCGTGAAAACGCGGAAGCCGCTCTCGCTCTGAATGACAAACTTTACGACTGGATAAAATTCTATAACGACGACAAAGAACGCATCGACAACGCTTCGTCATCATGGAATGCAACAACGCTCACAAACCCCGAGCTCGATAACTGCGAAAACTATATCTACCACCGCGGATGTATGTCGTATTGGGCGGGAATATCAACCGGGACACTCGTGCTTCCGGTGGAGCGCGCGGAAAAATTTGAGAAAGGCGACACCCGTTTGTTCACCCATTGGCATTACTATAACAATGTCTCGGCCGGAGTCGAATATTACCGCGGCATTTATGCCAACGAACCCAACAAGGGAGGCATACGCTCGGCTGAAATGTACTACATCAAAGCCGAATGTCAAGCTCGCGCCAACGAGATAGACGACGCGATGGAAACCGTCAACACTGTACGTCGCACACGTATATTGCCAGAACATTACACAGATCTCGAAGCCTCCAACATGACCGATGCCATCAATAAGATCATTGATGACAAAGCCAACGAATATGTGCAAAGCCAAGTGATATTCTGCGACTATCGACGTCTCAACAAAGAAGGCAAATATCCACGGACACTGTCACGCACTGTCGACGGTGTGACATATACACTCAAACCAGATTCACATTTATGGATAATGCCCTACCCGATTCAGGTTCTCGAAAACCCCGGAAACAGCACAATACAACAGACGGTAGACAAATAAAACAGAACCTTCATTACATCGGCTATAAACAGTCGTGACAATCATGCGGTCCGCAATCCATACAGATGCGGACCGCATATTGTTTTGAAGACATTATACCGCTGTTTTCCATAATGTCTATTTGTCCTTGTTTTGCGACATAAACTTGGTTATTTGGCTTGGGAAATGTAACTTTGCAAATGATATGCGCAAAATACAGCGGCTGATACCATCCATTGCTTATATCTGCTTTATCCTGCTTATAACGGGATGCGGTGCGACACGTCATGTCCCACAGGGAGAATTTATGCTTGACGATGTCAGTATAGAAATAACGGGAGACAAAGATGTCAGCAGCCGTGATCTCGTCAACTACCTCAAACAATCGCCTAACCACGAAGTGCTCGGTTTTTGGAAACTGCAACTCGGGACATATAATCTATCCGGAAGAGACACCACTAAATGGTATAACCGCTGGGTACGCCGAATGGGACAGGCTCCTGTCATATACACACAATCACTTACCGACGCCTCCGCCCGCCAACTGAAACAGGCTTTGGTCAATCGCGGTTACCTCGAAGCAGCTGTCAAAGCCGACACTCTGATGCAGCCGTCCGAAAAAAAAATCAAAGTCATATATCGCGTACACACCGGCCAACCGAGACGAATATCTTCAATAAATTACGAAATCCACGACACAGCTGTCAGACGTTTTGTACTGTCCGATTCGCTTCAGTTCACAATCAAACCCGGAGACCGTTTCGACCGTGACAATCTCGACTCCGAACGCGTTTTAATCACCCAGCGACTTCGAGACAACGGATATTATTCATTCAACAAAGAATACATAACATTTTATGCGGATACGTCAGAGTATTCAAAGAATGTCGATCTCACGATGACCGTAAGGCCTCCACGACAAAGCGTAAACGCCATCGTCAAAACCGACAGCCTCTCCCAACACAGCCGCTACTATATTGACAAAATATACTTCGTCATGAACGGAGCCGGTGTTGAAGGCTCTCCACATGTGACTGCCGATACGGTATATTATAAAGACGTCGCTGTGATATACGGAAAAGACCGCTATCTTTCACCTGGTGCTCTCCAACAAAAATGTTTCTTTTCGCCAGGCAGACTGTATCGCGCGTCGGATGTCGACCGCACATACGAATCGCTCGCCAGACTAGGCATACTCAAATCAATCAATATCGAACTGGTACCCGTAACCGGGGCGGAAGGACAGCACCTGCTTGATGTCTATATACTGCTCTCACGCAATAAAAAACAATCAATCACATTCGATGTCGAAGGGACAAACTCCGAAGGAGATTTAGGCTTCGGGCTCGGAGCGACCTACCAGCACCGGAATCTCGCAAAAGGCTCTCAATTGCTGACTGCACGGCTACGCATGAACTACGAAAGCCTATCTGGAACATTCAACGGACTTATCAACGACAGATATACGGAATACGCTGGTGAGATAGGCATCACGTTTCCAAAATTCGAATTTCCATTCGCATCACAAAAGGTACGCCACAGGCTCAACGTAAGCACCGAATTCGCTCTTTCATTCAACTATCAGGAACGGCCGGAATACACACGTATTATCGCTGGAGCCGCCTGGAAATACAAATGGGTCAACCGCAGCAATACCCGTCGCCACAATTTCGATCTGCTTGATATTAACTATGTATATCTGCCAGAAAGCACTCAGGACTTTCTCGACCAAATAGCACCCGACAATCCATTGTTGCGATACAGTTATGAGGATCACTTCATAATGAGTATGGGCTATCGCTATTATAATACCAACAAGAGTATACCGTCTTCGCTTCCAAGAAAATACACACTACAACCTGTTGTCTATACAATACGAGCCTCAATCGAGACAGCCGGCAATCTGCTTTATGCAATGTCCTCTCTTGCAGACGCAAACCGCCATAACGGTGTCTACAATGTGTTCGGTATCAGTTATTCGCAATATATCAAAGGAGATGTGGACTATGCTATCACACGCAACATCAATCAACGACATTCACTTGCGTTTCATATCGGTGGCGGCATAGGTATGCCGTATGGCAATTCAAGCGTACTTCCTTTCGAAAAACGATTTTATGCAGGTGGAGCGAACGGTGTGCGTGGCTGGGGTGTACGGACTCTCGGTCCGGGAAGCTACGATTCGCGCAATACGGTAACAGACTTTATAAACCAATGTGGTGACATACGCCTTGACTTAAGCCTTGAATACCGAGCCAAACTTTTTTGGGTTCTCGAAGGTGCCGCATTTTTAGACGCTGGCAATATCTGGACCATACACAATTATGAAAACCAGCCTGGAGGCATGTTCCGTTTCGACTCTTTCTATAAACAGATAGCCGTGGCCTATGGTCTCGGACTGCGATTCGATTTCACATATTTCCTTCTTCGTCTCGATCTCGGAATGAAAGCCCACAATCCGTCTGCCGGACAAGAAAGATGGCCGGTCATCAGACCCAACTGGAATCGCGACGCTACATTCCATTTCGCGGTAGGCTACCCATTCTGACAACTACCACGTGGCAATCGATTCAAACACAAATAAAACAACCTCTTACAAACAACAATGAAACGACTTGTAATTTTCGATCTTGACGGGACATTGCTCGATACAATAGCGGACCTTGGAACAGCCACAAACCATGCCCTACGCCAATGCGGATATCCCGAGCACAGTCTCGCGTCATATGCGAAATTCGTTGGCAACGGTATCACACGCCTCATCGAACGGTCTCTTCCCGAGGACGAAAGAATTCCGGAAACAATCAATACCGTACGTGAAAAGTTCACTGAATATTACGACAATCATAAAACAGACCTGACACGTCCTTACCCAGGCATCACAGAACTGCTGCATGAACTTGAAACCATGGGCATAAAGCTTGCAGTCGCCTCCAACAAATATCATAAAGCCGTAGTGTCACTTATAAAACATTATTTCCCTACTATCAACTGGCACGCCATAGAAGGGCAAAAAGATGGAGTACCGACCAAACCCGATCCATCAATCGTCTTCGAGATACTTGCCAAATGTCCGGTGAGAAAATCAAAAGTTCTATATGTCGGAGATTCGGGCGTCGACATGGAGACAGCAAGAAGAGCTTGTGTCGACTCCTGCGGTGTGACCTGGGGATTCCGGCCGGCAAAAGAACTCAAGGAATTCCATGCCGACAATATTGTCGACGCCCCGGACGAAATAATCCGAATTGTCAATAGACCGGGGCTTGAACTCGATATATAGAGATTCACCGCCAAGCGATAAAAACAAATAACAAATCTACGACAAGACACATCCGGCATTATCAATCCTGACATCATGAATCAAAAACACTTTTTCTTATCGCTCTTAACCTGTCTCGTATCATTTACCATATCCGCCAATGTATCACCACAGAATTTAGCGGACTCTCTCTACCAACGCCTGTCAACAATGACCACTCCGGCTGACTCGCTGACGGTGATGGGAAATCTTTTCGACATACTTCCGCGCGACCAAAGCACAATCATTGGAACTCAGATGGTCGATGTCTCCGAAAGAGCCGGTAAACCTGAAGCGGCCCTCGAAAGCCTACGTCATTTGGCAAACCGTTATCTCAAAAACGACTCAATGCTGACTGAATTATATAACCGGACATTAAAATACTCCAATCAAGCCGGACAAACTGCAGACAACAAAGCCTACATTGACGAACTTGAAGAAACAAGGACATTCATACAGCTATCCCGAAACATACATCAAGCGATGTATGCCGACGAACAGTCACGCAAAGAACTGCTCCACAACCTGATCCGCACCAATACCCTCACACCTCCCTCCGATATTTACGATCAAATAGTGATACTCCACGCAGTTTGTACGCTTTTGGCTCGTAATGGCTCCGGAGACCTGCTTTCAGGCTATATGGACAAACTTGGAGAACTCATCAACCAACTCCCAGCTTCCGCTCTTTCATTGCGTAACGCTTATTACGTACATGCCGCTGTAATATATGCTGATAACGAGCAGTTCGAAAAATCAATGCAAGCCGACCTTAAAACACTTGACGGGATCAGCAAACTTGAAACAATGTATAAAAAGAAAGGGCGTCCTTTCAGAAATTTCGATGCGAACAGATATATAATCTATACACGCTTCCTCTCCAATTTCCCAATGCTATCATTTCATGAAGTGGAAAAATATTATAACCGCGCCATGAAGATAGTGAAAAAAGACCAGACAGCGGCAAATACCAACAAGGCTTTTCCTGCTCCACAGATATATTATAATCTCGCATATAAAAATTACGCCAAAGCTCTCGCATATATAAACGAGACTATCGACAACCCTAAAAAGCTATACAATCAGGCCCATCAACGCAAATTGTTAAAATATCAGATTGAGTGTGCTGAAGCCCTCGGTGAGACAGAAACTCTTCTTAAAGCATCTCGTGAATACAACCGTCTGCTCGAATTATATCTCAGCGAACGCCTCGACGAGAAATACAAAGAGCTGCAGGTTATGCACGACACTTATGACATGAGCAGGAACTATAACAATCTCCAAATGGACAAACAGCGTTCAGAGTCCAAGTCAGTCCGATTTATAATGATCCTGTCAGCCACCGCGGCCATTATATTGCTTATTTCCGTCATCGTATTGTACCGCCTATATCGAAAAAACCGCACACTCGTACACACTCTCGACGAATCGAACAAAGCACTGCGCTCAGAAAGCGAAAATCTTGAAAAATCGCGTTCCGAACTCCTGACAGCCCGCGATATAGCCCAAAAAGCCAACAACCTGAAAACGGATTTCATAAAAAACATGAGCTATGAGGTCAACGCACCATTGAAAGCCATCAACGAATATTGCAGACTCATAGTCGATTGTTCTGACGCAACCAACAAAAAATATCTTGAACGCTTCTCTTCTCTTGTCGAACTTAACAGCGAACTTCTCACAACCATAATCAACGATGTGCTTCATATCTCGGAAATAGACAGTTCGTCGGTACCCATCCACAACCGGTCGACTGATCTCAGAGCACTCTGCTCCATGGTTCTTGACGGAGTGCGCCATAGACTGTCGGCAGGAGTAGCACTCCAGTTCGACACCGCATCACCGACCATCAGCGTACTGACCGATCCTCAGCGAGTACACCAGATACTTCTGAACCTTCTGACAAACGCGGCTAAATTTACAGCCAAAGGCAGTATAACTCTCGCCTACACCATCGATGATGACAATAAAAAAGTGACGTTCAGCGTAACAGATACCGGCATCGGCATCAAGCCGACCAACAAGGAAGCCATATTCGACCGATTCGTTAAACTTGACAGAGAGACACAAGGCGCAGGACTCGGACTTACCATCTCCCGTATGCTCGCACGCATACTCGGTGGCGATTTAAACCTTGACACCTCTTACAACAAAGGTGCCCGTTTCATTTTCACGCTACCTATGAAATAGTATCGTCATTGACATTATTTTCTGAGTTTTTTCGTAACTTTGCAGTTACTTATGGCTGAACAAAAAAAATATCACCGGTTCATAACCGAGATTGACATGAAAGATGTCGACAGAGTCAAGCAGCTTGTGCTCGCTTCGCGCAATGTCGTCATAACTTGCCATGTAAGCCCCGACGGAGACGCTCTTGGCTCTTCATGCGCTCTTTGCCATGTGTTGAAAGCTATCGGGAAACAGGTAAACATTGTCACAGCCGATTGCGCGCCAAAAGCTTTACAATTTCTCCCCGGGGTGCGCGACATCATAGCCGCGACACGTCAAAACGAACGCGCTCGCGAACTCATGACCAATGCGGATCTTATATTCTGCATGGACTTCAACGATCCAGAACGTCTTGACAAGCTATCAGGCACGTTGCTTGAATCCAAGGCTTTAAAGATCATGATAGACCATCACCTTGCTCCCCGTCTCGAAGCGGAAGTACAGATATCCAGACCGGAAGTATCGTCCACTTCGGCACTTCTCTACATATTTCTTTGGCAAGCGGCATGGACTCGCTATCTGAACCGAAGCGCAGCGGCATGTATATATACCGGCATGATGACCGATACGGGAAATTTCTCATACAATTCCAACGACCCGGATCTTTATCTTATCATCCATGACCTTATGAGAAAAGGGATTGACAAAGATAATCTTTACAAACTCGTGATGAACACCTCATCGGAATCGCGTGTGAGAATCATGGGTTTCGCCCAATATAGGATGCAGATAATCCCAGAACATAAAGCAGCGATAATAACCCTAAGCGAAACCGAACTCAAAGAATTTGAATATAACAAAGGGGATACCGAAGGACTGGTCAACGTACCTTTGTCGATTCCGGATGTAACATATTCAATATTTCTAAGAGAAGACGCCAACGATTGTGTCAAGGTCTCAATGCGCAGCAAGGGAAACTTTTCCGTAAGCCTGATATGTGAGGAAAACTTTAACGGAGGTGGCCACACCAACGCGGCCGGAGGCGAGTTTAAAGGCTCTTTGGTCTGTGCCGTGCAAAAACTTCTTGAAATTATCCCCAACTACGATAAATATCTATAACCACGATCAATAAATTGTAAATGAACAGATTCATTATTCCGATATTAGCATTCATCTGTCTCGCTGTCACATCATCTTGCGACGACTCCAAAAGCTATGCCGAGCTCCTTGCCGACGAAAACCGTGCAGTCAACAAATTTCTTGTCCAACACCGCGTGGTCGACTATATTCCTGAAGATTCCGTGTTTGAAATCGGAGAAAACGCACCTTTCTACCGTATCGACGAAAATTCAAACGTCTATATGCAGGTTATCTCAAAAGGCGATGATGTGAAGCCGGATAAAGATGACCGTGTGTACTTCCGTTTCACACGCTACAATATGTTTTACTACATTGTCGGTGACGATGAAAACAATATCCTTATCGGCACTGGAAACGCGGACAGCATGAACTCCACTCCGACATTCTTCATCTTTGAAAACTACAATGTCGAGGAGTCGTCACAATTCGGCACCGGCATACAACTTCCGATGCGTTTTCTTGGCGCGAACGCAAAAGTCAATATCGTAATAAAATCGCAGGCCGGGCCATCCGGTGACATGTCATACGTAATACCTTATCTTTACTCAATCACATACATCCAAGCACCAATGTATCCATGGCACTAATCAAAAGTATTTCCGGAATACGAGGCACTATAGGTGGTGCACCCGGTGACGGACTGTCTCCTATCGATATAGTTAAATTCACAGCGGCTTACGCAAAATTCATATCCGACACTACAACCCGGACCGATCGCACGATAGTCGTCGGCCGCGATGCCCGACTGAGTGGCAAAATGGTCAATGACATTGTTATCGGCACACTCACCGCAATGGGCTTCGATGTCATAAACATCGGGCCGGCATCGACCCCTACCACAGAAATAGCAGTCGTGGCGGAAAAAGCCTGCGGAGGCATAATACTGACCGCAAGCCACAATCCGAAACAATGGAACGCACTTAAACTTCTCAATCAAGACGGTGAGTTCCTCAACGACGCCCAGGGGAAAAAAGTACTTGAAATCGCAGAAAAAGAAGCTTATAGCTTTGCCGATGTAGACTGTCTCGGCCAAGAATACATAAACAACACTTACAATATCCGGCATATCGAACAAGTGCTTGATCTCGATCTCGTTGATGTAGACGCTATACGGAATGCCGACTTTACCGTAGCGGTAGACGCGGTCAACTCTGTCGGTGGTGTTGTGATCCCGCAGCTACTGCGCGCACTTGGAGTAAAGAACATAATCGAACTCAATTGCGAGCCAAACGGCAAATTTGCACACAATCCCGAACCCATACCGCAGAATCTCACACAGATATCGTCGCTCATGGCTGACGGACGCGCGGATGTCGGGTTCGTGGTGGATCCTGATGTCGACCGTCTGGCCATAATCACGGAAAACGGTGAGATGTTCGTAGAAGAATATACACTTGTATCGATCGCTGATTATGTGCTTGAAAACACCCCTGGCCCGACAGTGTCGAATCTCAGTTCATCAAGGGCACTTCGCGACATAACGCATCGACACGGATGCACTTATTCAGCGGCAGCTGTCGGAGAAGTCAATGTCACTACCATGATGAAAGAAACCGGAGCTGTCATCGGTGGTGAAGGAAACGGAGGTGTGATATATCCGGCCGCGCATTACGGCCGTGACGCCCTTGTAGGTGTAGCATTATTCCTGACATTGCTTGCCAAAAGCGGAAAGAAAGTCAGCGAACTAAAGAAAACATATCCCGCCTACGAGATTGCCAAAAACAAGATGGAGTTAACGCCGGATATAAACGTAGACGCCATTTTGGCAGCCGTAAAAGAAAAATTCTCTGGTGAACGGATTACCGATATCGACGGTGTGAAAATCGACTTCGAAAACTCTTGGGTACATCTTCGCAAGTCCAACACCGAGCCTATCATCCGAATATACAGCGAAGCAGCCACAATGGCTGAAGCCGATGCTCTCGCACAACGCATAAAAGATATAATAGCTGAAATGATATAACCGGTGCAATTGTCTCGTAAATATTTGGCAGTGTATTAAACATTATTTTTCAAACAAATTATATCCCCTTGCCACAGACAATAAAGCAACCACAAAAATTGAAGTGGCTAAATATCAAACAATAATAGAAAGAGTCCGGGTATCACACCGGACTCTTTCCATTTAACCGGAATTTTATTGTTACAGTATTCAATGTATTCATCTCAAACCCTTACAATAGCTTTGCTTTAGATGAATCACATACAATAGATTTCGTAATTCCTGAGAAATTTACGGTCTCGTCTGCCCGTGTCCGTTTATCAGATAGCGGTAAGTACAGATCTCGCGCAGTCCCATCGGACCTCTCGGACCGAGTTTCTGTGTGCTGATCCCGATCTCTGCACCAAGACCGAACTGAGCACCATCAGTGAAACTCGTAGGTGCGTTCACATATATGCAAGACGCGTCCACCTCTCGCTGAAAACGATCTGCGGTCGATTCATTTTCTGTGATTATACATTCGCTGTGGCCTGATCCATAACGAGCGATGTGCCATATAGCGACATCAAGATTGTCAACCGTACGAACCCCCATCTTATAGTCCATCCATTCGGTAGAATAAGTGTCTTTACCGGCTTTCATTAAAATCGCGTTAGGATATTTACCAGCCAAAACTTCAAACGCCTCAGGATCGGCATATATTTCCACATTGTTCTCCGCAAGGCGCGAGCAGAGAGCCGGCAGATCGGAAAGCCGGCTGCGATGTATGAGCAGAGTGTCAAGAGCGTTGCATACACTTACGCGCCGTGTCTTCGCATTGGCGATTATATCACACCCGATTTCCACATCGGCATCCTTGTCAAAATACGCGCTTACCACACCCGCCCCGGTCTCTATGACCGGAACACGGGCATTATCACGAACAAAATCGATTAATCTCCGGCCTCCTCGCGGTATGCATACATCCACATAACCTACAGCGTTCAGAAGGGCCGCGGTAGCATCGTGGGTAGATGGTAGCAATTCCACGACAGAGGTATCTATACCCTCCGCTGATAAAACGCCATGTATCAGCGATATTATGGCCGAATTCGACTCTATAGCATCAGCCCCACCCTTGAGCAGGCAAGCGTTTCCGCTTTTAAAACATAACGAAAACACATCGAAAGTGACATTTGGTCGCGCTTCATATATCACCCCGACAACACCGAAAGGTACCATAACCCGCCTGAGACAAAGTCCGTTAGGAAGTGTACGTTTCTCAATTACATCACCAACCGGAGATGTCAATCCAGCCACATGGCGAATATCATAGGCTATTGATTTCAATCGTTCAGATGTCAACTTAAGACGGTCATAAAGCAGATTCTCCTCTCCCATTCTGTCCAAATCTCGACGATTCGCAGACAAAAGATCATCATGAGCGTTATCTACTGCGTCGGCAAGACTTCTCAACACACCGCTACGCCTATCATCAGAAAGGGAGACAAGCCCTCTCGACGCATTCTTCACTTTTTCAAATATATCCGAATAGCCTTCCATATCGCTACACCGCAAATTTATTGAAGAAAAAGATAATCATAATGAATGACGGGGCGCCCTCCGCGATGTCCCATGAGAGATGATGCCTCCACACTCGACACAGAGGCTCGGCCAACACCGATACTATCACCTTCTGGAGACATTATCGTAACAATGTCACCCTCATCCCATTCCCCTTTGATTTCGCTGATACCTATCGGCAATAGGCTTACAGCCTTATCACCGCGCAACGCCATTGCAGCATTAGCGTCAACCATGATCATGCCCTTGGCAAAACTGCCACTGTGCGCTATCCATTTTTTTATATTGCTCATCGGTTCGGGACGAGGTTCAAATTCAGTGTGGGGAGTCGATTCAGGATTACAGATCAGATCGACAAGCACATTTCTGCGGTCGCCACGGGCAATATAGACAGTCACGCCTTCGTCCGACAATTTACACGCTATCCCGCATTTTGTCCCCATGCCTCCCCGGCCGAATCCACTTTTGACAGCGATCACATTGGAACTGACATCTTGACCGGGAGCGACTTTCGCAATCAGATTTGACGACGGATCAGAGGGATCTCCATCAAAAATACCATCAACATTAGATAGGATAATAAGCAGATCGGCATCCATCATAGCAGCGATAAGGCCGGAAAGCTCATCGTTGTCAGTAAACATAAGTTCCGCAAGGCTCGCAGTATCATTCTCATTTACAATCGGGATCACACCATTGGCAATCATAGTCTGCATACAGCTCCGTTGATTCAGATAGGCCGTTCGCGAAGAAAAATTTTCTTTCTGAGTCAAAACCTGTCCAACAACCAAGCCATATTCACCGAAAAGTCCATTGTACAAATTTATCAGACGTATCTGTCCTATTGACGAATAGAGCTGTCGCTGAGCCACAGCGTCAAGTGACTTGATTGGAGTTATAGAGCCCCGGCCACATGCCACCGCACCACTTGAGACAAGAATCAGTTCATGTCCCATATCGCGGAGTGATGCCACCTGGTCGACAAGCGCTGACATATTGGTCACATTAGGTTTGCCATCGGGACGCGTAAGCACATTACTGCCGATTTTAACCACTATGCGTAATCTATCTTTCATCACACATTACTTCTCTGTAATAACACTTGCTTTCAAACCTCTGATCACTGCTGAAGAGAATCCGGCATGTTCCATTTCATTCAGTCCCCTTATAGTTATACCTCCCGGAGTTGTGACCTTGTCAATCTCCTTTTCGGCATGAGTACCCGGCAAGCGTAAAAGTTCAGAAGCACCCAAAACAGTCTGGGCGACTATACGCTGTGCGACATCCGCTTTAAAGCCAAGTTCAACACCGCCTTCGACCGCAGCGCGCATATAGCGCAAAGCGTACGCTATGCCACATGAAGCCAATGCCGTCGCTGCTGGCAGATGCGCTTCATCTATGACGAGAGTGCTTCCCATAAAATCGAATATGCGTTTTGCGACTGACATCTCATTCTCACGCGCGTTGACAGGTACAAGAAAAGTCATTGATTCACCCACCGAAACAGCGGTGTTCGGCATACCTATCACAACGGACGGGCAAATACCGCAATCCGACGATACCCATTCCAACAATTGTGCACCCTTTATCCCAGCGGCCACGACTATAAGCAATTTTTCATTGAAACTGTCAATCTCCCTTATTTCGCGAATCACTGTCTCGACCACCCATGGTTTGACCGCAATAATCAACACATCGGCTTCACCTGCCACCTCCCGGTTGTCAGAACTGACAATCGCACCTGAAGCCGACAACGTTTCAAGCGGAGCTGACGACGGGTTAGACACATAAAGCGACACTTCTCCAGAGGCTCTCGCAAGCAGCCCTTCAGCAATGGCTCCACCCATCGCTCCGGCTCCTATTATAGCGATTTTCATGTATTTAAATTTGATTATTAGACATCTTCAATGTCGCAAAGATAAGAATAACAATCTTAACACCAAAAATAATGATAATTTTTAAAGATGAGACCTTACATGAATGTAAAAAAAAATAATTAACTTTGCACGCAATAAATTCTAATCGTTATATGTCATTTATTGCTGATCGAGTAAAAATGGACGGACTCACGTTTGATGATGTCCTCCTGATTCCGGCTTATTCGGAAGTGCTTCCACGCGAAGTAAAACTTTCAACCCGATTTTCACGCAACATCACGCTCAACGTACCGCTTGTGTCGGCTGCGATGGACACCGTCACGGAAGCATCCATGGCCATAGCAATAGCGCGTGAAGGCGGTATAGGCGTAATCCACAAAAACATGTCGATAGCCGAACAGGCCCGACAGGTACACGCGGTCAAACGGGCTGAAAACGGCATGATCTATGACCCCGTCACCATCAAGCGCGGCAGCACCGTCGCAGACGCGCTCAATATGATGAAAGAATATCATATCGGTGGGATCCCCGTTGTCGATGAAGACCGCAAACTCGTCGGTATCGTAACCAACCGCGACCTCCGTTTCGAACAGGATCCCAACCGCCCTATAGACGAGGTGATGACCAAAGAAAATCTTGTGGTCACCAATCAGTCGACAAACCTTGAGGAAGCGGCTCAAATCCTTCAGCAACACAAAATCGAAAAACTTCCTGTTATCGATGCAGACAACCGTTTGGTAGGTCTTGTCACATATAAGGATATAACTAAGGCCAAAGATAAGCCCTACGCATGCAAAGACAAACTCGGTCGTCTGCGTGTAGCAGCCGGTGTGGGCGTGACAGCCGATTCGATGGACCGTGTAGACGCACTTGTGGAAGCCGGGGTGGACGCAATCGTGATCGACACAGCCCACGGACACAGCAAAGGAGTTGTAGGCGTACTTGAAGCAGTAAAGAAAAAATACCCTCATATCGACGTTGTCGTTGGAAATATAGCCACCGGTGACGCAGCCAAATATCTCGTAGAACACGGAGCCGACGGTGTAAAAGTGGGCATAGGCCCAGGATCGATATGCACAACACGTATCATAGCCGGAGTAGGCGTGCCACAGCTTAGCGCTGTATATGATGTTGCCAAAGCGTTGAAAGACACAGGAGTGCCTTTGATAGCCGACGGTGGCATACGCTATTCCGGTGATATCGTCAAGGCTCTCGCCGCCGGAGCATACAGCGTGATGCTCGGAGGTATGCTCGCAGGTGTGGAGGAGTCGCCAGGTGACACAATCATATACAACGGACGTAAGTACAAATCATATCGCGGAATGGGTTCACTTGAAGCCATGGAAAAAGGATCGAAAGACCGCTATTTCCAAGCCAACGAAACCGATGCGAAGAAGCTCGTCCCTGAAGGCATAGCCGCACGCGTACCATATAAAGGATCGCTGTATGAAGTCATCTATCAGATGCTCGGAGGTCTCAGAGCCGGTATGGGATATTGCGGAGCGCCAGATATCGAGCATCTCCATGAGGCTAAATTCACACGTATCACCAATGCCGGTGTAGCTGAAAGCCACCCTCACGATGTCGCTATCACCTCGGAGGCTCCCAACTACAGCGCTTCGTCAAGATAACAAACCTTACAAGTTGAAATAACAGTTCCGCCATACATCTAAATCATAGATGCATGGCGGAATTTTATATCCGCAAAGTTAATTCAACTAAGAGATCTTTCTTTTGTCCCACGACGGATGAGCAGGATCTTCCGCAACAAGGGCTTCCGCAAGATCTATGCCCAAAGCCTTGGCCAGCATCTGTCCGTACTCATGATCGGCATTGTGACAAGCCCGCACATGACGCTGTTTGATGAAAAGAGGCACTCCCTCCATCTGAGCCACTGTGTTTTGACATGTAGCCAATTTATCGTCAGCACTCATCAATCTCCACAGTTTTCCAGGCTGGGTGTAATAATCGTCATCATACAGACGTTCATCGTAATTATACACTTCACCTTGCAATTCCATCGGTGGTTCTTTTAACGATGGAGAGTCACGCCACTCACCGAAACTGTTAGGTTCGTATGTGACAGTGGCTCCATAATTGTCGTCAGTCCTCATCTGCCCATCGCGATGATACGAATGGAACGGGCACTTCGGGCGGTTTACAGGTATCAGGTTATGGTTCACTCCAAGTCGATAACGCTGTGCGTCCCCATAGGAAAAGAGTCTGCCCTGAAGCATTTTATCTGGAGAGAAACCTATACCGTCGACAATATTTGCCGGATTGAACGCTGCCTGCTCGATATCTGCAAAGAAATTGTCAGGATTGCGATTGAGTTCAAGTATGCCAACATCACGCAGAGGGAAATCCTTATGATACCACACTTTAGTTAAGTCGAAAGGATTGATATGATATTTTTTCGCCTCATCCTCAGTCATAAGCTGTATTCGCAATTTCCAACGTGGGAAGTCTCCTCGCTCGATAGCCTCGAACAAATCTCGTTGATGCGATTCACGGTCCTTGGCTATTATCGCTTCCGCTTCCTGATCGGTAAGGTTTTTTATGCCTTGAAGGGTTATGAAATGAAATTTAACCCATGTGCGCTTGTTGTCCTTATTTATAAAACTGTATGTATGGCTTCCAAATCCATGCATATTACGAAACGACGCCGGGATTCCTCTCGGAGACATCGAAATCGTGATCTGATGAAGTGCCTCCGGTAAAAGGGTCCAAAAATCCCAGTTTGCCGTCGGATTACGCATCCCTGTACGCGGATCGCGCTTGATTGCATGGTTGAGGTCGGGAAATTTCAAAGGGTCGCGAAGAAAAAACACGGGTGTATTATTTCCAACAAGGTCCCAGTTTCCCTGATCGGTGTAAAACTTCATTGCAAAACCGCGTATATCACGTTCGGCATCAGCGGCACCGCGTTCCCCTGCCACTGTTGAAAATCTCACAAGACATGGTGTCTGTTTTCCTACTTCCGAAAAAATTGATGCCCGGGTAAATTCGGTAATATCATCTGTAACGGTAAACGTACCGAAAGCTCCTGATCCTTTGGCATGCATTCGTCTTTCCGAGATCACCTCGCGGTCAAAATGTGCAATTTTTTCAAGATACCACGGATCCTGTGCAGTAACAGGTCCGCGCGGCCCAGCGGTCTGAACATTTTGGTTGTCAGCGATGGGGCGTCCGTTTTCAGCAGTCAGTCTTTTTTTATCCATATAACCATAGCAGTTTTATTGTCAATAATTCTGCTAATTAAAACATTCAAAATCATAAAAAGGTTCTATGCCTCAATAATCTATCTTATCCAGGCTACGGCATCAAATTCTGATAACACACCGGTTTGCATTATAAGATAAAATTGAGTATTTTTGTATTTCCTAATACACTCTCCATACGTAACATCACATACAAAATTACGCATTCAGCCAAAGGAGAACCGACCGGCCAACGGTTGACGATGAAACAACGGACAATCAAATATAATTTTGCGTTCAATCTTGCCAACACAGTCGCAGGGTTGCTTTTCCCGTTGATCACGTTTCCATACGTATCAAGAATACTCTCGCCCGACGGCATCGGCATTGTACAGTTCTACCAGTCTATAATATCATATATCACTTTATTCACATCGCTTGGCATTCCTTTATACGCGGTCCGCGAAGTGGCCCGCTTCAGAAACAATGAGCGTGAAAGGAACAAGGTTACCACCGAGGTGCTCTGCCTGCACTTAATCCTAAGTTTCATAGGCTATGTAGCGGTGGCTGTTCTATGCCTATATGTAGGAAGGGTAAGGGAAAATCTGCCGCTCTTCCTTTTAATCAGCTCATCAATAGGATTTACAGTAATCGGTGTGTCATGGTTCTACCAAGGCGTGGAGGACTTCAAATATATCACGATCCGTTCGCTTATAACACGCACTTTGGCTGCGGTGTTTCTTTTTCTGCTTGTCCATAACAAATCTGACTTGCTGACATACGCGGCCATATATGTGATGGCAGATGTCGGGTCAAATCTTTTCAACTTTTTCCGTCTTCGCAAATACATCCGCCATGACGAGATAAAACTCAGCGAGATGGAAATAAAACGTCATCTGAAACCTACACTTAAAATATTCATGCTGAATATAATCACAAGCATTTACATACAGCTTGATTCAGTTATGCTCGGTTTCATGACAGATAACGCAGCTGTAGGATATTATTCATCCGCGACAAAACTCACCCGTATACTTATCGGCATTATCACATCGCTAAGCACGGTGCTACTGCCGCGTATGTCAACATATATCGAGGAAGGGAAATTAGACGAATTTCAAAAAATCGGCAAAAAATCAATCGATTTTGTAATTATCATTTCGATACCTATGGCTGTGGGGTTGCTATTAGTCGCACATCCCCTTACCATATTATTCGCAGGCGAGAGTTTCGAACCAGCCGCACTGACTACACAAATAATATCACCGATAGTTTTTATCGTATGTCTGGCAAGTATACTCGGCATGTATCTTTATTCCCAAAACAAGGAACATCTGATAATCATAGCCACTCTATGCGGAGCCTCCGTTAACTTAATTCTGAACTCCATCCTGATACCTTTATATCAACAAAACGGTGCAGCCTTCTCGACTCTTATCGCAGAGACAATAGTCACATCAATTATAGCCATATTGGGACGAAAATATATACATTACAATTTTTTTAATTTCATTACAGCAAGGACAGTCCTATTCACATCTATAATGGCTATCGGAATCATTATTATAGATATGTTCATGCCGATAGAAAATACGATAATAAAATTGGTGACGCTCATATCAACCGGCATAACCATATATGCGGTTCTTCTGATCATAAATAAAGATGAATACGCCAATATAATTATCGATAAAATAAAGGGCTCAATACCACATAACAAACATTGACTTCGGAACTCGTTACAGATTGCGAATATTCACATCAAGCAATAAAAGAAGCCACCATCCGTTAGATAATTGTAACTGAACCAATCAAAGCTATTCTTTTACCATTTACCCATGAAGAAGAAACCGTTCATTTTCTCCGCGTTGGCGGCTGCGGTCATACTGTCGGCATCAGCTGCGAAAAACGATGACCCAACCGTAATGACTATCAACGGAAAGGATATACGTCAAAGCGAATTTGAATACCTGTACAACAAAAATAACCTTCAACAACTAGCTCCTCAGACTCTCGACGAGTATATAGACATGTTCGTGGTCTACAAGCTGAAAGTCGCTGACGCCGAAGCCGCAGGCCTTCATACGACAGCCGCATTCAAAAACGAATTTAACGGTTATTGCGAAGAGCTTTCGAAGCCATATATGACAGATTCGCTCGTCACAAAAAAACTTGCAGACGAAGCCTACGAACGGTTAAAAACTTCTCGTCTTGTAAGCCATATAATGCTGCCTATAGGATCAAGTTTCGACGAAAAAGAAGCGAACCGCTCTAAGCTCGACAGTATCCGAAACGCGATTGTAAACGGTGGAGCCGATTTTGGAGAAATGGCTATAAAATATTCATCGGATCGATCTGCGCGGCACAACCGCGGTTCTATGGGATATATTAACGCTAACCGTTTCCCCTATCCTTTCGAAAAAGCAGCCTATGAAACCCCTATAGGAGGAGTTTCGGAAGTAGTCGACGACGCACCCTACGGGTTCCATATAATAAAAGTGGAAAGCGAACGTCCCAATCCCGGGAAAGTCGAAGCGCGTCATATATTGAAGCTGACAGCCGGACTTGACAAGGAAGAAGCGGCAAAGAAAAAAAACGAGATAGATTCCATATATGCTGTCTTGAAATCAGGTGGCGATTTTGATGCCATAGCACGCAAAGAGAGCGAAGACCCAGGCTCCGCTGCCAATGGAGGTAAACTCGGATTTTTTGGACCGGGAGAGATGGTCAAAGAATTCGAAAATGCAGCTTTCTCACTCAAAGACGGAGAAATTTCAATTCCATTCCGTACAACGTACGGCTATCACATTGTCCAAACACTTTCGCATAAAGGTATCGGCTCATTCGAAGAAGAATCTCCAGCGATATACGCAGCTATGGCCCGCGACATTCGTTCGGCTATGCCTGAAACCGAACGCCTAGCACAGATTAAAAACGAGATGGGAGTAAATATCGACTCCGCAATGCTTTCGGAAGTAAAATCTTTACTGGCGCAGAGCAAGGAGGCTAAAACCGGTTTCGAATCACTATTTGATCTCGGAACTAAAAAAATAGCTGCCGTAGGTAATAATACAATAAATATATCCGATGTCATCGGATATATCCCCGAAAACGTACGTAACGGTGCACACGACTCTTTCACCGTTTTTCATCAGGGACTAAACCATTATATTGACAAAGTGACAGCAGATCTATCACTCGCCCGGTTGGCTGAAACAAATTACGAATACCGTAACCTTGTCAACGAGTATCGCGACGGCATATTACTTTTCGAGATAAGCAACCGTAATGTATGGCAGCGCTCTACGACTGACACTGAAGGTCTGGAGAACTATTTCCGCTCCAATAGAGATAAATACACCTGGGATAAGCCTCACTATAAAGGATATGTGATTTTCGCCACAAGCGATTCCATCGCATCCGAAGCAAAAGGTTTTCTCGCTGCCAACGCAATCGAAAATGACTCTCTTGTCAGCTCGCTACGCAATAATTATGGCCGACATATCAAAGTCGAACGCGTAGTCACAGCTAAGGGCGACAACGCCATTGTCGATAACGTTGCGTTCAATAGCGAACGCCCTGAAGCCCCAGGCAAATGGACGGCATGGTTCGGCTATCAGGGGAAAATTATTGAAGTTCCCGAAGAGGCCTCTGATGTACGCGGAGCCGTGTCGTCAGACTACCAGCAACAACTCGAACGCGAATGGATCAAACAACTGCGTGGAAAATACAAAGTAAAGATCAACAAGAAGATCTTGAAGAAGTTGGAGCCGCTATCTAAATAGCCCCATTATGATATTTGATTTTACAACTCCAACGATATATAGTCATACAAAGTGACAGACTGCCGCCTATGTAGAATTGGATAGACAGATAATCGATCAATCGGTCCGAATATTTTTACAACGGCTCAAAGTATGATTAAAAAGAATGGCTCAGAAAATTTTTCCTGAGCCATTCTTTTTTAATTTATAGAATACCTTATAAATTTTGTTATCAGTAAACCGTCTACATCCCAACCTCATTGAATCGATTAAAACAGATGCAATCTACACAGGCTGAAATACCCTTGGACGTTTTTGGGTTATTCGCAAAGTCCGAGACAGATAAGTGACATGAATATCATAGCCTTATCTCTCTTGGTCATTATAGATGAATTTGACCAATTTTTCTAAATCCGAATCTTGCCGTTGTCTAATCAGCGCATAATGCTCCAGACTTTTTTTTGACATGCAATCATGCCGTCTCTGATCCAAAACCTGGATTATCCTCATTTTGATTTCGTCAACACTATATGGGTTAAAGTAAATCGCTGCATCTCCACAAATTTCGCTTATTGATGAAAACGGAGATGCCAAAACAGGAACGCCATAATACATAGCCTCAAGAGGCGGATAACCAAATCCCTCATTCAAAGATGGATATATAAAACAATAGGCATCGTGATAAAGCTGTCTCAATTCTGAATCATCCACATACCCGACAAATTCAAATATACCTGGATTCTGAATCTTGTACCTGTATCTGTCAGCTGATTTTACCCCTGTAACAATCACTTTTTTTCCGTTCAACTGACCAGCGGAACACAATTGATCCAACGCGACGATCGCCCTAAGATTGTTTTTCTCCCATCTATCTCCGCTGACAAGCAAAAAATAATCTGCTGTGCGTTTACGCTCAAGAGGTGTTTCATCTATTGTAGACGGAGAGAAAAAAACGGGGATGTCCCTGTCTGTAAATCCCGGGAAAAATAGACGGTATGACGAAAGAGAATGATTGGAGACAACAGGAAATCTGATATGTGGGTCCATTACGAATTTAGAAATTTTCCTATATCTCCTATTTCTTATATATGACGGAAAAAAACACCATAGAATATTTTTCAATTGCTTTTTCAAGCTGATTTTATATCTCCAGAACATTTTTCTGTCAATGCACATCTCCACGTCACGAAAATCATGGACCGTGACCACAAGATCACAATTTTCAAGGGCATATAAGGAATCTAATGGCTGAGGAGAATAGAAGATATCAGGCTTGGTCTTGTCTATCACTTCCTGCATGGAGCATTTTGAAATGTCAATCATTTCAACAGAATTAAGCTCGCATAGATTTTTGATATCCGGGTTCAGCCATAATGAAGAATCATACGCCACAATGACAATCCTTTTCTGCTCTATAATTTTTTTTAGGACTATTTCTCCATAGATTCCTCCACCATGCCTTTTCACACCGAAACTCGGCTGCGTAGCTGTCAAGTTAAATAATAGCTTTTTCATCATACCTTTGTTCCTAAGTGGGAATATCAAATTATCATGGATTCACAATTGTAGAATAACTATATTTGTTTTTCAAATATAGTCTAAGAGCAAACCTGTATAACGGAGCCAAATGAAGTCGGGAAATAATCCAAAGCAAGAATTTTTTCTTTCGCTTTATATTTTTTAAAAAGCCATTACACTCAACATATTTCCCTAAAAGCAGAGAGTTGTCAGCCGCCTCAAAATAGAATCCGTCAAGGGTGTCACGCAATCCAAAGTCTATGTAGTCCTGACCAAACAATTTAATTTCATATATGGCAGCTTGTAATTTATGTTCAATTGCTTGCTTGCAGACTCTTACTGAGTGTAAGGTCACACTGTCCGGTCGGTCACGTTCGGCTATGACAACTGTTTTGTTACAAAACAGCATCTTACCGACATCCCTATATATTTGCTGTATTATCAATGATTCGTAAATACGTATCTCCTCATCAAATGGATATTTTTGCAATATTACCCTTGGTATAACATGAATATAATCACCTTTTACCTTTCCGGTGAGGGCATCTACATATTCAAACTCGACATACGAACCCTTTCCATAGACCCGATCAAATTCCTCCGTCCTATCGTCACGCGTGAACATGTAATACCGATATTCAGGATTATTTTCCATAACTGACAAAATCACGTCTACGGCATCAGATGTAAAATAATCATCACTGTCAAGAATTACACAATATTCGCCCGAAGCATTTGCGATGGCAGCGTTACGGCCTGCATTCGTGCCTCTATTTTTATTAAAAAATAGAGGTTTTACATGAGGATGCGTAGCCGCATAGTCCCTTAATATTTCTGTGGTGCGATCCGTAGATCCATCATCAACAACCACATGCTGAACGTCACAGCCACATCTCTTTTGTCGCGACACACTTTCCAGACATCGTAATATACAATCAGCCCTATTATATACAGGTGTTATTACAGATAATTTCATAGTTCTGTCAGTTTCATCTTTTAATGATATTTTTCATGGACTCATTCAGACTTACCCAACTTAGGCTCAATCTGTATAACCAGTACGCGATAAACGAAGGCTTTGTATATTCTTTTACATAGTATTCACAACTTTTCCGGGCTATCCGAGATATGAATTTTGATGGGCTACGTGAAATGGTAGACGCCCCGAGATGGATACAACGCTGACGAGTGTCGATGTAATTACGTTTACCTATCTGTTCGATTTTTCTATATAAAATGTTTTCTTCATAATATAGAAATGTCTTCGGGTCAAAATACCCTATTTTTTTAAACAGGTTCTTTTTTATCAGCATACACGATCCTGACGGCAATTCAATCGGAATCAAATCAGGATAAGGCTGTGGCATTGAGTATAGCAATAAATTTTCTTTCCAAATCTCGTTAACGGATTTATGCAATAGCCAATGATACGGAGTCAGAAAATTATTTTTAGTCCATTGACCCACAGTTGTGTCTTTCCTTGCACAATTCAGATCAATATCCCTGCCATTTTTTTTTAATAATAACGGGCTTATTATAGCACAGTCATCCAAAGATTCCTGAGATCTGATCAGTTCCGGTATTATGTCTTCGGTAAAAAGGATGTCATTGTTCAATATGAGCACCCTGTCAATCTCTCCGTCTTTCTCAATCAGTCTAAGCCCCTTATTGTTTCCACAGGCATATCCATCGTTAACATCGCTGACAAGCAATGTCATATATGGATTCATATTACCGAGATCAGTACCATCCTTTACAAGCTGATATGAATCACCGAAACGACAGGACAGGAACGAATCAATTGTTTCGATACAACCTGAAAGATTCGAACCATTATCGACTATAATGTATCTCACCGGGGCCGTATTGAACCGCTCGACACTTTCGACACAAGCTATAGTCGCATCAGGATTGTTGTAATTGAGTATTATAATCGCTGTTTTCTTCGTCGGCTGTTCCATAGATAAGATATAATCCAATCATTATACACAAAATTTGATGCGGATAAACAAATACACCCGCACCTATTCCGGATAAAAGGATAAATATGAACCAATATGTCAGATATTCATGATGAGGCGGCTTCCTCTTAAATATCGCCTTTAGTATTATTATCAGCATTGCAGCAAAAGCAATCCATCCGAACAGATATATTATCCCGGCCCAACTAACGTCAGCATACAGATAACCGTTGTCTTCTATTTCATTGTCAAAAAGACTGCCCCAAACGCTATTGCCAAACGAAGGGACTCCATTACCTATTATCGGTGTGATGTCGTTAGTCTGATTTTCGAATGTATAATATCTCCATGCACCGATACGCACATTTTCTTTTTCGTCACTGCTTTCAATCTGATCTTTGGACAGTTCAAGCATTGTATTATATGCGGGAATCATAGGCAACACATAAAATCCCACAATAAGCATGATGGTTATAAACGTCAATTTTTTAGCCCATGACACCCGTTTAAAGAAAAACAGTCCACCCAAGATAATGGAATAAAGTATTATCTGACGGGTAACGGAAAGTATGATCATAACCATACATCCGGATATCACGGCATACCATTTACCACGCGCACCATCCTGAAGTAAAATACGGTTGATCGCATAAAACAATACAAGAACAAACAGTATTATGTATTCGACAGGCAATCTCAATATTCCGCGAGAGAGATCTTCCAATATATCACCACTGCCAAAAAACACATTCGGAAATGTCAGGAGATTAACAAAATATACCGGTACGGCCAAACCGCATGCGATAAAAATCCATTTTAAAATAAAACGTTCCGGCAATGCCGTTTTAAGCATAACCAATAGATACGCATAGCTTAGTATATATGGGACGGTCGTCATAACAGATATCAAGAATGGCTGACTATGATAGGCAGATGCCGGATATATCGAAACAACAATCATTATCATAAACAGCCAATAGGCTTTGCGCGGATAATGTATCCCATGCAAATCGCGACCGTTGATATACGCCACGACAATACTAAAACAAACGCACAAATAATAAAGAAGCTTGACCGTCTGCTCGGAAAAAATCTGCATCGGGTTAAAAAAACCGATGGACGCAAATAAAGTAAGTATGAACAGGGCTTCTTTCATTGGAATATATTCGGTAAACATACATGACACCGGTATGGATTCTCATCCTTTACCGGTATCACGCTTAAATATCCTGTACGATAAAATCATTTTTTGTTAGACTGGCCATAGCCATAACCATAGCCGGCCGACGCTTTGGTCCCGTTTAGTATCAATGTCATTTTCGGCAAACGTTTCTCGGCATATAGTTTATTCACAAAACGGATCTCCTTATGAGTCGTATAATTTGCACGGGTTACATATACCGTTGCGTCGGCAACCCTATCAAGAGTAAACGAATCGCTGACCATCCCTACCGGAGCGGAATCGACTATGATATAGTCGTACATTTCCCGGAGTTTTGCAAACAATTCGTCGACACGAGACGATTGCAACAACTCAGACGGGTTGGGAGGTATCGGACCTGCCATAATAATATCCATGTTTTTCTCAAGCGGAGCGCGCATTATTATGGAGTCCAATGAAACGTTTTCGTCTGAGATATACCGCGTAAATCCAACCGACTGTGGGAGGCTGAGATATTCAGCCAATTTCGGATTGCGAATGTCAAGCCCCATAAGCAAAGTCTTCTTTCCGAGAAGCGCGAGTGAAGATGCGAGATTAATTGACACGAACGATTTTCCTTCACCTGAAATGGTCGATGTCATCAATACGACTTTAGAGCCGGTGCTGCCCAAAACAAACTGCAAGTTGGTTCGTATGAGCCTGAACAGCTCCGCCACAGATGTGCTACCTCCGTCGGCTTTGACCACAAGCGGACTTTCAGCGTTACTTTTCTTACATACCTCTCCAAGAATAGGGACGGATGTAAGCATCTCGAGTTCACCGGTGGTCTCAAATTTATTCTTGATCTTTTCAAGAAACATTATCACCGCAAAAGGAAGAAGCAATCCGATCAGAAATGCGATAGCCACAATCTTCTTTTTCGACAGATTGATCGGCTCTGAAAGAGAATATGCCTCGTCAATGATCTTAGCTCGCGGCATTGAGTTTGCAAGAGCTATATTGGTTTCTTCCTGCTTTTTCAAAAGGAACAAGAACAGTTCTTCCTTGATTTCCTGCTGACGTTTTATATTTCCGAACTGGCGTTCGTGCATCGGAAAAAGATCGAGATGCGACTTCGAAATCTTAACTTGTTTTTTCAGATCCTGCAGCCTGGCCAATGAATTCTCATAAGCCTTTTGCAATGACACCTTCATGTTTTCGCGCAAAGCTCCGATCTGCTCGTCAAGTTGCTTAAGAGCGGCATTATTGCCTTTGGCGTTGACCTCAAGACTCATTTTCTGGAGAATCAACCCATTAAATTCTTTTAACGGAATACCTGCACCTACATTCAGCTCCGGGACAAGCTGACCTTTATTCTTAGGATCATTTATAAAGTCACGTGTCATGCCCAACAGATGAATCTCCGTCTCAAGCCCCATTATCTGAGATTCAAGCCCGTTCGTACGAGCCATCCATTTGCCGGCATCGGCTCCGACATCGGTCAGGTCGTTATTACGCTTATAGTTCTCAATATCCGATTCTGACAGATTCAACTCCTGGGTGATAACGTTAAGACGCTCATTAACAAACTCAGCTGTCTTCTGATCTTTCTTCTGCTTTTCCTCTATGCCCGCCATATTATAATTTTCGATAATACGGTCAAGCACCTTCCGTGAAAAATCCGGATTATGACTTTCCACAGACAAAGAAATAACATTGGCCTTCTTACTTGGTATATATATCGCTACCAATTCTCCCAAAGCTTCCGCTGCTCCATCATAAGATCCAAAGCCAATATCCATTTTGGCTCCTTGCCCTTTACGCAAGTGTTCAGTCTTATTAAAAGTAAATTCTCCATAGGGTGTAGACATGGTTACAGGAAAAGACGCATCCTTTATTTCGGATATCTTTTTTTTATCCACTCTGGCTTGTATGTCCACCTTATGATCTTTATCCACAGATACCTTAAATAACATCCAGTTTTTTATCGTGTCGCCAATAGCGGGATTACACGACATGGCTACAGGTGTTTTATCGAATACGTCTCGCCCGACAAGGCCGCCAAAACGTTTCAGCGTATAACTGGTATTCAATCCGAAATCCTTAGCCGTCTGACGAAGATTACTATGGGAACGAACCATATTTATTTCGTCGTCAACTGAACTTGACCCACCCATCATATTTCCCATAGAAAACTGGCTGGCAAATTCATTCATTGCATTTGAACTGCCTCCATCCTCATCTGAGATCAATATATTTGCCACAACCTGAAATATAGGAACTGTGTTCAATGCATAGAAAGCACCGACAGCAGAGCAAACGACAGCGGAAATAGCAAACCAATACCAACGGGTTCGGCATATTTGAAAAAAACGTCTAAAATCGAATTGTGACGATCTGTTTTCGTTAGATACGTTCATACGGGGACTATACTTAAATACTATAATTCAATTAGGTATCAGATTTCCTATCCTTGTCAATAAGCAGAAACTTACTTCACGGTCAAAGCGATCACAAGAGAAGCTATGACCGAAGAAGCGCTTACGATCGTAGAGATAACCGACAGTTTGAATGCGTTGTCCTGATTATATTTAGAGTTTGCCTGACGGATTTTATTAGGTTCGACGTAAATATAGTCGTTCTGTTGGAGGTAGAAGTATGGAGATTTCAAAACATCCGACGAATTAAGATCAAGATGCACATACTTTTTCTCTCCGTCGACCTCCCGGATCAAAAGCACATTTGAACGTTCACCATAAGGGGTAAGGTCGCCTGCTGCCGAAAGGGCGTCAAGAATGGAAAAGCGATTTCGTGTGACAGGAACCGGACCCGGTTTCGTGACCTCTCCTGCCACATTGACCTGAAAATTAACCAGCTCGACTATTACCATTGGGTTTTCAACATCTTTGGCAATATTGGCAGTCAACAAAGCCTGTAATTCCTCAATTGTCAGACCCTCCACATTTATCTTACCTATTTCCGGGAAATTTATATATCCGTCGGAATTCACCACGTATGTCTGAAAAGCCGGTGTCGCCGTTGACGGGAACATAGCTTTGACTGACGGATTCGCAGCCGGGATATTATAAATCGCAGTGGCTTCAGGATTAGCCGAAGTCACTGATATGTAAAGTTCATCATCCGGTTTTATCTTAGTCAGATAGTCTGACGAATCAAACGCACCTTCGCTGACAGTTGAAATATCTGTAAAATACGGAAGAACAGTTTTGCTACTGCTACACGACGCCATTATCGAAGCGACGAGAAGGCCAAAAATTAAATATCTGGTTTTCATCAAGTAAGGTTAAACTAATCTATTCAGACTATAAAAGTATCCTATTTGTTAACGGACGTGAAAGTACTTTATTATATCGCCAAGCGATAATATCCTTTATCGAAACCCACAAAGCAGACGTTCCAAAAGCGGAAGTAAAGGATTCTTACCGTCATTATTTATATATGTGACACAAGAATGCGGTTTTTCAGGCACATATATATTTTGAGAACGAATACGCGAGAGCACCTCGTCACGAGTGCAATTGCTTCTCGACATAACCCTCGACACACGCAAGTCGTGTGGGGCTTGTATTTCCCATACAGCATCCACAATCTTATCAAGTCCACTCTGATACATGATCGCTGTCTCCACAAACAACAATGGCTTGTCTCTATGCCGACATGTCCAGGACAATATATCCTTGCGGACAGCCGCATGGACAATTCCGTTAAGCTTTTGCAACGCCTCATGGTCGGTGAACACAACGGAACTTAATTTTTTACGGTCAATCTTCCCGTCAGATCCCACCGCATCAGGATGGATGTCACGTTTTAAGTAAAACTTGATATCCTCATCCGCATCCATTATTGCTTTAGCCCTGCTATCACAGTCATAGACCTTAAAGCCCATGGCTACGAGCATTCTACTGACAATGGTTTTCCCGCTTCCTATTCCTCCACTGACCGCTATGAGCATAGTTCAACCATCAATCATAAATTATATTGCGTTCCCATCTATTTTGAGTTCTCTATTATATAGTCGACACTATCGGGAGAAAAACTCACATTATGATACACGGAAGGCACAGCCGATATTGTCACAGGGAGCTTGCGACGCGAAGGCTTTACATTCCGATAATCAACGTATGCCTTCATCTGATAATCATCGTTATAGGCACTCATCGGCACAAGATAGCTTATTTCTACTTTTGACGGGAAAGTTATCAGACTGACGCCTTCAGGCATATTGTTGACATCAATCCTGACATTACGCTTACGTGAGATCAAAGGCTCTACCGGAACCGTCACGACAACCTTATCAGGAATAATCCTAACACCAGATATAGGCTTCACGGCTACTTCATAGCGCATAGTATCATTAAGGTCTGATTTCACAATAGGCTCCGTCGAAACAAACTTCAGAGAACGGGGCAAATCCGCAACTGAATATAACGTTACTGAATCCACATCAGCCTTTATCGGACCTGAAACTATATATTGAAGGTTTGGATGAATGTCGGCTTGAACCATAAGTTTAACCTTGACACCAGGTTGAGATGTAAACGACAACCTTAACGAATCCGGACGACAAGATATAATCTGCACTCCGTTGCCGAAATATTCCCTCAAACGAGATTCAAGCCTCGGTTTATTGATGACAAATGATGCGTCTTGAACATTTTCCTGCCATTTGAACTTGATCGGTGACATCTTGCCCCAAAGAAATCGCAACAACTGAGAATCCTTGCCTTTTACACTGACACCCAAAGCCGGAGGCACTTGGCCGATAACAGTCACGCTGTCAGGCACATCAGCCAATTCCACCGGCAACTCAAAATCACGTTGCACTTCGGTGTCAAGTGAAAGAAACACCCAAAACACAAAAGCGACTGCCACGAATAGCAGATATAACAATACGTTTTGGCCGCGGCTCGAACGTAGAGCCGCGGTCACTTTGCGTTGCACCCTCTGAGTCCTGTCGTTCATACAGCCTTCAATTCATAGCTTCGAACGGACCGAAAACATTACTTGCCGCCCTTGTCTGCAGCATCGGCCGCAGCCTGCTGAGCGGAAGGATATACCGAACCCTTGTCTACATCGATGCGGACATCCTTTGCGATCTCGACTGTAAAAGTCATATCGGAAATAGCTTTTATCTTGCCATGAATGCCGCCTGCGGTGACAACCGGATCATTTACTTTGAGCCCTTCACGGAACTTTTTGATTTCGTTCTGCCTCTTTTGCTGAGGACGTATCATCATGAAATAGAAAACCGCGATCAGAGCGACGATCATAAGAATATTCGCCCAACTCGAATTCATTGACTGCAGGAGAATAGTATTGAACATAGACTTTTAATTGTTTTTATGTTTATTAATATTGTTTCAACAAATTTCGACGATGAAGTGTTTAGCCTTTCAACAAAACGCCTTTTTCCTTCAGATGATTGATCACCGAATAAAGTATACCGTTGATGAACGCACCGCTACGAGGCGTACTATAAGCGTTCGCTATCTCAATATACTCATTCAACGTAACAGCTATAGGAATAGCGGGAAAATTCATCAGTTCCGTTATAGCAGCGACCATTATCACTATATCCATGAAAGCGAGACGTTCAGCATCCCAACGATGCTGATTTACAAATGAGTCTATCAATTCTCGGTATTCATCACAATTCTTTACCGCGATATCGAAAAGCGACGAACCGAAACAACCATCCTCCTCATCCTTAAATTGAGGCAGCATACTGACATCCACACCTTCATTACCGCTTTGTGCAAACCGACGAACGGTTTTAAGAACGAAAGTCCCCATCACATGCATGTCATCGTTCCAATAAACTGATTTCGACTCTAGAGCTTCAGCAAGATCGTCGTCAGGGAGTATTATATTTTTGTATACCTGACGCCAAAAATCGCAATCCTCTTCAAAAGAGGGCTCACCGACACGCGCCATATAATCAGCGTAAATATCGCTTCCTGTTATCTTATCAAGTATGCTCCTAACCAAAAGGACATCTGAATCCCATGAAATCTTCTTTTGACTCAGATAATCCTGGAAATCACAGTTGTTTTCAAGAGCTTTTATGAAACTGTTTTCAACAAAGCGCATATTCGGATGCAGATCCTCATCCGTAGGAAGATATTTATGTTTTGCCGCATCAAGACGCTGATCCTGCATACGTGTGATCTCAACAGACAAAAGCAACAGTCTGTAATATAGTTCATGAGCTTTGTCAAGAGAATAGTCCAACGCGTGACGGGCATGATTAAAAAGTGCCCGGTTATCGTTATACTCGTTAAGCGTGCGCAACAAGGAGTCGACAGCCCTCGTGAATCCGACCATGGTGAAATCCGGATTCTTTCGTGCTACCGCCATAAATTCCGGGTTCTCGGCTATAAGATTATTGATGATAGACACCCATAAAACAACATCGTCTTTCAACTCAGGTTTTTTGATACGCACGTAGCTTTTATAAGCCGGAAGTGAAGGTATAGCATCATAGATCGACGGTATCACAGAATCAAACTGCGCGACTCCGGAACGGTCACGAAGGATGAGCGACCTTATCTCGTCAATTCCGTTCAACGATCGCGCCAACGAATTTCTTTCAATATGCTTATTGAGAGCGATTCCTCGCAGAGGTGACATCCTGCGTCCGGCCGAAACGTCAAAACCGGACATCTCAATTATCATAAGTAACAAATCGAGATATAATTCATGTCCATATTTTTTATCACGTGAAGGATTCTCAACCTGCTGCTCGATCTTAAATTCACTCTGGGTCAGTAGATACGAATAGAGCAACTGGACAACTTTGATTCTAATCAAAACTCGATTTATCATGACTCTTAAAGAACTATTTTTTTCTTGCTAATGAATTGACGCTGCAAATTTACTATTTTTTCTTGAACCGAGTATGACAAACCATAACAAAATGCACGGTTGATAAAAACATTTGCATCCAATTACGGCCTCTTAAAACAATCAAACCGTATATCCGAGCATCGAAAGTATAAAAGGCGTGAGCAATGCCGTGAAAAGCCCGTTAAGTGTCAAACCGAGCGACGAAAAAGCACCATAACGGTAACCGGCCTCCATTGCAACCGAAGTTCCGACGGCATGGGCAGCAGTCCCCATTGAGAGACCTTGAGCTATCGGACTTTTAACTCTTGACATTTTCATCATTTTAAATCCGGCTATCCCACCGAAAATCCCTGTACAGATGACAACAGCAGCCGTCAACGCAGAAATTCCACCGATCGTCTCGGTTATTTCGATAGCGATAGGCGTTGTCACTGATTTTGGCGCAAGAGACAACACCACTTCCTTCGAAGCGCCAAGCAATTCAGCCACAGCCACGACAGAGACTGTACCGATAATACATCCGGCAAGTTCTGCAAGAAGAATGGGCAACAGTTGCTTCTTTATCGACTCAAGTTGTCTGTAAAGAGGAACACCGAGAGCGACGACAGCCGGTTTAAGCCAAAAATCTATATATACCCCGCTCTCGGAATATGTCTCATATCCGATACCACAACTCATCAGCACCACCATCAATACAACGATGGTGACAAGTATGGGATTAAGGAAAGACATTCCCGTACGTCGTTGGACAAGCTGCGCGGAAACATAAACAGCAAACGTCAGCGCAAGTAAAAAATATTTATTAGTGAGAAATTCCATTGTGTTTTGAAGTCATCTTACGCACAGTCTGGTGAACCCATCCGGTAACGGCTATTATTAAAAATGTGCTCACAACGCATGAAGCGACGATCGGAAGCCACTGTCGCTCTATCAGCCCGAGACAATTCATCAGTCCCACCCCTGCAGGGACAAAGAAAAAACCTAAATTTTTGATCAGAAAATCCGCTGCCTTATCAACCCAAAACACACGCACAAGGCGCAACTTCAAAGCCGCGGCAAGCATAAGCATACCTATTATACTTGAAGGCACCGGAACACCGGTCAACCATACAATCAACTCGCCCAACGCTAAAAAAGCGAAAAGGACAGCACATTGCAAAATCATTACGCAATAATATATAATTTACCTTAAATTTAGAATCCAGGATACTTCAAAACATTATGTGCCACAACTATACAGCCTTTTTTGTCACAGTCATATACACATATATCATCAACATGGGTACAAATATACGAACTAAATCCGGAGACCGAACATTTTTTGTTATTTATTTGTTGGATATTAAAATTGATTGTATCTTTGCAGCGTTCTAAACATTTGTAGCTGTAATCTAAGTCTTCTAAAACCAATTAGGCTTTAGAATTTGAATACCTAATGACTAAAACAGGCTCACAAAAATCCCTCCGGACACCAATCATCAATTCACCATTCCGTAATTCCATTGACCGGTGTCTGTAAAAGGACAGAAAATAGATCAATTCCCTTTCAACATTTTTGGACATTGCTTAAGGCACAACAAGAGCGATTTACTCCCCCCGTATTTTGTACATCCTGTTTGTTTATCTTTATAATCAAACAATTATAGCAATCCGGGAATCGGGAGTTTTGAATTGAATTTTAATTCTAAAAATAATATCACCCTTTGGAGCGCGACACTGCGCTCGCCAATGTATACCCACTATATATAAAGATGTATAATTATACAGAACTCGAAGCCATGGACGATACTCAACTCAAAAAAGTAGCTCAGTCCAACGGCATAAAAAAAATAAATCTTGACGACAAAGAAAACCTTGTCTACGAAATCCTTGACAAACAGGCACGTGACGTGGCTGCCACTTCGAATGCGGCAGGAGCTACGGGCAAAGGGCGGAAAAACAAGAAAGATGTAAACGAAGACAAGACCGATAAAAATCCGAGTAAAAAGAAAGAAAACGAGCAGACAGAATCTCCCGAACATACAACCGAAACAGAAAACCAACAGAAACGTCGCGGACGAAAACCGAAAAGCACCGATGACAAGGACACACCGAAAGCTGACACAAATATAGACCGTTCAACTGAAAACGATATAAAACCCGACGCAACCGAAATACCGGTTGACAACAAAGCAACTCAGTCGCAAGGTGAACAACAGACCAAACGTCGCCGCGGACGACCACCGCGCAACTCAAAACCGGAAGATAACGTTACTGTTTCAACGGAATCGGACAACAATAGCAGTGAGCTATCCTCAAACGATCATATAACCGCTCTTGCCACTATAGATTCAGCGTCGGCTGTTCTTCCGGTCCAAACCGAAGAAGCAAACAAAGAGAAAAGCCATGATGCCGATGCCCCGACCGATACAGATATATCTCAATCAAGTCAGGAGAACAATGATGACAAGCCCCGCCACGGAGTATTCATCAGGCCTGGACAGACTCCCGAAGCCGCCCAACCGGATACAATACAGGAAAACGCTCCGGAACCACGCCAGCAACAACAGCCGCAACAACGACGCGATTTCCGACCAAAAGACAGTTCGTTCGGTTCCTTTTTCCCCCGTTCCGGAGGACGCACATTCGCACCACGCGGACAACATCAGGAAAAAGAGCATGGCCAACAACAACCAGTATTTCCACAACAACTCCTCCAACCTGCCACACCGATTGTCATTGGTGAACCAGGAATGGAAAAACAGCAACCCCAAGGGAAAAAGAATAAGAAAAACCGTAACAAGAACCAACAGCAAGACCAACAGAGAGGACAGCAGTTTCCTACATACAGCTTCGATGGGATAATCGAGACCACAGGTGTTCTTGAAATCGCACCGGAAGGGCACGGATTTCTCCGATCAAGCGACTACAACTATCTCGCGTCACCTGATGATGTACTCGTAACCAAAGAACAGATCAAACAGTACGCCCTCCGTACCGGTGACGTTGTCGAAGCGACACTTCGAGCCCCGCGTGAAGGCGACAAATATTTCCCGCTAAGCAGTGTCCGCTGTGTCAACGGAAGGTCACCCGAATATATCCGTGACCGCGTGGCTTTCGAACATCTCACCCCGCTCTTTCCCAACGAGAAATTCGATCTCACATCAGGTCGCTCAAACAACATTTCCACCCGCGTAGTCGACATGTTCTCTCCGATAGGCAAAGGCCAACGCGGACTGATCGTAGCTCCACCTAAGACAGGTAAAACAATACTTCTTAAAGATATCGCGAACGCCATCGCTGAAAATCATCCGGAAACCTACATAATGATTCTCCTAATTGACGAACGTCCGGAAGAAGTCACAGACATGAGTCGAAGCGTAAACGCGGAAGTAATCGCATCAACATTCGACGAACCGGCCGACCGCCATGTCAAGATAGCATCAATCGTACTCGAAAAAGCGAAACGAATGGTCGAATGCGGCCATGATGTAGTAATCCTGCTTGATTCAATCACACGGCTCGCACGAGCTTACAATACATGTGCTCCGGCCTCAGGCAAGATACTTTCAGGTGGTGTCGACGCCAACGCACTCCAGAAGCCCAAACGTTTCTTCGGAGCCGCCAGAAATATTGAAAACGGAGGTTCTCTCACAATAATCGCGACAGCTCTTACGGAAACAAGCTCTAAGATGGATGAGGTCATATTCGAAGAATTCAAGGGTACAGGCAACATGGAGTTGCAACTTGACCGCAAGCTATCCAACAAGCGCATATTCCCTGCCGTGGACATTACGGCTTCTTCCACACGCCGTGACGACTTATTGTTACGTAACGAAACCCTCAACCGCATGTGGATATTGCGTCGCTTCCTCAGCGACCGTAACTCAATAGAAGCAATGGAATTTATCAAAGATCGCATGGAACGCACCTCAGACAATGAGCAACTACTCCGTACCATGGGAGATTGATTCGCGACAAATCCAACATAACACCGAGCCCATACAAACAGCGACCTTTTGACCGCAACGTTATGAACATTTAAGGAGGAGAAGATGTCGGTCTTCTCCTCCTAATTTATCTGCGAAGGTAGATTCTATAACGAAGTGCAAAAAACTGTCCTGAATAGACCATAAAACCGACACGGTCATCACCTTAATTCGGTATTTTATCCGTATATTTGTAATTTAATTAAAAAGATTCTGTTTTTTACAGACGTCAATATTAAAACTAAAATTATGGATGGCCTTGAATACATGAAAAACGGGAAATGGCACAACGGATTCACCGATGACATAGCCGCTGGCCTTGACAGAGGAGCCTCGATGTGTTTTGAACTTAACAGGACACATCCATCAATGAAAACCGAACGTCAACGCATCTTGAAAGATCTTTTAGGCTCCGTTGGGGAGTCATGCATAATCCATTCTCCTTTCAGATGCGATTTCGGCAGTCATATACATATAGGAAATAATTTTATAGGTAATTTCAACCTCACTATCCTTGATGAAGCACCGGTGCATATAGGTGACAATGTCTTTATCGGCCCTAATGTATCGATATATACCATCACACACGCACTGCTTGCCGAGCAACGCAACAAAGGCATTATGCGTGCGAAACCAGTCAAAATAGGAAACAACGTATGGATAGGGGGAAACGTAGTGATACTACCCGGTGTGACAATCGGAGACAATGCCGTGATCGGGGCAGGTAGCCTTGTAACAAAAGACATTCCCACCGCTATGCTCGCAGTGGGAAATCCTTGTAAAGTAATCCGGCCAATAAACAATGATGACCGTATAACCGAAATCGCAGGTTATAATATCGAAAACATCTGATATTTTAAATATTGGACAGGAATTAAATACCCCGACCCACGTTTATTTTCCACAACAATCCGGAAGCGGTATCTTTTCGATACGACGTTCATGACGACCTCCGTCAAAAGGAGTGTTCATAAAAGCTTCCACGATATTGATCGCTGTAACACTGTCTATGAAACGGGCTGGCAACACAAGCACATTGGCGTTGTTGTGACGACGGGCAAGCTCGGCAAGCTCTACACTCCAACAGATCGCAGCCCGCACACCTTGATGCTTGTTCAGCGTCATTCCTATGCCATTGCCCGAACCACAAAGGGCTATGGCTGGATAACACTCGCCTCTTTCAACAGCATAGGCACACGGATGGGCAAAATCGGCATAGTCACAGCTCTCTGACGAAAAAGTGCCGAAATCCTTGTATGCAATTCCCATGGAATCAAAATACCCTTCAAGCAAAAGTTTCATTTCATATCCCGCATGGTCGCTACAAAACCCTACAGGGAGATTTTCTTTCAGAATTGACATAATCCTATCTATTATTTACGTTAGTCAAAACACATCGGACTCTCACTCATCGCAGTCATCCTCATCGGATGAATAACACAAATGGTTAAGCGGACGCATCAGATTGCAGATCCTTTGCCCCCAATAAGAGCGAAAATCATCACGAACCGCAGCGATGGCGGTGTTTATGGAATCGGACGGAGCGTCCTTGACCATGGAGATAAAATTGTAGAGTACCTGAAATATATCACACACACCCTCAGCAATGCTCATACCTATAGGCGTATCGGAATATTTCATATCCTCCTCGAACACTTCAAGGTATACGTCGTCCGCGCCCAACAAACTTTCAATCCGCCCACGCAACGATTCATAATACTCTTCCTCGAGATAATTTTCTATATAAGCATCATCAACATCCGACAATATGTCCGGACGAAGATCTGAAGCAGATATGTATATCCTTGGCAACAAACGCAACATCGTCACCGTGAAATCAGAGACAGATGATTCACAGGCATTTTCCACCGCGACACAATATTCATTGCAAAGAGCGATAAACGCAAGTGAATTAGGGCTTAGATCCATATAATCTATTATGTTTTATATATTCATAGACACCCTGAGGCAGGAAATAGTTCATATCTTTGCCACGGGATATTGATTTTCGTATAAATGTGCTCGAGATATCAGCCATGGGTGCATTGACAAGATCGACTCCGTCATCATAGATAGGACCCACCGGATATCCTGGTCGTGGATATACGACCACTCCGAAATCAGACTTTATGGCTTCGTGGTCCTTCCATTGGTCAAATACTTTCCAATTGTCGCTACCTATTATAAGCCTGAAATCGCGCCCTGGATAACGCTTGACAAGATAACGGAGCGTATTTATCGTATAAGAAGGCCTTGGCATAGACAATTCGTAGTCACATATATTAAGACCTTTGGTATCACCGACCGCAAGTTCAAGCATTCTGAGACGTATTATGTCCGGTATAAGTTCGTCAGAACCGGCTTTCAATGGATTAAGCGGAGAAAGCGTCAACCAAACTTCATCAAAACCGGCAAACTGCTGCATATAGCTTGCAAGCATAATATGGCCGATATGAACCGGGTTGAAAGAACCGCCTAAAATCCCTATTGTCATTCTTTTATAATCAACTATTTACTGTTATTGATTTACATCTGTAGACTTTATGGATCACCCAGCGAGAAAAGACTTGATAGCTGCATCAACTTCCGAAATAGCTGTAGCCAAAACATCGTTGACTACCACCCGGTCAAATTCCGATGCGAACGAAAGCTCATACTCCGCTTTGGCAAGACGCTGCGCTATTGCT
Organism: uncultured Duncaniella sp.; assembly: GCA_910587515.1. Classification (GTDB taxonomy): domain Bacteria; phylum Bacteroidota; class Bacteroidia; order Bacteroidales; family Muribaculaceae; genus Duncaniella. The sequence continues at coordinate 104,055 of CAJULW010000040.1, forward strand.
TCTGGAGAGTCTGTGGCTCTCGAGACAAGGCGCGCCCGAAGCGAATCTAATCCCGGAGGCTGGATAAAAATGCTTATAGCGTTGGCTCCATAGAGTTTTTTGACATTCACTCCTCCCTTCACATCTATGTCGAGTATGACATTGTGTCCGTCGTCCGTAATGCGTGATATTTCCTTTTTCAGCGTACCGTAAAACCGGCCCGGATACACTTCTTCATATTCAACGAAAGCATTATCAGATATAGCTTTACGAAATTCCTCATCAGAAAGAAAATAATAGTCTACCGAATCGACTTCCGTGCCTCGCGGTGCTCGGTTCGTCGCTGACACGGAAAAACGCATGTCTATTTCACCGCGTTCAAGCAGTGCGTTAATAATGGTGGACTTGCCTGTCCCCGAAGGAGCGGATATGATTATGACCTTGCCTTTCATAATGATTACATGACATTCAAAACCTGCTCCTTTATCTGCTCAAGGACATCTTTCATCTGCACCACGATCTTCTGCATCTCCGCATGATTGCTCTTTGATCCGAGAGTGTTTATCTCACGCCCCATCTCCTGACTGATGAATCCAAGCTTCTTGCCCTGACCTTTCGTTCCTTGAAGTGTTTCGGTGAAATAATTGAGATGCTGCGAGAGCCGCTGTTTCTCCTCATTGACATCGAGCTTTTCTATATAGAAGAACAATTCCTGCTCCAAACGGCTGCGGTCATAGTCGACTGTATGGATTTTAGCGAGACCGTCTTCCATACGCTGGCGTATTTTCTCTATTCTCTCGCTCTCATATTTAGGAACGAGCTCAAGTAACGACCTTATTTTCGCCACCCTTTCAATAAAGAACGACTCAAGTTTCTCGCCCTCGACGCGACGATATTCCATAAGCGCCTCCACAGCCTTTTTAAGAGCCTCCATAACGGCCTTGACTTCGATCTCGTCAGCTTCCGTCGTATTGTCGCTTTTCATTATGTCTGGAAATCGCATCAGCACTCCATACCAATCTTGAGGAACTGGGATACCAAGTCTCTCGGCCGCAAGCTCCACGTCATGTTTATACGCTGTCAAAACTGGAATGTTAAGCCGAACAGAAGTATCTCCACCGACACTTTCGACATAGACCGTCAAGTCCACTTTACCACGCTCAAGCGTCGCGCTGACAAAGTTACGCATCGCAAGTTCGTTTGATCTCAGAGACGACGGCACGCGCGCGGCTATGTCTATCTGCTTACTGTTTAACGACTTTACTTCTACAGTGATTTTTTTGCCGGGTAGCTCCGCTACAGCTTTCCCGAATCCGGTCATTGAATATAACATGGTTGCTGAATTATATTTGCCTCCTTTGCCGGCTCTCACCCTGACAGAGTGGTGTCAGATAATATTTTTCACAAAATTACAATTTTCTCAGGAGAATCAAGTAACTTTGTCTTACTTTTGACACACCGACTCACCAAAAAACAGGAAGATGGCTGTAATCCTCAATATAGAAACGTCTACCGACCACTGCTCCGTCGCGCTGACAGCCGAAGGCATGGTTCTCGCTCATCAGGAAGATGGAAGCGGCCGCAATCATGCCGCTTTGCTCAGCGACTACATAAAATATTGTCTCGATTTCGCAAGAGACAAAGATCTGAAACCAGACGCTGTAGCCGTATCCATGGGTCCGGGAAGCTATACCGGACTACGCATAGGTCTTTCCGAAGCCAAAGGTCTGGCATACGCCTTGGATGTTCCACTCATAGGAATCGACACCCTGAGAATAATGTCATGCAATGTCATGTTCACACAGGAACTTGAAGGAGACGAAATTTTTGTTCCAATGATCGACGCCAGAAGAATGGAGGTATACACAACCGCTTTCGATTTCGCACTCGAACCTGTCATGCCACAGCAGGCATTGATACTTGATACCGACAGCTACTCTGATATAATCGGCAGTTATCCTAAAATATTGATGTTCGGCAACGGTAGCGACAAGGCCAAAGATATTATCAAGGCTGAAAATGTCAGCTTCATTCCAGACATCAGTCCGCTCGCCATTGATATGATAGCTCTCGCAGAGCGTGCTTATTCATGCAAAGACTTTATTGATACGGCCTACAGTGTCCCCAATTACATTAAAGATTTTCAAGCGTCAACACCAAAGAAAAACATATTGGGGTGAAAGAAGATTTCAACGCCCTTCGGCTCAAACATCATGGCGACACGGCCATGATGAAAAAAATATTGCAACTCGAATGTCGTTACAAGACAGCATCAAAACTACCAGAGACTCTAAAAAATGAAAATTTCATTTTCCCGTCACTTGCAGTGGCTGAAATGTCCACATCCGACGCGATAGCCGAAATACACACCGCCTTCATACCGGAAAAAGCAAGAGTCCTCGACATGACCTGCGGATTCGGCATCGACACTTTTCATTTCGCCAAGAAATCATCTGAAGTAGTGACGATAGAAATAGACCACGAATCATATCTCGCAGCCATTCACAACACAAAAGCACTCGGACTTGACAACGTGAATGTTGTCGAAGCCGACAGTATTGAATGGCTAAAAAACAACAATAAATTTTTTGATGTTATTTTCATCGATCCGGCAAGACGCGACTCCAAAGGGCGGCATTTCTCTTTGAAAGATTGCTGTCCGGATATAACTATCGCGCTTCCACTCCTGACATCTCGCTGCGACCGTCTGATAATAAAGGCCTCTCCTATGGCCGATATCGAAGCTTTAAAAAAAGAATTGGGGACTGACTGTGATATAGTGGTTACCGGAACTGCAAAAGAGTGCAAGGAACTGCTTTTAATATGTGACAACAAAGGCAACCAAGGAACAATATCCGGTGTGACCACAAGCGGCACCACACACACATTTAATCCCTCTGAAGAGCAGACAGCCAATGCAGTCACAACTCCGGAATACGTTCTACAAAACATATCCGCCACCAACGGCAAAGGCTTTCTTTACGAACCGTTTCCGGCTGTAATGAAATGCGGAGGGCTAAAAACACTCACGAAAATTTACGCGGTAAGCAAACTTCACAAACACACACATCTATACTACTCCCCTATTCCAATAGAATCATTTCCGGGAGAGGAATTCAAGATAATAGATATTATTCCGTTTTCAAAAAACGCTATCAAAGATTTTTCAAAGTCCAGACCAAAAATCAATGTTTCAACCAGAAATTTTCCACTCCAAGCACCGGAACTGGCAAAAAAACTTAAAATAAAAGAAGGAGGAAACGAAATGGTGTTCGGTGCAACCGCAGCCAACGATAAAAAATATCTGATCGTCACCTCTATGGGAAAATCAAAATGACAGGCTATATAACCTGTCATTTTTTAATAATTAATACCCTAAAGTCAAACTCTCTAAATAATTTCCAAATTAGCATTAAGACGCTGACGAACAACCTCGTATATCATTACCCCGGCTGCAACAGACACATTCAATGAACCGATATTTCCAAACATCGGTATCCCGACTTTAGTGTCACATTGTTTCATTGCCTCCGGAGAAATACCGATATCCTCAGCCCCCATGACTATAGCGATTGGATCGGTATAATTACCTTCTGTATAATTGATATCCGACTTCTCGGTTATCGCAGCCACTTTATAGCCGTTTTCCCGAAGGAATTTCGCTGCCCATGCTATAGACGAAACACGACATACCGGAATATGGTGCAATGCTCCGGCTGAAGTCTTTACGGCATCCCCTCCAACCGACACGCTTCCATGCTCGGGTATCACTATCGCGTCAACCCCAGCACACTCACACGTACGGGCTATTGCCCCGAAATTACGCACATCAGTTATCCCGTCAAGCAAGACTATAAACGGCAGGATACCAGACTCGTACAATTCAGGAACAAGATGATCGAGACGATGATAGGTTATGGCCGATATCATCGCAAGGACTCCCTGATGGTTCTTTCTCGTAATACGGTTGATACGTTCCACGGGCACTCTCTGCATAACGATCCTATTTGCTCTTGCAAGAGTCACAAGTTCATTCGCGAGTTCTCCGTGCAGGTCTTTCGCTATGAAAATTTTATCTATTTCCTTACCGGCCTCTATAGCCTCCATTACAGCACGACGGCCGTAGATATAATCGTTGCGTTCCAATTTTTATTTTCTATAATTGTAGATAATTGATTATTACTCAAACGAATGTTTAATAACAATAGCCAAACAACTCTTAAAAAATTCTGACAAAACATTAATGGTATCATCTCTGATTGTCAAGCAGATTTCGAGCCGCGGCCATCGCTGTGTCATCTATTTCCGCTCCTCCAAGCATCGACGCTATAGCTTTGACCCGCTCATCTTCATCAAGCAAGGATATGCGCGTATGTGTCGAATGATCGTCATCTTCTTTATACACCCAGTAATGATGCTGTCCTTTCGATGCCACCTGCGGAAGATGTGTTATGGCCGTAACCTGAATGTTGCGTGATATTTCGCTCATCATAAGCCCCATACGATTTGCGACATCACCGGATACTCCAGTGTCTATTTCATCGAAGATTATGCTCGGAAGCTGCATTCTTGACGCTATTATAGACTTTACGGAAAGCATCAGACGAGATATCTCTCCACCCGAGGCGGTAGCTCCCACAGGCATCAAAGGCTGATTCTTGTTAAACGCTACAAGAAACTCCACACTGTCAATTCCGGTCGCACTCATATCAGCCGGAGAGACACGAATTTCACATCGAAGATTTTTCATGCCGAGAGGCATGGCAATCTCGGTGAGACGTTTTCCGAAACGTTCGGCTTCCTCCTTACGTGCCTTCGAAATCTCCGCAGCAGTCTCCTTGGCGAGAGCCTTCGCGCGACGCGCCTCACGCTCCAACTCCTCTATAGCATAGTCCGAACTGTCAAGCGCACGCAATTTCGCCCTCAAAGCCTCTCTTAAATCAACGAGAGCGTCTCCGTTATCCACGCGATGCTTGTGACATAGCGAATATATGGCTCCGAGTCTTTCTTCTATAGCAGCAAGCGCCCCGGGATCGGCTCCGAGGTTTTCGTCCATGTCACTTAAAGTAGAAGCCATATCGGCAAGTTCGATTTTGACCGACTCAAGACGAGCAGGGATGTTATCATCCTCGTCAAGCACATCTTCAAGATCGTCACACGCCTCTATTGCCTTCCCGACCATTGCGACCGCACCCCTGTTATCGTCATTGATAGCTCCTGATGCGATTGCAATCGCACTTTTTATTACCGCAAGATTGGCCATTACATCGCGTTCACGCTCAAGATCGGCCTGCTCCCCTTTCTGAAGATTCAGCTCGTCGAGCTGGTCGAGCTGAAATCGCGTAAACTCCTCGTCCTCGCGCGACCGTTCAATTTTTACCCGAATAACTTTAAGTCGTCTTACGGCCTCCCGCAAAGCATTGTAACGTGTAAGATACTCTTTCAACCTTGGAGCATTACCGGCAAGAGTATCAATGATATCGAGCTGAAATGCCGGGGTGGCAAGCAATTGGTTCTGATGCTGTGAATGTATATCGATCAAATGCAGGCTGACATCCCGCAATCTTGACAACGGAACCGGAGAATCATTTACAAAAGCGCGAGAACGTCCTGAAGGGGATATCTCACGGCGCAGTATACACCGCTCGTCATCCCATTCTATATCCTCACGTCTGCAAAAATCCTTAAGCGAGGGGTAATCATCAACCGTAAACACAGCCTCTATAATGCTTTTGGCCTCCGGATTAGAAACCACACGACTATCGGCACGTGCACCGAGAAGCATCGAAAGTGCACCGAGGATAATCGATTTGCCAGCACCGGTCTCACCTGTAATCACATTGAAACCATGATGAAATTTGATATCAATCAAATCAATCAAGGCATAATTAGATATATGAAGTGATTCTATCAAAACTAAAAGCGTATTTTAAGGATGATACAATAATATATTACTCTCCGTCTCCACGCCGGATCTTATCCAGACGCTGCTGTTCGGTCGGAAACATTGGCGACAAAACATCATAGGCATGTTGCCGCTCATCGGACGACGCTTTGGAATATACATTTACAAGTTCATCCAACTTAGCATCTTTAAACATCGACAGCCCGACAGACATTGGAGAGACCTTATGTACATCAGTCAATATATCAAGAGAATTGTCAATAGCCTTACGCCCCTTGTCGGGACTGACAGACATCTGATCCAAACCCTGAAGATGATAATTATAGTACAGATCACGGATAACACGCGTGGACGGATCAATAAAAGAGCCCAATACGGCCGCCCTGTTTTTAGTATCCTCAAATGCTTTCCATCCACTCTCTCCTGACGACTGCCCCTGATGAACAATAGTTTCCAACCGTTCAAACCATTGGTCACCTCCATGAGGTGAAAACGAATCAAAATCCACAGCCAAAATCAGATAGACATAGAAATTCAAAATCTGTGTCAACTGATTTTCCATATTTGTTTCAGAATAGACCAAAGGTTCGTTCTCCATATAGGCGAAATCGATTTTGTTATCCTTAAAATTAATAAGGGTGGTCGTATATGACGAATTATATACAGGTCTTGTAGACTGAACCTGAAGCGAGCCTTCCATTCGCCCTGTTGACTCGTCATATTTCGTGATATTGAAGAAAAGGGTACAATCAATCTTCTCGTTCGGAGAAAACTGCGCATTTGTCCACCGGGTCGTATTCACATATTCGTTTATCGCACCCTGCAAAGTCTCGAACACAGACTTGTTGGTTCCTTCGAGCTGTGAAGTATTTACTTCCACACGACAATTCAATTCCTGAGCGCAAACCGCACCCAAGACAATGAAAAGCATATACACAAAGGAGAGACAACGTTTCATACGCTCTTAATCAATCATAAATTTTTTCCTCAGACCGATAATAAAATCTATGATATCATCCGCCACCTCGCATTTTGGTTTAAGCCCAAAATCCATGCGAGAACCGTCAGATGCGATTATAGACACCTTGTTTGTATCCGTGCCGAAACAAGCCCCTTTATCACGCATTGAATTAAGAACAATCATGTCAAGATTCTTTCTTAATAACTTCTCACAAGCATTTTCAACCTCATGGTCAGTCTCCAAAGCGAACCCCACCAAGGTCTGACCATCTTTCTTCAATGCCCCAAGCGAAGCGGCTATATCAGGATTTTTCACGAGATGGATCACCGGAACATCATCATGTTCGCGTTTGATCTTACGTTCAGCGACATCTTTGGGGGCATAATCCGCTACAGCGGCACACATGACAGCTATATCCATATCCGGAAAGACATGTGTACACGCCTCAAGCATTTCACGGGCTGACTCGACCTTGACAAGTGTCACTGACGGATTATCAATCTTGAGTGCCACAGGTCCGCTCACCAATGTTACCTGCGCTCCCCTCGAGGCGAATTTCTCAGCAAGCGAATAACCCATTTTACCGGAAGAGTAGTTGCCGATAAAGCGCACCGGATCTATTTTTTCCCGCGTAGGGCCTGCGGTGATCAAAACACGCTTTCCGATGAGATCAAGGCTCTTTGAAAAATACTCCTCAAGCACATCCACAATTTTTTCCGGCTCTTCCATTCGCCCTTTTCCGACAAGACCGCTCGCAAGTTCCCCACTTTCAGGCTCTATAATGATATTGCCATAAGATCGTAGCGATTCGATATTGGCTTGCGTGGATGGATGCGCCATCATATCAAGATCCATGGCCGGAGCGATGAAAACCTGCGATTTAGCCGAAAGATAAGTGGTCACAAGCATATTGTCAGCTATCCCGTGAGCCATCTTCCCGAGAGTCGACGCTGTAGCCGGAGCGATAACCATACAATCAGCCCAAAGCCCAAGGTCGACATGAGAATGCCATTCACCTGTGTTGGCCGTAAAAAATTCACTCACCACAGGCTTTTGACTCAACGAGGATAGAGTGACCGGAGTGATGAATTCCTTGCCGGCAGGCGTTATCACCACCTGAACCTCAGCACCAGCTTTCACAAGTAAACGCAAAAGCGATACGGATTTATATGCCGCTATGCCGCCACAGATTCCAAGTATTATATGCTTCCCTTTGAGCGGGCTCATTTCATGGAAAGTTTTATGCGCGTGAAACAATCTTTAGTGTTTTGGGCGAAATCTCCTTTCAGAATCCAATCATAATAACCTGGATCTTTACGAAGGACATCGTCTACTGGCCGACCTTTATATTTACCGAAATTTATGACGGCACGATCGTTGTCATCAAGAACTATACGTCCCATGAAATCGACATTCCTGTTTACACGAGCAAAATTGCTCAATTCCTCCATGTCGTTAGGTAGATCGTCGTATCGGTCGAGCTGAGCCATAAGCACCTCATACGTCGCGCGCGTGTCAGCATTTGCAGAGTGTGCCCCGTCAAGGTCCTTTCCACAATAGAACTTATAGGCCGCCACCAGCGTACGCTGCTCCTTTTTATGAAAAATAGTCTGGACATCGATAAAACGCGCCTTCGAAAAATCGAATTTTACCCCTGCCCGCTGAAATTCCTGATCAAGCATTGGTATGTCAAAGCGGTTGGAATTAAAACCGGCAATGTCGCATCCCGTCATTTCATTGGCAAGAGATCGTGCGATCTGACGGAAAGTCGGCTCGGAAGCGACATCTTCATCCGTGATGTGATGAACCGCTGTCGCCTCAGCCGGGATCGGCATTTCAGGGTTGACACGACGCGTTTTTTCAATCTCCTGCCCGTTAGGCATCACTTTTATAAGGGAGATCTCTACGATCCGGTCGTGAAGAACATCGACCCCGGTTGTCTCGAGGTCAAAAAACACTATAGGTTTTTTCAGATTAAGCCTCATTATCACCGCATGGTTAAAAATCAACTACATTCATCGGCATCAGAAGCATGGTCAGACGGGTATCTGGCTTATCTTCCGTTGGCAATATGACAGCCGGTTTTGACGGATCGGCAAGCTTGAAGACCACATCGTCAGTCCACAACACTCCCGCAAGCTCCGAAAGATACGAAGAACTGAAGCCTATAACCATGTTGTCTCCATTAAAATCAGCTGACAGAGTTTCGATACCAGAAGTGTTGTATTCATTATCCGAAGCTTTAATGGTCAGACGATCGGGAACGACATTGAATTTTATCAGGCCGTGGCCTTCGTCAACAAAAAGGCTCACACGTCTCACCGCTGTAGTGAACAGATGGCGGTTGACAGTAAGGGAATAAGGGTTATTCTCCGGAATAACCCTTGTATAGTCCGGGAAACGGCCTTTGACAAGACGGCTCTCAAACGTGAATGTATCAGTCTCGAATGTCACTCCGGTCTGAGGGTCAAGCTTCACGGTCACTTCTTCATCTCGCGAAAACACGCTTCTGAATACATTTGTCGATTTGTTCGGCAATATGAACGATCCTTCGATCGAAGGAGAGATGCTCGAATCCTCAAAACGCACAAGTTTATGGGTGTCCGTGGCTACAAACACAAGCTTATCAGGCTTGATATCCCAATATACCCCCATCATTTGCGGGCGCAACATGTCTGTACCCGCGGCAAATGACGTGAACTCAAGTCCACGAAGCAATACCGAGCCAGGGGCTTTAAACGTAACCATATTTTCAGATGCAGCCCCACGGTCTATGTGTGGATATTCCGAGCCTTTCAATCCCATGAATTTATAAGATCCATTCGGATGTGACATCTCGACAGCCAGCGTCTCCTCATCAATCACGAAATTCAACTCCTGCTCAGGCATCACACGCAAAAGCTCCACTATCCGGCGAGCATCTATACAAAACTCACCCTCTCCTTCGACATCCATGATAGGAATGCGGCCACAAAGGATATTTTCACCATCACATGCTGTAATTGTCAGCACACTGCCCTCTATTGAAAAGAGAAAGTTATTAAGTATGGTCAGAGCGTTTTTAGCATTGATGACTTTGCTCACAGAGGAAGCGAAGTTATGTAGGGTCTTGCTTGGAACTGTAAATTTCATATCATGAAACGGTTTGAGTATTTATACCACAAAGATACGCAAAAAATCGCAACGGACAACATGCCCATAAATTTTGAAGGCGAAAAGATTAAGCAGGCACCACCGGCTTCAATATAAAAATTCGTAACTTTGTATAAATTTTCAATAAACAAAAACAGAATCTGTCATGTGGGTAGTCCTCGCTATGTTATCAGCCGTATGCCTCGGCTTCTATGACGTCATGAAAAAGCTGTCTGTGGATCGCAATAATGTGCTCGGAGTGCTTTTTCTTAACACTCTTTTCGGGACTCTCTTCATGCTTCCTATAATCATCTCCGGAATAATCAACGGTAACTACGGTTTAGGAAACACCGTCGAGGGGCACGGAGCGATACTTATAAAATCAGGGATCGTGTTAAGTTCATGGCTTCTCGGATACGCGAGTATAAAACATCTACCACTCACAATCTCCGGTCCAGTTAACGCGTCACGCCCTGTCATAGTGCTTGTAGGCGCGCTACTAATTTTCGGAGAGCGCCTCAACGGGTGGCAATGGGCCGGTGTTCTTCTCGGGTTCCTGTCTCTCTATTTCATCAGTCGTGTAGGTGGCAAAGAAGGTATCTCAATTAAATCTAACAAATGGATATGGATGGCGATAGGGGCAACCATGACAGGTGCAGTCAGCGCGCTTTATGATAAATATCTCCTCTCCCGTTACGAACCTCTCGAAGTGCAGGCATGGTATTCGCTATATCAGATGGTGATCATGAGTGTCACGATATGGATAATGCTACGAGGCAAACGAGGAAACACACCGCTACAATGGAGATGGACGATCCCTTTAATATCGCTCTTCCTCACCATAGCTGACATCGCCTATTTCTATAGCCTTTCGCTTGATGGCTCAATGATAGCCGTAGTGTCGATGATACGCCGAGGGAGCGTCATAGTGTCATTTTTCTATGGGGTCGTGGCCCTCCACGAAAAAAATATAAAACTGAAACTGCTGGATCTTACACTTCTTTTCGTCGGACTTACATTCCTTGTCATAGGAAGCCTATGACCAATTTGCACCAAACTATTTTGAAGGCATCTTCGAAAAGCGCATGGTGGACTTCAACAACGGAAATGAAAGCGTGAGTATAGCTCTGTCGGAAATCTGCGCATGTATATCACGCCTTATAGGCTCAAACGTTGAGTCTATCCATTCAAGATCGTAGTGGTCTATAAATATTGTGCGTATAAGCCTGCCTTTAAGCATCATCGGCTTCCATTCCGAAGCCATTGTCTCAGCTCCGCTGACATAAAGTATATCATATATATCCTCACTGTCAACAGCTTTTACAATCGCCAGAACATAGCGGCCTCCCGGACGTGCGTACAGTGGATCATTCTCACGGTCGAGATATTGCCAGTATCCCTCAATATCGTCAGATGAAGAGGCGAAATATCTATCCAAAGTCTCTCGACTCCAAGACGTCGCAAACACTTTTTGAGGAGCCACACGGTTTTCCACTGAAAGCGACGACACATTGAGAACACCTTTACTCCATAGCGAAGCACTGCAATGAGTACTGTCATGAATTTCAAGCGGAACTGAAAAGACCTCCGATACCTTTCTGCCACCGCCTGAAACCCGGAGCATCCTCCCCAAGCGATCAAATCCAACCTGAATAGTATTGTATTTTCCAGAGGAGGATTCGAAACCATCGGCATCGCGTTCAGCAATAACACTTTTTCCATGACGCAGGCTGACAATACTCTGACGGCGGTCGAGAATATCACCGAAAGAAGTGTTTCCATGACGCAACGTAATCGTCAAAGAGTCGTAACCCAAATACAAAGAAATCCCCCAATAGTTAGGCGACAATCCCGGACGCTCACCTATGCCGGACATAGCGCCACGCGCATCGATCACCCATTCATCAGATTCACTATCCAACGGAATAATTATGGTACTGTCACGCAGCGATGCCGCTGTCTCCATATAGCGACGGTCATACAGACCTCGTGCGACAGATAACGACGGCCATAACGAAAATATCAGCGAAATGACAAACGTGACGAAAATAACGGAAAGAGGATGCCAACGATTCATTAGTCACTTTTTTATGATCTATCGCTTATCTATATTACCCTCATAATAATTTATAAATGCACGGTTGACAAGACGTATACCTCCCGGTGTAGGATAATCACCGGAAAAATACCAGTCGCCCGGACAATCCGGAATAGCATCATGCTGCCCTTCGAGAGTTTGATAGATTATATCAACATCTGCATTTATCGATCCGTCAGACGTAAGAGTCTCAACTATCTTACGAGATATCTCCTCCTGAGTGAACGGTGCATACACAGCCTTCACACAGTTCGTAATCTCGATATCAAGTAAGCGTTCCTGCGCCAGACACTTTTGGTATGTCTCGTCAAGGACATGCTCCATCCCACGGTCTTTCAACAATCCGACAGCCGCTTTGAACGCTATGAACTCACCCATTCGCGACATGTCGATTCCATAATAATCCGGATAACGGACTTGCGGTGACGACGATACAACAATGATCTTACGTGGGTGCAAACGGTCAAGCATTTTCAATATCGATTGTTTGAGAGTGGTTCCGCGGACTATGCTGTCATCAATCACTACAAGATTGTCTACATGGTTCTCCACAATACCGTAGGTCACGTCATAAACGTGCGCGGCAAGATCGTTGCGAGACTCACCCTCCGCGATGAAAGTACGCAATTTTATATCCTTTATGGCGACTTTCTCTACCCGCAGGCTTCGCTTCATGATCGAATGAAGTCTTTCAGGCGTCAGCGACCCAGCACTCTGAGCCTCCAATATGTCACGCTCTTTTCTTTTGTCAAGTTCTTTACCGAGCTGATCGACCATACCGATAAAAGCGACTTCGGCTGTGTTCGGAATAAACGAAAACACCGAACGGTCAAGATCCCCCTCAATACTTTTCATTATCGCAGGAACCACATTGCAGCCAAGTTTTTTTCGCTCACGATAAATGTCGGCATCGCTGCCTCTCGAGAAATAGATCCTTTCAAACGAACACCGCTGGTTCTCCGCCTCTCCAAGAATATCGGCCACCCTCATATTTCCGGCTTTGTCAACTATGACCGCGCTACCTGGCGCGAGTTCTTTGACATCACGTCTGGCAACATTAAAAACAGTCTGTATGACAGGCCTTTCAGATGCGACCACAACAACTTCGTCATCATGATAATAAAATGCAGGACGTATACCATGACGATCTCGCAATGAAAACATATCACCTGAACCGGTGACACCACAAATTACAAACCCTCCATCCCACTGCGGAGCCGTGGCCGAAAGAACACGCCCCATGTCAATATTGTCTTCAATAGCCGTACTCAACTTCTGGCCTGACATAGAGTCTCGATATTGGCGGTAAATACGATGATTTTCTTTATCGAGTGCGTCGCCCAACTGTTCGAGAAGCACTACGGTGTCGCTGAATATACGCGGATGCTGTCCGCATTCGACCACACTCCTAAACACTGAATCGACATTCGTCATATTAAAATTGCCACACATCAGAAGATTGCGTGAACGCCAATTATTGCGTCGTAAAAAAGGATGGCAATACGAGATGCCACTTTTACCAGTGGTGGAATATCGCAAATGCCCCATATAGATCTCTCCGATGAAAGGTGCGTAACGCTCGACCCACTCCCCACCGTGACGATTGATATCCGCGTTTTCAATTTTGCTTCTGACAGAGTCAAAAATTTCCTGAATTGCATCCTTACCGAGCGCGCGCTCACGAAACACATACTCATTACCTGGGACGGGATGCATTTTGACAACTCCTATCCCCGCACCTTCCTGACCGCGGTTATGTTGTTTTTCAACAAGAAGATACAGTTTATTAAGCCCGTAGGCGTATGTTCCGTACTTTTCTTTGTAATATTCAAGCGGCTTCAGCAAACGCACCATAGCCACACCGCACTCATGTTTCAGTATCTCCATTTTCGAAAAACAGGTATAAAGACTTTATATATGCAAAAATAGCGTTTTTTGTATTTCCATCAAAAAACAAAACATCCCGCGACGGTTATCCCATCAAAAGCGACAACCATCCACGGGACGAATATTTCAATCATATGTCAACGAATAAACAGTAGTTCACGATACTTGGGCAAAGGCCACATCTCATTGTCAACCATAAGTTCAAGCTTATCGATATGATAACGTATCACTTCAAGAGACGGAGCGACATTGAGGGAATATGCAAGAGCCTTTTCCCGTTCGGTATCTATCCTATTAGCTGCCTTACGTGCATTGACCATCTTTTCCACTTCCTCTTTGATTATAGAACAATGATGCATGATTTTTTCAACCGTCGCTGCATCCTGGGAGGAAAGTTCCTCGCCTTTATTGCCTGGGAAAAGAGACCTTATCTTGACCATGTTGTCAAGAAGAATAGACAGATAGCGCGTTGCCACCGGAACAATATGATTAATAGCGAGATCACCGAGCACACGGGCCTCGATCTGTATCTTCTTGGTATACATCTCCCACTTGACTTCATTGCGCGCCTCAAGTTCCACATGGTTCATCACACCTGTTTTGCGGAACATCTCTATTGACGACGGACGCAGATATGCGTCAAATATAAGAGCCGGATTTGTCTCGCAATCAAGTCCTCGACGGGCTGCTTCCTCTTTCCATTCGGCAGAATATCCGTTGCCGTCGAAATGTATCGCTTCAGAATACAGCAACAATGTTTTTATCTCAGCCAAAAGAGCATGCTGCAATTCCTCTCCGGCAGCAAGACGGGAATCCACTTTTTGTTTGAAATCGGCAAGCTGTTCGGCAACTGCCGCGTTGAGCGCTATCATGGCTGACGCACAATTAGCACTTGAACCTACAGCACGGAACTCAAAACGATTTCCTGTAAACGCGAATGGAGAAGTCCGGTTTCTATCGGTATTGTCGATCATCAGTTCAGGGATCTGGGCAACACCAAGATTAAGTTCTTCTTTCCCGGCAAGCGCTATAAGTTCGTCCTTATCCGAATTTTTTATCTTGTTGAGTATCTCGGCAAGATGACTTCCGGTGAATATGGATATGATAGCAGGAGGGGCCTCATTGGCTCCGAGGCGGTGACAATTTGTGGCAGACATTATAGACGCCTTCAAAAGTGCGTTATGCCGATAAACCGAAGCCATTACATTGGCTACGAATGTTATAAACTGCAGATTCTCTTTAGGCGTTTTCCCTGGGGCGAAAAGCAGCACGCCTTTGTCGGTCCCGAGACTCCAATTGTTATGCTTGCCTGATCCGTTTATACCGGCAAAGGGTTTTTCGTGAAGCAATACGCGGAAATTATGACGGCGCCCCACTTCGGCCATCAATGACATAAGAAGCATGTTATGGTCATTGGCGAGATTTGTCTCCTCGAAAATCGGAGCAAGCTCAAACTGGTTGGGAGCAACCTCATTGTGACGTGTTTTTACCGGAATGCCAAGTTTATGCGCCTCTATCTCAAGATCAAGCATGAATGCCTCCACCCTTGACGGGATAGCTCCGAAGTAATGGTCTTCGAGCTGTTGATTTTTTGCAGACTCATGTCCCATGAGTGTACGTCCGGTCATCATCAGATCAGGACGCGCGGCATAAAGTGCCTCATCTACCAAAAAGTACTCCTGCTCCCAACCGAGATTGCAGATGACATGATTCACTTCCGGGTCAAAATAACGTGCGACAGCCGTCCCGGCTTTGTCAACAGCGGAAAGAGCTCTAAGCAGCGGTGTCTTGTAGTCAAGCGATTCGCCAGTATAAGATATGAATATGGTAGGAATACACAAAGTGTTGTCAAGTATGAAAGCCGGTGACGAAATATCCCAGGCAGAATATCCGCGGGCTTCGAATGTATTGCGGATTCCTCCATTCGGGAAACTTGACGCGTCAGGCTCCTGTTGGACAAGGAGTTTACCGGAAAATTTCTCAACCATCCCTCCTTTGCCGTCATGCTCCACGAAACCGTCATGTTTCTCGGCAGTCGTCTCTGTAAGTGGCTGAAACCAATGTGTGTAATGACGCGCGCCATTATCTATGGCCCAACGCTTCATACCGTCGGCCACACTGTCAGCTACTTTACGCGAAATAGGCAACTTATTATCTATCGCATTTATAAGAGCCTTATAAGTGTCCAACGGAAGATACTCGAACATCTTGACCCGGTTGAACACCTTGCTCGCATAATATTCCTGCGGACGTTCTTTCGGGATGTCAACAGCCACGGCCTTGCGGTTTGACGCCTCTTCAACAACTTTGAATCTTAAACTTGACATAATGTGCGTGTAGTAATTATATAATTGCTTGATATATTTATTTTTGACTGTTTATCATTTTCGGCACAGACGTTCGACACATCATCTACCCGTATTCTCCAGTGCATTAAATGCTGTCTGCCTGAAAAATACCCTTCTACCGAGGGACCGAAGCCGCTACCCGGTGTGCCGACTATATGACAACGATCCAAAAGATAAGCAGAATGTGCAAAGTTAAGCATTTTGCCACAATTTTAAGTTTTTTCAATTCATTTTTACCACATTCTATGAAATTTAAATCCATCCGCAGGTTCAACTGGCAAGTGCAAAATTAGCGATTTGTTTGAAGAACTCAGTCTTCGGGTTTGAAAAGCCGAGTTTTTTCCCACTTTCAGGCGCGGGATGCTGATTTTCTTGCTGACTCCGGGGATAACCATAATCAGCCCTTTTTCCACG
>CAJULW010000041.1 GCA_910587515.1 uncultured Duncaniella sp.
GTAGGGATTTTTAGTGAAGGAATCAGCACGGTTTCCGTTTCGGAAAATATCGCGCCTTTTTCAACGGTTATTTCAATTTCCTGTTGGTATGTGACCGGGAAACTGCGGAGCGTTTCGCTCACTGTGGTGTCTCCGTCTTTGGTGTCAACGGAGTAATATTCAACTTTCATGGAGCCTGCACGCCGTGCTCCGGTCATTCTTGAAATCTGGTCGAGAGGAGTTGAGGAAGGTCGTATTTTGACGATGCGGGAGTCTATTTCGCTACGAAGCAGTCCAGGGGAGAGTTCGTTGGTCAGGGTCGTGGTTAATTGCATGTTTTTGTGGTTGATAGGTTGGGTAATTTGGGGTTCTTTTATTCCGGCCATACGCTTTGGCGGGTATTGGCGAGAACTGTTGAATTTGAGTCGGGTAGTTCGTCAGTGGGTTCTGTCAGGTCGTCGTCGATGTGTCGTAGAAGTTCCCAAAGGCTATATTGTCTTGGTGGTTTGGCCGTTTCGTTGCTGTTTTGTGACGGTGAATGAGGCTGTGGTTGGTGGGCTGAATCGTTGCCACCGTTTGTTTCGGTTGCGTCGGCTTGGGTGTTTATATCGTTCAAAGGGGTTTCAGTGATGTTTGGAACCGGATCGGTGGTAGTGTCGTTTGTTTCCATTGTTTCAGTTGTTTTTTTGTTTTGTGGCAGTCGATCGACATTGCAAAGTTATGTGTCATGGGATGGTGAAAAGGTGCGGTAACGCAAAAAGGAGATAAAAAAAATCCCTGTCGCTGTGCGGCAGGGATTTTAGTGTTGATCGTGTGGTTGTTATTCTTCAAGAGTACAGATTGATACTCGGTTCCATGATTCTTCTGCAAACATGGTTCCTATACCTTCGCCTTTGGCGTCGATACGGTCAGCCGCGATGCGGTATTTTTTGATGAGAGAGTTCTTTACGGATTGGGCACGGGCTGTCGCGAGTCGTTCGTTTACTTCGATAGAGCCGTCAGGAGATGCATAGCCACGGATTTGGACTTTTGCTTTTGGATGATTGTTGAGGTATGCGGCTATCATATCTACGTTTGGCATTTGGTCGGGGGTGATTACACTTGACCCGATTTTGAAGAATACGTAGCGAACGGATGAGAGTGTGTTCTCTTTAACGACCTTTGCAGGCTTGGATTCGGCAGCTGCGAGTGCGGCTGTTAGTTCCGCATTGCGTGCATTGGCAGCTGCGAGTGCTGCGTCGCGACCGTCAATGTCTGCGCGAAGTGCGTTTACGCGGGAGTTTAGTTCGGAAAGTTCAGCGGAATTGTCCGGAGGACAGGTTACGCATTCGAAACCGGGGCCGAAGTTATAGTTGAATCCGACGGCCAGATTGAAATTTGCGCGATGGGCGTTCATGCCCATGTTTTTATAGGGGGTTCCGTTGCCGGTAAGGTTCCACTGTACGCTTGGTTTAAGGGCGATAGAGAAATTGTCGGATACAGCGAAGTTGAAATTAAGACCGGCTTTCGCATCGATATGGTTGGTGTCGCTTCCATAGGATACGAATTCATGGCCCCATCCGATGCCGAGGAGAGCGTCTACTGTGAAGGGGCGTTGGTCGCAACTGAATCCAAGGAATGCATTGGTCAGGTTGAAAGTGCCGTAGGCTCCGAGATATGAGTCGTCGAAAGCGGTCTTGCTATGGCGTCCACCGTTGACTGACGATGTGTTGATGCCGAACATACTCTCAATACCAAGCCCGAAAAGAGGACTTACCTGTTTGCCTACGTGTACACCTATGGCCGGACGGATGTTGCCTAAGAAAGAATGACCCTTTAGAGGTGTCGTTACTCCGGCGTCAAGGCCGATTTGCCAATTGTCACCGAATGTGGGTTCGATGAGTTCCTGTGAGGAAGCTCCCATCACGCAGCAGCCCACAAGAGCTGAAGCAAGAAAGAATTTTTTCATGTTTGTTTACTTTTAGTTGATGCGTTTTTTTTGGTTTCTTATCTGATATAGTTGTTAAGTCGCTGCAAAAGTGGAGGTGCTAATAAGAGATTCCAAAAAATTAATTATTTATGCTTAATATTTTATCGTGAGTTACACGGCCCTCGTCTGAAGCATGATGAAACTCTGTTGTCCAAGTTGACGGACTCTTCCGTCTGCCTGGAAGCCATGTGGCTGTTGTTTCAGATAAACAATCGTTGAGGTGATAAAGTTGATGTATGTCTGTTCTCCTATTCGGAATGAGATGTGTCGGGAAGAGCCTGATTTAGAAAATTTAACGCTTTCGGCCATGATTGAAAAGACGGTTTTCGATGACGGAGGTTATTGTAGGATGTACTTTAAGGTCTCGTTGACGTATGAAGTTATAACATTAAGAATTGCAGAGTGTTTGGATGTGTCGGGGACGGATATTGAAAAACTTATTGTGTGTGATACATGAAGGTGTGCATCCATCGTTCTGATCAGAAGGGCTAAATGGATATAAATAAATGTTTTAAAACATATTTTCATAGTAAGGTAAATAACTGGAAATTTGTAATTTTGTCATTGACAAGCTTAAAACATTATACTATCCTTAAATTTTTATCAAAAACATGGCGGCTCCTCTTGCCAATAATCATATTTCTGTCGATTGTGTCGTCTTTGGATTTGACGGGGCTAATCTGCGTGTGCTTTTGGTCAAGCGTAGCGGATGTGACGCAGGTGGCGAGTATAATGATATGAAGTTGCCTGGTAGTCTGATTTATCTTGACGAGGATCTCGATGAGGCCGCTGGCCGTGTGCTTGAAGAGCTTACCGGTCTGAAAGATTTGCGTCTGACGCAATTTAAGGCGTTTGGGTCGAAAGACCGTACCAGAAATCCCCGTGATTTACGTTGGTTGGAAAGGGCTCAGCAGGCTAAGGTGGAGAGGATTGTCACCATAGCTTATTTTTCTTTGGTGAAGCTTGACAAGGAGCTTGAAAAAGCGGTAAACGCAGATATGGTTGAGTGGCGCAGGGTCGGAGATCTGGGGCTGCTCGCGTTCGATCATAATCAGATAATAGAAGATGCGCTTAAGGCTATACGCAGGGAGGTTGATAACAATAGGTCGCTTTTGTTTGATTTGCTTCCGAAGAAATTTACCGCTTCGCAGTTGCGTATGTTGACCGAGATCATTTATGGAAAGACTCTTGATGTCAGAAATTTTCATAAAAAGATATCGCAGATGCCATATATAGTGCCTTTGGATGAACGGCAGCAAGGTGTGGCCCATCGTGCCGCACGCTATTATCGTTTCGACAGGAAATCCTATACAGGTATCAGGTAGTGTCGTTGATTTGACATATTGAACTTTATTATAATTAAAAATAAAACCAGATAGAAACATGTATCTTTTAGGATATGACATAGGGAGTTCGTCAGTGAAGGCGAGTCTTGTTGAGGCTGAGACAGGTAAGACTGTGGCTTCAGATTTTTATCCCAAGACCGAGGCCGAGATTATAGCCGTTAAGGCTGGTTGGGCCGAACAGCAGCCACGGCATTGGTGGGATTCCTTGAAACATGCTACCGCAAGTGTTCTTGGGATTTCAAAGGTCGATCCGAAGGATATAAAGGCGATCGGCATATCATATCAGATGCATGGCCTTGTGATGGTTGATAAATATAAAGTGCCATTGCGCCCGGCTATTATATGGTGCGATTCGCGAGGTGTGCCATATGGTGAGAAGGCTTTCGGGGTACTTGGCGAGGAGAAGTGTCTTGGTCATCTTCTTAATTCTCCGGGCAATTTCACCGCGACAAAACTTGCGTGGGTGAAAGAGAATGAGCCTGATGTTTTCGATAAGATAGATAAGATCATGCTGCCCGGTGACTATATAGCTATGCGTCTGACCGATAGGGTATGCACGACAGTGTCGGGTCTTTCCGAAATGATGTTATGGGATTTCAAAGAAGGGAAGGTCGCTGATTTTCTTATGGAGTATTTCGGATATGACCGTGATCTGATTCCTGAAATAGTGCCTACATTCTCTATACAGGGGCGTGTCACGGCCGAGGCTGCAGCCGAGCTTGGTTTGGCCGAAGGAACGGCTGTGTCGTATCGAGCCGGGGATCAGCCTAACAATGCGTTGTCGCTCAATGTGTTCAATCCCGGTGAGATCGCTTCGACAGCAGGAACTTCCGGAGTGGTCTATGGTGTGCTCGGTGAGGTTAATTATGATACCAAGAGTCGCGTCAACACTTTCGCCCATGTGAATCATAGTAGTGATAGAACACGTCTTGGGGTGCTTCTTTGTATAAATGGGACTGGGATACTAAATTCATGGGTGAAACGAACGATCGCTCCTGAAGGTATAGGGTATGCCGAGATGAATGAAGTGGCTTCGAAGGCGCCTATAGGGTCGGCTGGTGTTTCGATCATACCTTTTGGCAATGGTGCTGAACGTGTGCTCCAGAACAAGGAGGTCAATTGTTCGATTCATGGGGTGAACTTCCTTACCCATAATAAATCACATTTACTTCGCGCGGCTCAGGAGGGTATAGTTTTTTCCTTCATGTATGGAATGGAGATAATGGAAAATATGGGAATGCCTATAAATAAGATCCATGCCGGACACGCCAATATGTTCCTCAGCCCGCTTTTCCGTAACACTCTCGCAGGAGTCAGCGGGGCGGCTATCGAGTTGTATGACACTGACGGTTCGGTCGGTGCGGCCAAAGGCGCCGGTATGGGCGCTGGTATCTACCGTGACAACAATGACGCTTTTGCTTCGCTCAAAAAGATAGAGGTCATAGAGCCTGTCGAGACAGAACGCAGGGCTTATATTGATGCGTATGCGATGTGGAAGGAGCGTCTGATGCGTGATATATGAATTGTGAAGAATTAATTAAAAAAATCTAAATCTTTATATTAAATCATTATGGCAGTAAAAGAATATTTTCCCGGTATAGGGAAAATCAAATTTGAAGGCAAGGATTCGAAGAATCCGATGGCTTATCGTTATTATGACGCAGAGAAGTTGATTCTCGGCAAACCGATGAAAGAATGGCTCAAGTTTGCAATGGCATGGTGGCATACGCTTTGTGCTGAAGGCGGTGATCAATTTGGCGGTGTGTCAAAAAAATTCCCGTGGAATTGCGGTGACGATGCTGTAGCTATCGCAAAACAGAAGGTTGACGCCGGTTTCGAGTTCATGCAGAAGATGGGTATAGAATATTTCTGTTTCCATGATGTGGATCTCGTGGATGAAGGGTGCTCTATCGAAGAATATGAGAGCAATATGAAAGAAATCGTCGCCTATCTCAAGGAGAAAATGGCAGAGACCGGCATCAAGAATCTTTGGGGTACGGCAAACGTGTTCAGCAACGGACGTTATATGAACGGTGCTGCTACTAACCCTGATTTCGATGTTGTCGCACGCGCAGCCGTACAGATCAAAAACGCGATCGACGCTACAATAGAGCTTGGCGGAACCAACTATGTGTTCTGGGGAGGTCGTGAAGGCTATATGAGCTTGCTTAATACTGATCAGAAGCGTGAGAAGGAGCATCTTGCTACAATGCTGCGTCTTGCACGCGACTATGCCCGTTCAAAAGGCTTTACCGGAACTTTCCTTATCGAGCCGAAGCCGATGGAACCGTCCAAGCATCAGTATGATGTCGACAGCGAAACCGTAATCGGTTTCCTCAAACAGCATGGTCTTGACAAAGATTTCAAACTTAATATCGAAGTTAACCACGCTACTCTCGCGGGCCATACTTTCGAACATGAACTCGCTGTCGCTGTTGACAACAATATGCTCGGATCTATCGATGCCAACCGTGGAGACTATCAGAACGGATGGGATACCGACCAGTTCCCGATCGACAACTATGAGCTTATCCAAGCGATGATGCAGATTATCCGTAATGGTGGTCTGGGTAATGGTGGTACCAATTTCGATGCTAAAACTCGTCGTAACTCTACAGATCTTGACGATATCTTCATCGCCCATATCGCAGGTATGGATGCTATGGCCCGTGCTCTCGAGAGCGCTGCCGCGCTTCTTGAAGAATCTCCCTATAAGGAAATGCTTCGTGAACGCTATGCTTCGTTTGATTCCGGCAAGGGTAAAGAGTTCGAGGATGGCAAGCTTACGCTCGAAGATGTATATGCCTACGGTAAGGCTAACGGTGAGCCTAAGCGCACCTCCGGCAAGCAGGAACTCTACGAGGCGATTGTGGCAATGTATTGCTAATCAACCAAATCATTATTCGGGATGTTCGTGTGGCCTCATGGCCACACGGGCATTTCCGTTATCACAGTGGATTTTTTCGTAATGTTAATGTCGATGCGGACCCTAAACAGTGTCGTCGATGATCTCTCGACTCTGACTCATATTATATATATTTCTCCTCACGTTGTAAATATCCGACAGAAACAAATAAATTAACTATATAATTCCCCAAATTCTTACCAAACCATGAATTATCCTCAGAATGGGAGCAGACTTTATCTTTTTTCAATAGTGCTCGTAGCGGTGCTCGGAGGTCTGCTTTTCGGCTATGACACAGCCGTGATTTCCGGAGCGGAAAAAGGTCTCCAGGCGTTTTTCCTTGGAGCAAAAGATTTTGTATATACAGACACCATACATGGTATCACCTCGTCGAGCGCGCTTATCGGTTGTATCATCGGTAGCGCACTTTCCGGTTTTTTTGCGTCGTATTTCGGACGCAAGCGTTCATTGGCCATAGCCGGTGTTTTCTTTTTCCTTTCAGCACTTGGAAGCTATGCGCCCGAATTTATGTTTTTTGAGAAGGGTGTGCCTTCGGCAAGTCTTCTTGTAGCTTTTAACATTTACCGTATACTCGGAGGCATAGGCGTCGGTTTGGCCTCTGCCATCTGTCCGATGTATATAGCGGAAATCGCTCCTTCTGAAATGCGAGGCACGCTTGTTTCGTGGAACCAGTTTGCTATCATTTTTGGACAATTAGTGGTTTATTTTGTGAATTTTCTTATTCTTGGGGAACATACTCAGCCAATTATCGAAAAGATCGGGGAGGCTGTCTATCGTGTATCGGAGCAGTCGGATCTTTGGACTATTACCACCGGTTGGCGTTACATGTTCGGCAGCGAGGCCTATGTGGCGGGTGTATTCACCATATTGGTTTGCCTCGTTCCGGAATCACCTCGTTATTTGGTGCTTACCGGACGTGATGAGAAGGCATTGGGGATTCTTTCACACATTAATGGATATGAGAAGGCCCGCGTGATATTGAATCAGATCAAAAGCACTGTGGAAGTCAAGAGCGAAAAACTCTTCTCTTTCGGTGTCATGGTAATATTTGTAGGTGTCATGCTTTCAGTGTTTCAACAGGCCGTAGGTATAAATGCGGTGCTTTACTATGCCCCGCGTATTTTTGAATCCATGAACATGGGCAACCCGATGGTTCAGACAGTCATTATGGGGATAGTTAATATCACTTTCACGCTTGTTGCCGTGTTCTCGGTTGAAAAGCTTGGCCGCAAGCCTCTTCTCATCTGGGGATCAATCGGCATGGCTATCGGTGCGTTCGGTGTGTGTGTATCGAATCTTGTGGAGGTCGCTCCGATTGTGCCGGTTGTGTCGATAATGGTTTATTCCGCTTCGTTCATGTTCTCCTGGGGTCCTATCTGTTGGGTGCTGATCGCTGAGATATTCCCGAATACGATACGCTCGGCTGCGGTCGCGATCGCTGTTGCGTTCCAATGGATTTTCAATTTCATTGTATCGTCGACATTCGTTCCTATGTACAATATGACACTCGGAGATATGGGCGATAAATTCGGCCATATGTTTGTCTATGCTCTTTATGGTGTGATCTGTATAGTTGCCGCCTGGTTTGTGGCTTCGCTGGTTCCTGAGACCAAGGGCAAGACCCTTGAAGATATGACGAATCTTTGGCGCAAGCGCGACAAGCGATAATATTTTTGATATATTGTACAGCCACCTTAAATTATATATGATGAAATTTAGTATTTTGATCTCAGCGGTGATGGTTGCGACTACAGTTCAGGCCGCTGATGGAATATCAATAAAGTTGAACCCGTCTGATTCTGCTCCGATAATAGCACCGGAAATGTATGGTCAGTTTACGGAACATCTTGGAAGCTGTATATATGGTGGAATATGGGTGGGAGAGGATTCTCCCATCCCTAATACCAAAGGTTATCGAAACGATGTGCTTGAGGCTATAAAAGAATTGAAAGTGCCTGTCATGCGTTGGCCCGGAGGTTGCTTCGCAGATGAATATCATTGGATGGACGGCATCGGTCCGCGTTCGAAGCGGCCGCGTATGGTTAACACCAACTGGGGCGGAACGGTTGAGGATAATTCATTCGGTACTCATGAATTCCTTGATCTGTGCGAGCTGACAGGTGTCGAGCCTTATATCAGTGGCAATGTCGGCAGTGGATCTGTCGATGAGATGCAGAAATGGATTGAATATATGACTGCATCCGATGGACCGATGGCTCTCCTTCGCAAAGAGAATGGCAGGGAGAAGCCATGGAAAGTGAAATATTTCGGTGTCGGCAACGAGACATGGGGATGTGGCGGACACATGACAGCTGAATACTATGCCGATATCTATCGCCGTTATCAGACTTACTGTAAGAATTATGGGGCCAACCATCTCTATAAGATTGCATCCGGAGGTAACGCTTCTGATTTCCATTGGACGGATGTGTGCATGAAGAGTGCCGCCAAGATGATGGATGGCATATCTTTCCACTATTATTATGTGGATGATTGGAACGCGAAGGGGTCTGCCACCGATTTTGATGCCGATAGCTACTATATGACTATGGGACATGTCTATGATATTAATACCGCTATCGAGGGCCACTCAAAGATTATGGATAAGTATGATCCGGAAAGACGTGTCGGTCTTATGATTGACGAGTGGGGGACATGGTGGGATGTCGAACCTGGGACAAACCCGGGTCATCTCTATCAGCAAAATACCATGCGCGATGCTCTTGTCGCTGCGGTGTCGCTTAACATATTCCATAATCATGCGGCCCGTGTAAAGATGGCCAATATCGCACAATTTGCAAATGTGCTCCAGGCGATGCTTCTTACAAAGGGTGATCAGATGGTGAAAACTCCGACTTTTTATGTTTTCAAAATGTATATTCCTCACATGGGTGCGCGCCTGGTTCCTCTCGATATTGAAAATTGTGAGGTGATTGAGGTGCATGGCCGAAAGGCTCCGGTCGTGAGCGCTACAGCTTCTCAAAAGGATGGAGTCACTACTATTTCGATGGCCAATATACTTATTGACAGGCCTCAGGAGATTACGATTGATCTTGCAGGCATGAAAGCATCGCAGGTTAGTGGCGGGATCATCTCCGCTTCCGATATCCGTGACTACAATGATTTTGGCAAGCCGGAAAAGATTACCCTTCGTCCTTTCAGCGGTGCGAAAATCAAGGATGGACGTCTTACAGTCAAACTTCCGGCAAGTTCGATTGTGACTCTACGTATTTGACCGTGCAATATAACGGATTAAAAAACGTTTATCTTCATGAGAAAAAATAGATTAAAACATTAAAATCAAATTTACCTAAAAAATATGGCAAAGTTCGATAAAATAGCAGTTCTCGCCAAGATGGGCGAGACGGGTGTGGTTCCGGTGTTCTACCACAAAGATGCCGAGGTAGCGAAACAAGTTGTCAAAGCTTGTTACGAAGGTGGTGTCAGAGCCTTTGAGTTTACCAATCGTGGCGATTTCGCTCATGAAGTTTTTGCGGAAGTCGTGAAATTTGCAGCAAAAGAATGCCCTGATATGGCAATGGGTGTTGGTTCCATTGTGGATCCTGCTACAGCGGCTTTGTATATTCAGCTTGGAGCATGTTTTATCGTAGGCCCGCTTTTCAATCCTGAAGT
Source organism: uncultured Duncaniella sp. (assembly GCA_910587515.1). Taxonomy (GTDB): domain Bacteria; phylum Bacteroidota; class Bacteroidia; order Bacteroidales; family Muribaculaceae; genus Duncaniella. The sequence continues at coordinate 9,854 of CAJULW010000041.1, forward strand.
GTCGCGTGTGTGCAATCGTCGTCTTGTCCCCTATACGCCTGGTTGCGGTAGCGTGAGCGAGGTTGGAGCGGCCCAGGAGACGGGTTGTGATCTTTGCAAATGTTTCCCTGGCGATGTCCTCGGAACCAAGTTCGTGAAAGGCCTCCTCGCTCCTATGCCTTGGACCAAACTGATGGTTACCGGTGGAGTCGAACCGACCAAAGAAAATATCGAAGGGTGGATCAAGGCTGGAGTATGGTGTGTCGGGATGGGTTCAAAGCTTTTCCCGAGCGACCGTGTGGCTGCGCAAGATTGGAAATATGTCACAGACAAGTGTCGCGAAGCCCTCTCTTATGTAGCTGATGCACGTAAGTGAGCTGATATTAATTGAGTATTAACGAATCAACCCCGGTCGTCATCGACCGGGGTTGATTCGTCTTTTGGTGTTATGGAGTATTAATCCATGTCGAGAGCCTTGTAGTGTTGATAAGGATGGTCGCAGGCTGGACATTCCTTGGGAGGCTCCTTGCCTTCGAACACGTAGCCGCATACAAGACACTCCCATTTGATGTCATGGTCGCGTTTCCATACTGTACCTTCCTTTACTTGTTTAAGGTAGGCCTCAAAACGTTTGCGATGGCGATTCTCAACTTCCGCGATTGAACGGAAATGCTCCGCTATTTCCGGAAATCCTTCCTGTTCGGCTGTTTTTGCTGCGTTGGTGTACATTTCTACACCTTCTTTCATTTCTTCACTTGCCGCGGTCTCAAGATTTGAGGCTGTATTACCGATGATACCCGCGTCTACATTCATGTTGCAGCCGACAACTCCACCTTCAAGAAGTTTGAAGAAGACTTTCCCATGTCTCAGCTCATTATCCGCTGTTTCACGGAATATTTCTCCGATAGGGAAGTAATTTTCTTTGTCGGCCTGTTTCGCATAATAGGTGTAACGCGAATAGGCTGAAGACTCGGCCATGTAGGCTATGACAAGATTTTTTTCCGTCTCTGTGCCTTTGATACTTTTTTTATTAGACATGATCAGTGATTGTTTTTTTCTGGGTTTTGAATATTAATCTATGATAATAACCCTCCTAAAGCTTAAAATGTTGACTTTGTAAAATAAAAAAGCAGTTTCCGTAATATTACGGAAACTGCCTGTGCGATTTGTTTGGTGTTTGTTTCTTTTAATCCTTCGATTGTTATTCTACGGTCACTGATTTGGCCAGATTTCTTGGCTGATCGACGTCCTTGCCTTTGTTGACGGCTATATAATAAGCCAATAATTGTAAAGGTATAGAGGCGACGATTGGAGTGAGGCATTCTGGAACTTTCGGTATTTCTATACAATAATCCGCGATATCGTTCATGGCTTCGTTGCCTTTGGATACGATAGCTACCACTGTTCCGCCACGTGATTTGACTTGCTGTACGTTGGAAATGATCTTGTCATACAGAGAGTCGCTTGGCGCTATTATAACGCTTGGCATGTCGTGATCTATAAGGGCGATCGGTCCGTGCTTCATCTCGGCGGCAGGATAGCCCTCAGCGTGGATGTAAGATATCTCTTTGAGTTTTAAAGCTCCTTCAAGCGCGGTAGGGTAGTTGTACCCGCGACCGAGATAGAGGAAGTTATGGGCGTATGAGAATATGCGTGATAGCTTCTTTATCTCTTTGTCAACTTTCAAAGCCTCTTCGATTATTTCAGGAATATCGTTGAGAGAGGAGAGCACCTGATGCAGTTGGTCTTCATTGATGGCTCCTCTCAATTGTCCGACGGACAAAGCGAGAAGTGTCAGTACAGTCACCTGGCCGGTGAATGCTTTTGTCGAGGCTACGCCTATTTCCGGTCCGACGTGAATATAGGTGCCTGAATCGGTGTTGCGTGGGATCGATGCGCCTACCACGTTGCATATACCGTAGACGAACGCTCCTTTTTCCTTTGCAAGTTGTATGGCCGCGAGTGTGTCGGCTGTTTCTCCGGACTGGCTGATGGAGATCACTATATCTTTCTCGTTAAGCACGGGATTCCCATAACGGAATTCGGATGCATATTCTACCTCCACAGGCATTTTGCAGAAATCTTGTATAAGTCTTTTGCCTATAAGGGCTGCGTGCCATGAGGTTCCGCAAGCGACGAGCGTGATTCGCTCGGCTGTCATGAAGCGTTCTTTGTTGAGATCTACGCCTGAAAGCATCACGCGACTGCAATTATCCACGATGCGTCCGCGCAGACAGTCGCGTAAAGTGGACGGCTGCTCAAAAATTTCCTTGAGCATGAATGTGTCATAACCGCCTTTTTCGAGCTGTGCGAGTGAAAGTTTTAGTTTTTGAATGTTTATCGTTGATGGTTCGTTGTTGAAAAGCGATAACACTTGAAGAGGCTCGTTTCGGCTTATCACACCGACTTCATTGTCTTTGAGATATATCACCTTGTCTGTGTATCCGACGATCGGTGTCGCGTCTGAAGCGATGAATGTTTCGCCTTCTCCTATCCCTATGACAAGAGGAGAACTCTTTCGTGCGACGATCATCGTGTCGGGATTGTCTTGTTCGACAACTGCTATCGCGTATGCTCCTTCCACTTGAAGTAGTGCTTCTCTTACAGCGTCGAGCAACGAGCATGATGACGTCAGTTTTATGTATTCGATCAATTGTACGAGCACTTCGGTGTCTGTCTCGCTTTTGAATTCATATCCATGATTGGTCAGCACTTTTTTCAACACAGCGTAATTCTCGATGGTTCCGTTATGCACGAGGGCTATCATTCCGCTTTGTGATACATGTGGATGCGCGTTGACATCGTTTGGCTCTCCATGTGTCGCCCAACGGGTATGCGCTATGCCGAGATTACCTGTGGTTCTGCCTCCGGATGCCACTTGTTCCAGGTTTGATACTTTTCCTTGTGCCTTATGGATCCCGAGTTTGCCATCTGTGTCTACCAATGCGACTCCCGCGCTGTCATATCCTCGATATTCCAGCCTTTTCAGTCCTTGGATTAGTATGTCGTATGCTCTCTGCGAACCGATGTAGCCAACAATTCCACACATATTATATTGAAAAATCGTGTTTAAAAGTTTTAATTAATAGGCCACATTACAAACTTGCATGGCCAAGATCAACAAAATGATAAATTAAAATTAGATTTGGCGTGAGGTCAAACCTTTTGCAAAGGTATTAACAATAGGTCAAAATTCCTATATTAATAATGTTAAATAAGTTGGCGGGCCTGCGTATGTTAAATTCAGTTAAAAAGGCATTAAAAATTTGGAGGGGATGTTAGAGTTTTATACCTTTGCACTCGCTTTCAAGGAAGGGCCGTTCCGGAGGGAAGGTCCGAAAGGGATAA
>CAJULW010000042.1 GCA_910587515.1 uncultured Duncaniella sp.
TACACGACGCTCTTCCGATCTCGGAGGTATTTGTCCTATGTCTACACCGGAAACTGCTGAGCCGCTATTCATGGAGTGTCCCCAGAAAGCCGATGGGATGAATGATATGCTCTTCTTTGGCGTCCAGGTCCAAAGCCGGGTCTACCAGCGCAATGGCCCGGCGGATGTTGCGATACCCGGAACCATGGTCGACAAACAGCTTGTGGCTCTGTCGAGAGCCGCTTTCACCGGACGGTCGGGCTCTTCACGCAAAATACTTCTCGCCGGCTCCGGCCTTATCGAAACACTCAACACAATACCCGCGGCCAAAGTCATCAGCGCGGAAGACAAAAAGACAGTTTGGGGTGTCGACTTCCACCTTATAGTTACCAAATTCGGAACCCTATACGTACACCATTCGGAAGTTTTCGACTTATGCGGAAAAGAAAACTGCGGCATGGTCATAGACCCGGAATATATCACAAAATATTCCCATGTGCCATTCTCGGCCGAGCGCATCAGCTTCCGCAAACAAGGAGTCCGAAACACCGAAGGAGTGGTACTGACAGAAGCTTCATGTCTGGTGCTCCGCCATCCGGACGCCCATATACGAATCGAACCTGAATAAAAAATGCAAACAGAGATTTCCGATTGTCGGAAATCTCTGTTTGCATTTTTTATTCAGCTAAGCAAATACTTACTTGCCAGGATTGACCTCAGAAGTCTCAACCTCGAAAACAAGCATGGCATTCGGAGCGATACCGGCCTGTGGATTGCCGTCAACACCGTAAGCGAGCTTGCCGGGGATATAAAGCACATAGTGAGAACCGTTCTTCATCATTGAAAGTCCCTCTCCGAAACCTGCGACAACACGATTAGGATTCATCACAACACCTTCGGAATTAGAGTCAAACACCTTACCGTCGATAAGTTTGCCGGTATATTTGACTTTCGCGCTGCCGTTTGCACCGACAGCGTCACCGCTACCCTCATTGATCACTTTATATGCAAGACCGGATTCCGACATCTTGATAGCCGGGTCCTTAGCCATCATGTCTTTCAGGTAAGCCTCTCCCTTGGCTACATTTTCCTTTGCCTCGGGACTGTTTTCCTTAGCTTCGCGGGCAGCAGCTTCCTGCTTCTGATAATGCTCCATCATCTTCTGTTGAGCCTGCTCGGCAAGCTTCTGGAAATCCATCTGGAGATTACGCATCTGTTCGCTGTCAACGCTGTCCGAAGAAAATGCCTTGGCGTATGCTTCGTAAAGTTTTGCACGGTCGACAGGCACACCAGCTTCATCGTAACGGTATAACTGTCCTGCGAGCTGCAGACCGAAGCTCAGACCGGTAAGATAACCTTGCTGTGTCGTATCGGTCATGATAACCTGTTTGAGTCCGCGCAGGATATCCTCTTTCTTCAAATTGGCCTTCTGATCCTCGGGGAGAGTCATGTATTCCGAAAGCAGACGGCTGCCTTGAGCCGCACCCATCGCTACTGACAGCGAATCACCGAAACCTTTGTTTGCATTGTTGTCTGATGAAGATGACTTGCCGCATGAGGTCGCGCCAAGCATAATTGCGGCTACACCGCATACCATGATAAGTTTTTTCATGAACTTGTTAGTTATTAATAATGGTGTTTATTCTGTATTTGACGGGACGACACTCCCGGTGTATTTTTTACTTCTTTATAACTTTAAGAAGCTCTACGTCGAAAATCAGAGTCGCATTCGGGCCAATCATACCTCCGGCTCCCTGAGGACCGTATGCCAACTGAGAGGGAATAAACAGACGCCACTTCGAGCCGGCTTTCATCAACTGTAAAGCTTCCACCCATCCCGGTATAACCTGTGTCACTCCAAAAGTGGCAGGAACCCCACGTTCTACCGAACTGTCAAACACGGTTCCGTCAATAAGCTTACCGGTATAATGAACCTCTACTTGATCCTGAGCGGAAGGCTTTTCACCTTCTCCATCCTTGATCACTTCATATTGCAAACCTGAAGCGGTAGTCTCGACCTCGGCACGCTTGCCGTTTTCTTCGAGAAACTGTTTTCCGGCCGCTTCGTTTACGTCTGCCATCTTAGCCGCCTCAGCACGCTGCTGCTCCTCGAGAGCGGTAAAATATTTCTGGATCTCAGCCTTAGCCTCGTCATAGCTCATCTTAGGCTCGCTACCATAGAATACGGCTGCTACACCATCTGCGAAATCCGCTACGTTTATTTCTTTTATGCCGCTCGCACGGAAGTTATTACCCATGCTCAATCCAAGAGCATAGCTTATACGATCCAATTCTTTATTTTCCATAATTATTATTGATGTTAATTCAACTCTAAATCTGCAGGTTTGCAAAGATAGAGTATTTTATGGCTGCTTGTTGAAATTTTTAATTTAAAAAAGTTAAAACCGGACTATGCCATACCGTAAAACCTAATCCGTGTTATACAGTATTGCATATCAAAACACTCTCACATTTAGCTTCTTAGAACTCCTGAAGGCGCGCAAGGTATTTGCCTATGATATCAAACTCGATATTCACCCTCGTCCCAGGCACTATATCTTTGAAATTGGTGTGCTCGAAAGTATAAGGAATAATTGCCACTCGAAACGAATAGCGTTCTGAATCACAGACTGTCAGGCTGACACCATTGACCGTGACAGAACCCTTTTCGACCGTCACATAACCTTTAGAGGCCATCGACGGGTCTACATTATATGCAAACCGATAATAACGGCTACCTTCCACCTCCTCTATATCCTCGCATACAGCCGTACAGTCGACATGCCCCTGCACTATATGGCCGTCAAGACGTCCGTTCATCAGCATTGACCGTTCGAGATTTACACGGCTCCCCTTTGTAAGAAACCCGAGATTGCTACGGTCAAGAGTCTCACGTATCGCTGTCACGGTATAAGTCCCGTCACCAGGCAAAGCGACGACCGTGAGACACACCCCGTTATGCGCGACACTTTGGTCGATCTTCAATTCATCCGTGAAACTGCATTTAACTCGTAGATCGACATTTCCGTTACGGCTGACCACATCGATCACCTCGGCAGCCTCTTCCACTATTCCTGAAAACATTGTCTATACTTATTTTGTATAAATGATGGTATTAATTGCCACAAATTTACGAAATTTGCCATTCAAAGCAAAAACACCGACAAAATCATGAAAAAAAGCCCACTATACACCCGCACAGGCGACAATGGAACAACCTCCCTGGTCGGAGGCCAGCGCGTAGCCAAAAACTCACCTCGCGTCAACGCCTACGGATCAGTCGACGAACTAAACTCAATGATAGGCCTCCTCAACTCCTTCATACAGACAATGCCATCAGGAACTCCAGACATCAAAAGCGACCTTAACGGAATTGGGAGCCTGCTGTTCGATATAGGCGCATATCTCGCCACCGACAACACATCTGGCATTGACGCAAACGAGTCCACTCCTTTCACAACTAAAATAGATAAAGCCATCCTGAAACTCGAACGCGATATCGACACACTTGACGCAGCAGTCCCACCGCTTCGGCAATTCGTAATACCCGGAGGATGCATCGCTGCCGCATACGCGCACGTAGCACGCACCGTATGCCGTCGGGCGGAACGCGACATCCTAACCCTCTCCGACACGGGAGCCGCTATCACACCCGTCGTACTCAACTACATCAACCGCCTCAGCGACTACCTCTTCATCCTTGCCCGCTATCTCAACCACAGCACCTCGACCCCCGAACCGACCTGGCGACAATAAGCAACGATTCTCCCCCGAAACCAAAAATCCGTATCCGGTTAATTTCTCAAACTTTAGCATCAAAAAAACCGCCATGAGCGGTTTTTTTTGTAAATTTGTGGGCTGTTTTCATCGCAGCCCACAAAACAAGTTAATACACAACACATTATGAGTGAGAAAGAAATAGTACTTTCGGGCATACGTGCAACTGGAAATCTCCATTTAGGGAACTATTACGGGGCACTAAGCAAATTCGTGAAAATGCAGAACGATTATGACTGCCTGTTCTTCATAGCCGACCTGCACGCACTCACTACCAGCCCCGATCCTGACGCGCTCCATGAGAATGTTAAAAATATACTCGCTGAATATCTTGCAGCCGGCATAGATCCGGAAAAAGCCACTATATTCGTACAGAGCGATGTCCCGGAAATATCCGAAATGTACCTGCTGCTCAATATGCATGTCGGAATAGGAGAACTTATGCGCACAGCATCATTCAAAGACAAAGCCCGCAAACAGCTCGGACTCACCGACAATGGTGATGATATCGAAAAACAGATAATCGGGACAGACTCCAATAAACGAGTAAACGCCGGCCTGCTCACCTATCCCACCCTCATGGCCGTCGACATATTAATCCAAAAAGCCCACAAAGTACCGGTCGGCAAAGACCAGGAACAACATCTTGAGCTTACACGTCGATTCGCCCGTCGCTTCAACTCTTTCTATGGGGTCGACCTGTTTCCCGAACCGGAAAATTTCAATTTCGGAGGACACGCGGTCAAAGTCCCCGGTCTAGACGGATCAGGCAAAATGGGCAAAAGCGAAGGCAACTGCATCTATCTTGTCGACGAAGAAAAGGTTCTGCGCAAAAAAGTGATGCGCGCTGTCACCGACGAAGGCCCCAAAGAACTGAACCAACCTCTGTCACAACCAGTCGAAAACCTACTCACACTCATGGAACTCACCTCCACACCGGAGATCGTACAAAGCTACCGTGACGCATACGCAGACTGCTCTATCCGATACGGAGACCTCAAAAAGCAATTGGCCGAAGACATCCTTAAAGTCACGACTCCCATACGCGAACGCTATCAGGACATCCGCAGCGACGACGCATATATCTCACGTGTCGTGCGTCAGGGAGCCGAACGAGCACGCGAACGCGCGGCCCGCACGCTTGCCGAGGTACGCCAGGCAATGGGTATCCGAAAATTCTAAAACAAAACCTATCCCTCTTTATAATTCCCCAAATTTTCACTCGATAATTAGCCCGCTTCCACCGTCTCTAAGAGGATAAACAACAATCCAAAGAATGAAAAAATACCAAATAATCAACAACTCCCTCGGTTGGCTGTGTTTCTTTATCGCGGCTGTGACCTACATGCTCACAATCGAACCGACCGCAAGCTTCTGGGACTGCCCGGAATTCATCTCGCAAGGCTACAAACTCGAAGTCGGCCACCCGCCGGGCAACCCTATATTCATGCTTGCCGCGCGATTTTTTGTCAACTTCGCATTCGGTGACGTAAGCAAAGTCGCGATGATGGTCAACACCATGTCCGCACTTCTTTCAGCCGCCACTATATTACTTCTGTTCTGGACAATAACACATCTCGTAAAGAGACTTATCGTCAAAGACGACGCCAAGGAAGTCAGCCTTGTGCAAATGCTCGTCATATTCGGATCAGGAATATGCGGGGCGCTTGCCTACACATGGAGCGACACATTCTGGTTTTCGGCCGTTGAAGGCGAGGTATACGCATTCTCATCATTCTGCACCGCGCTCGTATTCTGGCTCATTCTAAAATGGGAAAACCGAGCATCCATGCCCCACAGCGACAAGTATCTCATACTCATCGCCTACGTCATAGGAATATCGATAGCCGTACACCTACTCAACCTATTGTGTATCCCCGCTATCGCTCTCGTCATCTATTACCGCCTCTGCAACAACACGACAGCCAAAGGCTCTTTGATCACCTTAGCCGTATCAGCCGTTGTCGTAGGATTGATTCTCTACGGACTTGTCCCGGGATTCATCGAAGTGTCGCAATACTTCGAACTGTTCTTCGTCAATGTCCTCGGATGCAGCTACAATGTCGGAGTGCTAATATATGCAATCCTCGCTGTCGGTTGCTTCATCTGGGCCATACGCGCGCTCTACCGCCAAAAAAGTGTGACTGAAATCCGTCTGAGCGTCATACTGAGCATATTCTTCTCCGGCATCCCTTTCATCGGTGAAAGTATGCTTATACCGGTAATCATCATGGGGGCGCTCATAGCCTACCTGTTCATGGCAAAGAAACTACCGGTCAGAATTCTCAATCTCGTGGTGATGAGCATATTCGTGATCTTCATCGGCTACTCCTCCTACGCGTTGCTACTTATACGTGCGAGCGCCAACCCTCCGATGAACCAAAACGCTCCCGATAATGTATTCGCCCTTGCCTCATATCTCAACCGCGAACAATACGGAGAACGTCCGCTTTTCTACGGACAGACCCACCAATCAAGCGTCGTCTATGAAGTCAACGATAACGGAGAAGTCTCGCCAATGTTCAAAGAAGGCAAAGCCCTCTATGCCAAAACCGTAAAAACATCTCCGGACCAACCTGACAGATATGTGGTGACAGGCCACAAGAAAGACTACATAATGGCCCCGGAACTCAACATGATATTTCCGCGCATTTACAGCGGACAACACGCAGCAGCCTATAGCGATTGGATCGGAGGTCTCAAAGGGAAACCGGTTTCAGCCACCCAATATGTACGTAACGGAGAAACACTTCAGACACAAGACAAAATCAAGCCCACCATGGGCGAAAGTCTGCGCTTCTTCCTCGTATATCAGCTCAACCACATGTATTGGCGATATTTCATGTGGAACTTCGCAGGCCGCCAAAACGACATACAAGGCAACGGGGAAGTCAATCACGGAAACTGGATTTCCGGCATACCTTTCATCGACAATCCGCGACTCGGTGACCAAAGCCTGCTTCCGGCAAGCGACGGCAAAGACAATAAAGGCCACAACGTCTTCTTCATGCTGCCACTGCTGATGGGCATAATAGGACTCGGATGGCAGGCTTTCACTTCAAAACGCGGCATAGAACAATTCTGGGTCATATTCTTCCTCTTCTTCATGACCGGTATAGCCATCGTGCTCTATCTCAATCAGACCCCGACCCAGCCCCGCGAACGAGACTACGCATTCGCCGGATCTTTTTACGCGTTCGCCATCTGGCTCGGCATGGGAGTGGCAGGACTTTGGGCCCTTGTCAGAGAGTTGTTCGGCAAAACAAAGAAACTCCCCGCCCAAACGATGGAGGCGGCCCCCCAAAGCGATGTTGAAAACGCAAAAGAGTGCAAGGCCAGTCTTGCAGGGGCTATTTTCGCATGCGTAATCGGATTGATCGTACCATTGCAAATGGTATCGCAGACATGGGATGACCATGACCGTTCGGGACGCTACGTCACCCGCGACTTCGGCATGAACTATCTCGACTCCGTAGACGAAAACGGCATAATCTTCACCAACGGAGATAACGACACATTCCCGCTATGGTACGCACAGGAAGTCGAAGGACATCGCACCGACGTAAAAGTAGTCAATCTTTCATACCTGACCACAGACTGGTACGCCAACCAGGTCAAGCACCCGTCATATGAGGCTCCAGGCATCGAAACTCTCGCCAAACCCGAAGACTACGGATACGAGCGCATGAACTTCAGCTATTTCGATGCTGAATGCGATACGACTCCGGTAAATATCTTCACAGCCTTGCGTCAGGTATACGATCCGAAATCAAGCGAGAACGCCTGGAACGCACCGATGATGAAATACAATAATTTCTTCATACCCGTCGACATTCCCGCAGCAGTCAAAGCAGGACGCATAACCGAGGAGGAAGCCGCTGTAGCCGACACATCAATCGAAGCCAATATGGCAAACGACCGCGACGCCTCACGCCATGGAGGTCTGAGCCTGAGTCAGATTCTTTCGCTCGACATACTCGCAACCTCTGTGAAAAACGGTTGGAAACATCCTATATATTTCGCATCTACAGTACCGTCCGACTATTATGTCGGTCTCCAACCATATCTCCGCTCGACCGGTATGGCCTACGAGGTCACACCTCTACGCAACGAAGAAAACAGTGATAAAGACATCTCCGCTGTCAATACAGAAAAAGCGTATCGCAACATCACTGAAAAATTCCGTTGGGGCGGACTTGACAAAGTCACGGATCCAAGCCAGATCTATCTTGACGAGACCGTAAGGAAAATGGTCACGACGACACGTTCCTACATAATAGCCACGGCCACGGCCATGATCAACGAAGCCGCTATGGCCGAACGCGCGGATTCGATCACGGCAAACGATTCTGACCGCAAAAAACTTGAAGAATTCAAGGCTGACCGCTATGCCAAAGCTCTCGAACTCGTGAAACTCGTAGAAGAGAAACTCCCGGAATCAGCTTCGCCTTTCGCAGTACAGATCCCACAGCAAATGGCACAGATCTACGCGCGAGTCGGAATCGCTACCGGCAACCAAGAAGCATCGAACCACGCTGTGGAGCTTCTTGAGAAAGAAATACTCCGCTACGCGTCCAATGTAAAATACTATCAAAGCCTAAGCCCGTGGCAATATGCAACCCTGCCACTTAACGACCGCTTCATCGAAACATATTATATGGTATATCTCCTACAGGATCTCAGCGATGCGGGAGGTGATGTGGAGAAGATGATCGACCGTCTGACCGCCATGGGAGTCAACTTCGACCGTATCGTTTCAATCCTACAGCAATAATTATTATAGGTATTCATATTTTAATGAAGGCCAAAGACGTATAACAGATCTAATATTGCAATGTGGATTGAACAACCACCATTCTTCTACCGCCTTCTTTTCACGGAAGCCATCTGGCGCATACTTCACCGTGGAAAGAAGGTGGTTTATCTTACATTTGACGATGGCCCTATCCCGGAGGAAACCCCATGGGTGCTTAACGTACTCGACCGCTACGGAATAAAAGCCACATTCTTTATGGTCGGTGACAATGTCCGTCGCTATCCCGAAGTGTTCGAGGAGGTGAAACGACGCGGCCACTCTTATGGTAACCATACTATGCATCATCTGCAGGGTATCAAAGAGTGCGCCACCAGATATTTCCGCGACATAACTGAAGCAGACCGTCTGATCGGTTCCACGCTGTTCCGCCCGCCACATGGCATCATATCGCCATGGCAGACTAAACTTATAAAGCGTCATTACAATATAATTATGTATGACCTTGTGACACGGGACTATTCCAAACACCTAAACGGAGAAGACGTCTTGCAGAACGTGAAACGTTATGCACGCAACGGTTCTATCATCGTGTTTCACGACTCGCTGAAAGCTCACCATAATATGCGTTACGCCCTACCCCGTGCCATCGAATGGCTGAAGGAACAAGGCTACGAGTTTCTGCCACTTCCCATGTAAAGACAGTGGAACAAAACTTTTCCATGGACAAATCTGAAATAAAGAAACTTCTTGCCTCCGCAGGCGTATTCAAAATTGGCATAGCTTCCCTTTCCGACCCTGTAGACAGCCATACAGACGAAGAATATCATCAGTGGATAGCATCCGGACACCACGGAGATATGTCCTATCTGGAAAGATATCACGATATCAGACGAGACCCTCGGCTGCTTCTACCCGGTGCCCGAAGTCTGATATCATGCGCGTTCAATTATTACACACCTTACGGAAACACCACCTCCACCGGACTGAAATGGGCTTCATACGCTCTCGGTGATGATTATCACGAAGTGATAAGGTATAGGCTTGGAAACGTGGCCGAACAAATCATGTCCTCTACAGGAGAGCAATGCCGGGTGTGCGTCGACACCGCTCCTCTGCGTGAACGCTATTGGGCGGTCAGAGCCGGGGTGGGCTTCATCGGCCTCAACAATCAACTTATAATTCCCGGAGCCGGCTCGCATTTCTTTTTAGGCGAAATACTGACAACACTTTCGCTTTCGCCTGATGAACCTTGCACGCTCACATGCGGAGAATGTGGCAGATGCGTCAGTCGATGCCCCGGCCACGCACTGGAATTGTCAAAAAAACCAATCAAAAAAACACACAGCCATATCAATGCCGGAAGATGTCTCTCATATCTCACGATAGAACACCGCGGACCACTACCGGAAAACACCATTCTTTCAAACCATATATATGGATGTGACGAATGTCAAAGATGCTGTCCACATAACATCAACCCACCGGTGACAGAAATAGAAGAATTTTTTCCGCGTCCGGAAATACTCGCCCTCGACACTGTGGATATACGTGATATGCCCCAGGAAAAATTCTCTGCCATATTCCGTCAGTCGGCAATAAAACGCACCAAACTCACCGGGCTGAAGCGAAATGCTTCACGAATCGTAGAGGAGACAACAAAAAGACCTCTTACAAACCGATCCGACGACGGATCAGAGTGAGAGGCAACAAACTTTCATCCGTCTCGACAAGGGCACGAGATGATGGTGTCGCAGCCACCGAATCAGGATTGGCATAAGCCCCGAAAGAAAGATGAAAACCATGACGGACAAGCTCGGAAGCCAATTGAGGCTTACCGCGAAAACCATGGATGATCCACGGTTGCGAAGGTTTCCAAATGCGCCTGAGATTTATGATCTCAGAAAAAGCCTTGACTATGTGCAAAATCAAAGGCTTGCGAAGTGACTCGCTCAAATCGAAATGAAACTCCAGAAGCGATGTTTGACGAGCCAAAATCTCAGATGCGGTGGCAATCGGACAATCAAGCCTGTCACGGATTTTAAGATCAATCCCACATTCACCGACAGCAAGAACCTGCGGTTCTGCGGCAAGAGCACACAACAGGCGCAAAGCCCTGTCGTCAACCCGAAAAACGTTCCACGGATGAATGCCTACAGAGTAGAGAAATCCTCTTCGCAAATGGACAAGCGAATCTACCGGGTCAATGTCGATGACAGCATTGGCCCTATGATGATGTGTATGGCAGTCTATCATGGGACAGGATCATAGCCGGAACCGCCCCAGGGATGGCAACGGCATATACGCTTTATGGCCAGCCAACCACCATGAAACACACCATGTTTCATTATCGCCTCTATAGCATATTCGCTACAAGTCGGAGAGAATCGGCAAGAAGGCGGCAACATCGGAGATACGCAAAGCCTGTAAAAACGAATCGGAAGTGTAAGCAATCGTCTCAATCCTGTTGATCAATAGAGGTTGATATACGGGTAAGCGCACGGCACAGAGCCTTTTCGACATCCTTATAGGGAAGTATCTCGGAAGACACGTATATAAACGCGATGTCAAGAGAAATATCGCGTGGAATAAGATGACGGTTAAGCCTATAAGCCTCCCTGATCCTACGGCGCATCCGCACGCGGTCTACAGCGTGACGCAATCTTTTCTTCGGTACTGACACAAGAAATTGCGGACAGTCCGCAGAACGACGTGAGATATTGTGACGCCACAAAACCCTCAAGGGAAAAGCCATTATAGACCGAGCAGCGGGATTGCTTCGGTCAAATAACTGTCCGATCGCAATCTCGCTGCGTAATTTTTCTATTTTATATAATCGTAGGCCAAGCATCAGCCCTGATATTGTAAAGAATCGATATCAATTTTTAGCGTCTTCCTTAAGGAAGTTTTCAAGAGCGGCCGTCATCGACGGAGCCTTTACAGACGGGGCCTCGAGGTCAAGACGCAACCCCGCGTTTCTCACGGCCTGCGCAGTAGTCGCTCCGAAGCATCCTATCCGGATATCCTTCTGCTCGAACCCGGGGAAGTTTTTCAAAAGCGAATCAATACCGGAAGGACTGAAAAAGAGCAGCATATCATAATCGAACTTCTCATCGGGGCCAAAGTCATTCGACACCGTGCGATACATCACCGCTTTCGTATAGTTTATGCCATTTTTGTCAAGAATGCTCGTATCGTCCTTATGCACATCGGAAACGATATATAGAAAACGCTCTTTTTTATGTTTAACAAGGGAAGGCAGCATTCCGTCAAGTTTACCAGTCTCACCATGAAATATCTTACGTTTGCGATAGACGATATATTTCTGCAAATACAGAGCTATAGACTCTGTCGTACAAAAATACTTCATTGTGTCCGGAATAGAGATACGCATCTCCTCGCACAAACGGAAAAAATGATCAATAGCAGTTCGGGCGGTGAAAATGATTGCCGTAAAATCCGAAATAGCAATCTTCGACTGACGAAATTCCTTGGCACTAAGACCTTCAACCTTTATGAATGGACGGAATTCAATCTCGACTCCATATTTTTCGGCGATATCGTAATAAGGCGATTTGTCTGACGCAGGTTTTGGCTGAGAGACTAAAACTTTTTTAACTTTCACTGTCTGAGTCCTTAAGGTTGTAAGTGGCTGAAATGCCGGATGCATCTGAATATTAATACAAGGGGCACAATTTCAAGACTGCAAAGATACAAAATAAAATAAATCAACGAGCCAAAATTCTCGTAAAAAAGCCTAAAGCCTTTGAAAATAAATATCAGACGGGCCACAAGATAGCACACGACACCGATAACCACCATTATGGAAGCCTCCTCCGGATTGAACAACACCACAAGAGCCGGAACGGTAAGCGATATGCCCAACAGAGCCTGAGACGCGTTGAACCCTTTGATCCATTGTCTGGCTGAAAAACGGTCTATAAATACATATCCCACCATCCGATATGCGGCAAGCTGCCAAAAGTAGAACAGCAGGGCACAGACAGCAATAGCTGCAATCTCCGGAAATACCGGCAACTGGGTGGTAAAACCTGAAGAATTCAATGCGGCATTTATGATAATGCCCTGACATATCGACGTCAAAAGCACAATCGACATCTGTATGCCCGTCTCACTGACAGTCCTGACTCCAAAAGAATCCTCCGTGCGACGTACAGACCAAAGATCATAAGAAAAATTCTTAAGAAATATCGAATAGTGGCGGACATTGAAGGCGAGCAGGAGGAACACTCCGATAAGCAGACATAAAACCCCCGAATCATAACCAGGGAGCTGCACTCTCTGTTCAGGGACAATTCCAGACGTATAAGGAACTTTACCAAGTGTCATCGTAAGTTTTTCAGACGCTGACACCGGAGCCTCGTACTCCCTGCACAAACCGGAACCGAAAGGAACGATCGAATCAATCCGCGCGATGACATTCATAATTCTACCGACCCTTTAATCACCGACATAGCCACAATTGGATTATCCACAACCGTAGCCGGGATCTCCCCGCCCCTCATGAAACCCTTGGATCGCATCTCTTCGAAAAGGCGTATAAGAGAATCGTAATATCCCTCGGCATTGACTATGACAACCAGTCCGGAAAAAAGTCCAAGCTGACGCCAGGTCATGATCTCGGCAAGCTCATCGAGAGTTCCGATACCCCCAGGTAACGCCACGGCCGCACAAGCCATCGACGCCATTGTCATCTTACGGTGATGCATCGATTCTGTGTCTATGCAACGACTAAGGCGCGGATGATTCCAACCACGCTCCATCATGAAATGCGGTAGCACTCCTATGGCCTCTCCTCCGGCATCCACGGCCCCTTCTATCGCAGCCGCCATCATACCTCCGCCACCGCCACCGCATATCAGCGGCAGGCCCGCTTCAGCAAGAAGCGAGCCCATCAGCCGAGCCACATCAATGTAGCCGGGATCTATGTCCGATGACGAGGCGCAGTAGACAACCACTCCGCAAGTTGGCGTATTCTGTTTCATGACTGCAAAGTTAGCGATAATAGAGCAAAACGGACATAAAAGGCCCGATAATTTTACCCCTAAAGCACAAAGGGTTTTCTCATCAGAGGAGCGCCCGGAGCACCAAGCACGGATAGAAGAGACGATATCGCTTCACGGGTTTTCGCCCCGAAACACGCGGACAATGCCGAGGCTCCGTTTCCAGAAGCAGCGAGAGCCACTGACTCAAGCACCCGCATTACGATCACCGACTCCAGGCCCCTGCGAACCAGCCCATGGACAGA